>JAUSEB010000139.1 GCA_030650495.1 Armatimonadota bacterium | reverse complement strand
ACCTCCCCCTAACCCCCTCCTTTACGCGGCTTGTTTCGGGATTTCCATTCCGCTGCGCTCCATTCAAATCCCGAAACAACGGCCAAAGGAGTGGGAACTACTCCCTCCCCCTTCTAACTCCTAACTTCTAACTTCTAACTTCTAACTCCTAACTTCTAACTTCTAACTAAGACCGCAAGTACGCCTGGATGAAATCGTCTATTTTGCCGTCCATCACACGAATCACGTCGCCGGTCTGCGCCCCGGTGCGGTGGTCTTTTACCATCGTATACGGCTGGAAGACGTAGGATCTGATCTGGTTCCCCCACTCTATCGCAGCCAAATCGCCGCGAATCTCCGCGAGCCGCGCCTCGTTTTCTTCACGCTGGATTTGCCACAGTCTCGATTGCAACACCTTGAGCGCGTTTTCCTTGTTTTTCAGCTGCGACCGCTCGTTTTGGCAGGTGACGACAAGTCCAGTGGGTATGTGGGTAATACGAACAGCGGAATCGGTTTTGTTGACGTGCTGCCCACCGGCGCTGCTGGCTCGATAGGTGTCTATCTTTAGCTCGTCGGAGTTGATTTCGACTTCCGACTCCTCGATTTCCGGCATCACGCTGACCGAGGCGAAGGTCGTATGCCGGCGTTTGTTCGCGTCGAACGGCGAAATACGAACAAGCCTGTGAACGCCGCGCTCCGACTTCAAATAGCCGAAAACGTTGCGGCCTTCTACCGTGAATGTCACGTTCTTGCTGCCGGCGCTCTCGCCTGGAACGGAGTTTATCATCTCAGTATGGAAGCCGTGGTCTTCGGCCCAGCGCAGATACATTCTGGTAAGCATATCGACCCAATCACATGCTTCGGTTCCACCGGCCCCGGCGTTGATCTCGATAATCGCGTTGGAAGCGTCATGCTCACCGCCGAGCAAAGTGGAAAGCTCAAGCGCCTCGACTTTGGCTTTGAGTTTCCCCAGTTCAGTTTCCAGCTCATGGACGTCAGTCGCCGATTTGGTTTCTTCCACGATCTCGGCTAGGACCTCCAAGTCGTCCAATTGCCGTTTGGCCGACAACCACGGGTCGATGTCCGCCTTCAGGGAGTTCAACTCCTGCATCGTCTTTTGCGCTTGCTGGGGATCATCCCAAAAGCCGGACCGTCCGGTTAGTTTTTCTAATTCACCAATACGAGCTTGTTTGCCGGCAAGGTCAAAGATGGCCTCCGAGCTCGGTTAGCTCGTCCAGCAGCCCGTCTAATTCTCTTTTTGCTTCCAGAACTATTTCCTTTACCTCCTTTGGTTAAGAAAGCTATGTTATTAGCCAGCCTCAAACAAAGACCGAGACAGCCCCGACTGGCGGATAACGGATTGCAGTGTCTCAATGCGCAATTTACCCAAAAGCGACCTCCAGACGAGTTATGTAAACCTCGTTGCTTAATCTCCGCTGAATCTCGGACGCATCGGCGGTCTCTAGGAAAAGCTCGACCGCTTCTAAAAGATTCCGCCGCGCCTCCTCAACGTTGTCACCCTGGCTTGCTATATCAAGTTCGGGGCAAAGCGCTACAAATCCGTCTGCTTCTCGTTCAATTATGGCAGTAAAATCTTTTAACTGGCTCATTGCCATCCCTCCAGGAATATCTTTCCCTAACCGTCGTGCATAAGCTGTCAGCTGACAGCTGACAGCTAAAATACTATATCGCTCCTCCCGCTTCAATTTTCGGGAGGCAGCATTTTTTGAACTTCTTACCGCTACCGCACGGGCAGGGGTAGTTGCGGCCGATTTTGTCTTTGCCGCCGGATGAAATGGCAGCCGGTCCGCCGGAGCCGTCGCCGTCGTCGGGAGCGCCTTCCATCAGATTAGCGTACTGCGGGCGTCTCATCGGAGGAGGCGCCTGCAACTGGATGCGATACATCATCCTGACTATATCGTCCTGGACGCTATGCATCATGCCGGAGAACATCTCATAAGCCTCTTTTTTGTAGGCCACCAGCGGGTCTTGCTGGGCGTAACCGCGCAGGCCGATGCCCTCGCGCAGGTAGTCCATTGCATCCAGATGCTCGATCCATTTTGCGTTTATGGTGCGAAGAGCAATGTGCCGCTCGATGTCGCGCATCGTTTCCTCGCCAAGCTCCTCTTCGCGGTCCTGATATGTGCGCTCGACTACTGTGTCAAGGAACTCTTTAATATCATCAGTGCGCTTGCCTTTCAAATCCGAAGGCCGCGCGTAAACGGACAGCGGGAATATCTCGTCTAAAACCTCATATAACTCCTGTGGGTCCCACTCGCTCGGATGGATGCCTTCAGGATAGTATTGCGCCACGGCTTCCTCGACCGTCTTATGCAGATAATCCGTGATCGTAGGCCGGAGATCCACGCCCTCCAGTATCTTGCGGCGCTGGCCATAGATGACCTCGCGCTGCACGTTCATCACGTCGTCGTACTCCAGAACGTGCTTGCGGATTTCAAAGTTGTGCGCCTCGACCTTCTTCTGCGCGCGCTCGATCATTTTGGACAGCATCTTGGCGTCCATAGCCATATCTTCCTGCCAGGCCGAGAGCAGGAACGACTTGCTGCGGTCGCCGAACAAGCGCATAAGCTCGTCTTCAAGCGAGACGTAGAAACGCGACGAACCCGGATCGCCCTGGCGTCCCGACCGTCCACGAAGCTGGTTGTCGATTCGCCTGCTTTCATGCCGTTCTGTTCCAAGAATATGCAGACCGCCGCGCGCAACGACCTCTTCATGTTCCGAAGTCTCTGAGCCGACGACTCCCGTCTCCTCCGATTTGCCTCCGAGGATGATGTCCACACCTCGGCCCGCCATGTTGGTGGCGATTGTCACGGCGCCCTTGCGTCCGGCGTCGGCGATGATCTGCGCTTCCATCTCGTGGTACTTCGCGTTCAATACGCTGTGAACTATGCCGTCGCGTAGAGCTTCATCGATGCGGCTCTCTCCTTGGGGAGGAATACCCAAAGCTTCACATGCCGCTTTAATGTTCTCCTGTATAAGCATGTTTAAGTTTATGCCAACTAACTTGGACAATCCGTTCAGTTTTGGAATGGTCAATTCGTCGAACTTGCTGTTCAGCAGCGCGTGATATTGCTTGCGCTTTTCGCCATCGATGTCCTTTGTCGCCTCCAACTTGTTACGCAGGAGGATGGTCGCGACAAGTAGCTGCAGTCTCTCTGATATGAGCCGCTCGCTTAGCCGTTCGGAGACTTCAATTGACCTGGTTCCAACCAAAACCGGCTGTTGCTTGGCGTATAGTTGAAGCAACTCGGTGGTGATTCCCCGGAACTTAGCCTCTTCACTCTTATAAATGATGTCCGGGTTGTCGCTCCGGCACATCGGCCTGTTGGTCGGAATTTCGACCACGTCCAGCGCGTAAATCTTGCGGAATTCCTCTTCCTCGGTCTTGGCCGTACCTGTCATACCGGCGAGCTTGTCGTAAAGTCGGAAGAAGTTCTGATAGGTGATCGTGGCCATGGTCTGGTTTTCTTCTTCGACCTTCACGTTCTCTTTGGCCTCGATCGCCTGGTGCAGGCCGTCGCTGTAACGGCGACCGAACATGAGACGCCCGGTGAACTCGTCGACGATAGTGACCTGGCCGTCGCGGACGACGTAGTCAACATCTTTCTTGTAGACGGCGCGCGCCTTGAGAGCGGCATTTGAGTGCTGCATAAGGGCGAGGTTCTCAGGGTCGGCCAAATTCCCCACGCCGAAACCCTGCTCCACGCGGTGAATGCCCTCGTCGGTCAGCATGGCCGTGCGGCCTTTCTCATCAATGGTATAGTCGCGCTCGGCGACCAGCCGGGCGATTACCTTATCCGCCTTGTAATACAGGTCGGTTGCCTTCTCGGCGGCGCCGGAGATGATTAGCGGCGTGCGGGCTTCGTCTACAAGTATACTGTCAACCTCGTCGACGATGGCGTAGTTCAGCTCACGTTGGACCAGCTCGTCTTGGGAAAACGCCATGTTGTCGTAGAGATAATCGAAGCCGAATTCGTGGTTTGTGCCATAAGTGATGTCGGCGTGATAGGCTTCCCGGCGGCTGATCGGACGCAGATCCGGCCATTCGTCCTCATCTTCGGGAACATAGGCAGGGTCGAATATATAACTCTCGCGATCCGAACCCGATTCAGCGCTGCGCCCGCGTATTGCCGTGACGCTCAAACCGAGAAAATGATATATCGGCCCCATCCACTTGGCGTCGCGCTTGGACAGGTAGTCGTTCACGGTGATCAGATGCGCGCCCTTGCCTGATAGCGCGTTCAGGTAGATCGGCAGCGTAGCGACAAGAGTCTTACCTTCACCGGTCTTCATCTCGGAAATTCTGCCCTGGTGCAGGACCATGCCGCCGATCATTTGGACGTCAAAATGCCTGAGTCCAAGCGTCCGGACGGAAGCCTCGCGGACTACCGCGAACGCCTCGACCAGCAGATCGTCAATCGTCGTCTCGCCATTTGCCAGCCGCTGCTTGAACTCATCGGTCTTGGCGCGCAGTTGTTCGTCTGAGAGAGCCTTCAGCACCGGTTCGTGCGCATTGATTTGCTCCACGGTACGGAAAAACCGCATTATTTCGCGTTCATTTGCATCGAATATCGACTTCAAAAAGCCCATTTGCTATTGCGCTCCATATTTCTCGCTAAAAAGCATAAGTAAAGGGAACTACACCACTGACAGCGCCATCAGCATCACGCAGTTCCCCTATCATTTTCACCGCTTCAGTTGTGGATTCATACTAGCGCCTAGCGGCTCATGTGTCAAACAAACAGTCGATAGTAGACAGTCGGTAGTCGTTAGCATGGGAACACAAACTTGGGATACACCGTCCTAGTTGTAGTAGTCCGGACTGAGGCGAGGGGGCAATAGGTGAGCAATAAAGGTAGAGATACGTTTGCGGTAAAGGCGCTGTTCGTCGGGACAGTCGCGGTTGTCGCGCTGGCTATTATAGTAGCTGTATGGTCGTCCTCATTCAATACATCGCCAAAGGTCAAGGTTCCCACACCGAAGATGCCTTCGCCAAATGCGTATGACAACTACACCGCGGCGGCTTATATGTTGAATCAAGAGCAGGACATAAAGAACGCGTACGACGCCCTCATACGAGCGCCCGGGTCCGGCCAGCAAGTGTATCCTGTTCCGGCAAATAAAATCCTCGTGGCGGACAATGCGAGCGCTCTGATGGAACTGCGGCGCGGTTTCAACCACGATTACTGGAATCCTCCGCTTCGCTCTTTCTCGACATTACTTCCTCAGTATAGCAAGTTTCGCGCGCTTGCAAGGCTGCTGGCGCTTGAAGGCCGGACAAAAGCGGACAAAGGCGACTGGAAAGGCGCGATGGACAGCTATTTGGACGCCATGCGTATGGGGCGGGACATTCCTCGTGGTGGAAGCTTGCTGGCAATATGCCTCGGAATCTCCATCCAGAGAATCGGGCGTCGAGAAGCGTGCCGGGCTGCCGACCATTTGACTGGAGATGAAGCCAAAGAAGCGGCAAAACGAATGGAGGATATAACCGCGCGCCGGATAGCATTTGCCGATATGCTGCGCGAAGAGAAATGGTATATGCAAAGCAGCCTTGTGGAAATGTTTCAGCGTCCCCGTTGGAGAGAAGAATTTAGCCCGGCGCACAGTGGTGGAGGGCTTCAAGTGAAAATGAAACGACTGCATTCCAACTTACTAGGGCTCACCTACAATAAAAGCCGCATTATGTCGAGCTATACGGATTATATGGACAGCGCCATTGCCGCCTCGAATACACCGTATGCGCGTTTCTCCGAACCACCTAGACCCAAAGATAATATTGCGGACATCATGGCTTGCTTTTGCAAGAACTACCTGTTTGTGGCAGTTAAGACCGAGACGCAGAACGCGCTTCTGACCGTGACTCTTGCTCTTAGGGCTTATCATTCGGACCACGGGCGGTATCCAAATTCGTTGTCCGAGCTTGCGCCAGTGTATATCAAAAAAATACCTAATGACCAGTTCGCTTTGAATAGTCCGCTGCGCTATAAGCGGGTTGGCGGCAAATACACGCTTTACAGCGTCGGGCCGGACGGCAAAGATAACGGCGGCAAGGCCATAAACGACCCGAAGGGGAACGCTATCTTGCGCGGATTACCCAAAGCTGAACGCCGCTACAGCGTTCAGATGAAAAGTAAAGGGGACATTGTCGCAGGCGTGAATAACAATTAACGGCTAAAAACTTCGGCTCCAAAGAGGGAGTGTTCAAAAACCTCCTGGCATCACGCGCCACGTCATTCCGAACGCAGTGAGGAATCTGCTTCTGAGCGTGGTTGCAGTTGAGAAAAAGCAGATTCCTCGTCGTTCCTCCTCGGAATGACGGTTTTTGAACACTCCCAAGAACGAGCCGAAGGATACTTAATTCACTCCATACTCACTTTGCGCATAACGGACGATAATGCCGAATATGCCTTCGCGGCGGCGGCTTCGGGACTGTGAGATTTAAGCTCCTCGCTGAAGGTTTCGACTGCTATTGGGCCGGAATAGCCGATCTTCTTCAACGCCTTCAGGAAGCCTTCGAGGTCGATGATCCCCTCCCCCGGCAGGAGGCGGATTTGGTCCATTTGCTCATCGCGGGGAAGATTCGGCGCGTCGTTGATGTGGACGTGGACGATTTGCTCCGGGCGCAGCTTTTCGATGTCTTCCGTTCCCAATCCCGCGCAGAACCAGTGGAATGAGTCCAGTAGAACGCCGTCGCCGCCGACCGCTTCGGCCAAATCCAGCGCCTGGTCTAAATTCCAGATGAAATCATAGGGGCCGGTGCGCATGGTTTTTGGCGAAACGAACTCCAAGCCGAAAGACACGCCCTGTTCTTTCAGAAGGGCAACGGCGGGTTTCAGCCTTTCTATATGGAACCGCCAATTGTCCTCGAAGGGTATCTCTGAGCGGGGCATTATCCAGGTGACGCATCTTCGGCATCCGATTGCGACCGCCGCGCTTATGATCTCCGGCGCGGCTTTCAGACCGTCCTTATACTCCTGCTCGTTTTCCGAGCGGAAGTTGAACGGGATTCCAAATGCCGCCGGAATGAGATCGTTTGAGGCGAATATCTCCCTTACCGCGTCAACGGAAGTCCGGCGTATCAAGTCCGCAATCTCACCGGCGTTTATCTCTATGCCCTTGAAACCGGCTTTGGCGGCAAGAGCGGCAAACTCCGGCAATGGCAGACCAGCCCCTGCTGTGGCGGCATTGAGTGTTGGAATCATTTCACTTTTCCTTTACCCTAAAATGCAAGTTACTCTCAGTAATTCTCCTTCAGTGGCTAACGGCAATACGTTGCCGGTTATCTCTTTCCCATTTACTTCTATGCGCTTCACGCCCTTTTGGACGTGATTTGGATTCTTGACCTCAATCTCATAAATCGCGCCTCGGAAGCGGCGGGTTATTTTGAAGCCGTCCCAGTCGGATGGGATGCACGGGTCGATCATAAGGCCGTCGTAGGTTGGCCGTACGCCGAGGATGTAGTCCAAGCCGTCTCTCAGCATCCAAACGCCGGAGCCAGTGAGCCAAGAATGGCTTGCCTGGCCGAAGGTCTCGTGCTCAGGACTGGTGACATACTCAGAGTAGACGTACGGCTCCATCTTATACACATCCGGGTCATGCGCCTGGTTGTTGGGCATAGTTTGGCGGTAATACTCATAAGCTCTGTTGCCGTTGCCGAGGACGCATTCGGCGAGTATCGCCCAAGCGGCGACGTGGTTAAAGATAGCGCCGTTTTCCTTTTTGCCGGGAACGCATCTGGTGGCGAGGCCAACACCGGGGTCGGGATGGCGATACGCCGGGGCGAGGATTTGCGGCCCGCGTTCCGTTCCTAGCAGACGATAAGCCGAGTCCATCGCCTGGCTTGCGCGGTCGGGAAGGGCAATTCCACTTATAACCGCCCAGCTTTGAGCGTTCATGAATATGCGGCCTTCGGTGTTCTTGGACGAGCCGACCACGCCGCCATCGTCGCGGGTTCCACGAATATACCATTCTCCGTCCCAGCATCTTTCATTCAGGGCGCGGGCAATAAGATCATATTCGCGGCGATAGTAAGTAGCTTTTTCTGCTGCGCCAATTCGCTCAAGCAGATCAGCCGATTCCCGGAGGATGAAACACAGGAACTCCGCGACCCACATGCTTTCGCCGATCCCCTTGCGACCTACGTAGTCGAGCGTGTCGTTCCAGTCGCCGGGGCCGAATTTGGGCAAATGGTTTGGTGTGAGGTTCGACAGAGTGTATTCGATTGCCCGTTCAAGATGTTGGCGCACATCCCCTTCCCCGCCGTCCTGATACGGGGCGGTCTTGTCGAGAAACGCGAAGTCGCCCGTCTCTTTCAGATAGTTCATAATCGCCAGCGGCAGCCATAACGGCGTATCCGAATGGCCGGTCTTTTCACCCTGGCCGGTTAGCTTGAAGTAGTTGTGCAGCGTGCTGCCGTCGGTGAACTGATGCGAGAGGACTTCCAGCAGGCGGTCGGCGACGGTGTCCGGTTCCGCCAGCAGCGGTCCCATCATATCCTGGCACTGGTCGCGCATCCCCACACCGAACAGCAGTCCGCCGTGGTAGTAACCGGCGTTTCTATTCATATTGAACGTGACCCACGCCTGGCGTTTTGCCCAAGTGTTGAGCATAAGGTTCATGTTTTGATCCGGCGTTTCGACTTGCGGCGATGAAAGATACGAGTCCCAATAACGCTTCACATCGGCAAAAGATGACTCTACGTTGCGCAAATCCAGATACTTTTGGATTATTGGATGCGCCTTGTCGCGATAGCCTTCCGCGTCTACGCAGCCGAGGAGAACGATAAAATCCGCTTCTTCGTGCGGGCCGAGAGTCATTTCCGAATGGAGCGCGGCGCAGGCGTCCCCGGCGGTGATGTCTGTTTCGGCAAGAACCCCGCGCTCAACCCCCTCCGGGTTCGACTCCGACCGCCATTTGCCAATAAAGGCGTCTTTGGAACCATCGTGAGATATGATTGGCAGCGAAGTAGTGAAGAAGACGTATTTATTCCAGGCCTGGTTCGGCTGTTTGACGGTCGCTTCCTTATAAGTCACCCAATAGTTCTTAGTGGCGTAAATGGCCTTGTGCTCGCGGTCATATTTAACGATGTTGAAATGCTGGTCGTTTGGCTGATTGATTAAATCTACAAGCGCATGACCTAGACAAAGCTCTACAAATGAGAACAGGGATAACCTACGCTCTTCATAGCTTTTGTTTTGCAGGCGGATTCGCCAGATTTCGAGATCGTCGTCAGGTGGAACGAAATAGGTGATCTCGCCCCGGAGATTGCGATATTCAGTGGTAATGGTCGTGTAGCCCATACCGTGGCGGCATTCATAGAAGTCCAAGTCTTTCGGGACCGGCTGCCAGGAGAGCGACCAGTATTCGCCGTCCAACTCCCGAACGTATATGTAACGACCAGGACGGTCCCAGGGAAGCGAATTGTATCTGAAGCGGGTTATGCGAGAATCGCGGGGGTCCATCCAATAGCTGAACCCGCCGCCGGTGTGTGAGACTATGCCCGTATATCTGGTGTTGGAAATATAGTTGACCCACGGCGCGGGGGTGTCCGGGCGGGTGATGATGAACTCCCTGCCGTCGTCTGAAAACCGGCCGTATTTCTCCAAGGCCATGCGCAACCTCCATTGTGAACTAGAGGGATTGTATCACAACGGGAAAGAGCGCTCAAACGGTATATGGAAGAGAATCGGGTATAGCCTGCGTGGAGCCTTTTATCCTCTTCAGGTCAAGGTATATAGCTGTCATGATGTTCACCGCTATCGTCGCGGTCACGAACATGCCAGAATACAACGCAAATACTCCGGCATTAGCAAAAATAGATAGGACTATCATTATTAGCCACAGTCTTAGCCGGTATCCTTTTGTCAACTCAGAGCTGCGCCGGAAAGCGTTCATGACTCCCCCACCCTCGACTGCTTCGAAGAAAGCAAAACCCCATCTGGCGGCAGCGGCGAGGATGGCTATCATCAATAGAAATATCAACAGAATATGTATAATGAAAAATCGTATAATGGTCAGTGGTTCGTTTCCCGCTGTGTCGGGTCCGAATGACATCACATTCAATATCAATAAGGGCATTATCAAAGCATAGCACACCATGTATATGGCTACCCACAGCCACATAATACCCGTCCATCTCCAATAATCCTTAAAACACGAGAACAAGTCTCCTATTTCCGGGTTGTCATCTCTAGCCATCTTCAGGAATAACGTGCATACACCACCGGCCATCGGCCCTCCAATGAACGGCCAAAGAAAACTTCCGATCAGACTGCCTAATAAATAACCTCCAATAGACAACCAAGGACGCCTGGTAAACGCCGCCCACCCTTCGATAAAGACTCGATTGAGACTTAGTTTCTCCTTCTCCACTCATTTCCTCCAGATACTGATTTGTTTTCACAGTGTATGTCTTTGAGATCGAGCTTGTCAATTTTCTCCGATACAACGAAAGATTTGGATGGCAGTCATTATTAAGACTTAGAACACCCTCTTGACATATCTTCTTAATCCTGGCTATATTGCTAATAGTGGCTAATAATGGCTAATGGACACGGGGGTAATATGAATGGATGATCGAGCGCTTACGTTAGATGAAGCTGCTTCTTTTCTCAAAGTGTCAACAAGCACTTTGTATAAATTGCTCGAATCCGGAAGAATACCTGCAAAAAAGCTGGGGCGGCGGTGGCGGTTCAGCCGGTCAGACCTACAAGAGTGGTTAAGCCAACCGGATGGCTCGCGGGAGGCTGCCCCGAAGGACGCCGAACCTATCGCCAGTTTCGAGTCCGCCGGGGGAGTCATCAGCGACCTTCTTAAGGAAGACCGCACGTTTAAGCCTTCTCGTGAATTTGTGGCGCAGGCCAACTTCTCAGACCCGGGTATTTACGATACGGCCAAGTTAGAGGGGCCAAAGTACTGGGAGCGATTCGCGAATGAGCTTCACTGGTTCAAGAAGTGGGACAAAGTTTTGGAATGGAACCCGCCTTACGCCAAATGGTTCGTGGGCGGGAAAACAAATATCAGCTATAACTGCCTCGACGCGAACATAGAGAAGGGCCTGCGAAATAAGGCCGCGCTCATCTGGGAGGGCGAGGCCGGCGAAAAACGGACTCTGACCTATTGGGACCTTTACCGCGATGTCCGCAAGTTCGCCAACGTCTTGAAGAGCTTGGGAGTGGAGCGCGGTGACCGGGTTGCCATATACATGCCGATGGTTCCCGAACTGGCAATCGCCATGCTTGCGTGCGTGCGAATTGGGGCCGTCCACTCCGTGGTTTTCGGCGGGTTCTCGGCGGAATCGCTATCCGACAGGATAAATGACGCTCAGGCCAAGATACTTATCACCGCCGATGGAGGATTCCGCAGGGGCGGGCTTGTCCCGTTGAAACACGACGCCGACTACGCGCTCCGCGAGACACCGAGCATAAAGCACGTTATAATCGTTCGCAGGGGAAACTTTCCAATTCGCCTGAACCCCGGACGCGACCTATGGTGGGACGACCTTATGCAATCGGCCTCGACGGATTGCGACGCCGAGCCGCTGGATTCCGAGGATATGAGCTACATCTTGTACACGTCAGGAACCACAGGCAAGCCAAAGGGTATAGTCCACACCACCGGCGGCTATATGGTGGGCTGCTACGCCACGACCAGGATGGTCTTCGACATCAAGCCGGAAGACCTCTACTGGTGCACGGCGGATATTGGATGGGTCACCGGGCACAGCTACGTCGTATATGGGCCTCTGATGGCCGGTGCAACTATCCTGATGTATGAAGGCGCGCCCGACTGGCCTGACAGGGATCGGTTCTGGGCGCTTGTGGAAGAATATGGCGTGACCGTTATCTACACCGCCCCGACCGCGATACGGGCCTTTATGAAGTGGGGAACGGAGCCGGTCGAGCGGCATGATCTTTCCAGCCTAAGACTTCTGGGGACGGTCGGGGAGCCGATCAACCCGGAGGCATGGATGTGGTATTACAAAAACATCGGCAAGAGCAAATGCCCGGTAGTGGACACATGGTGGCAGACGGAAACAGGGCATATACTCATCACTACCCTTCCCGGCATCGGGACTATGCGCCCCGGCTTCGCCGGCAGGCCGCTGCCGGGAGTCAGTGCGGCCATATTGGATGACGCGGGCAATGAAATCACCATCGGCGGAGGCTATCTGGCATTGACCGAGCCGTGGCCCGGTATGATCCGGGGAATATACGGTGACGACGAGCGTTTCGTGAAGACCTACTGGTCTAAGTGGCCGGACACTTATTTCACCGGAGACGGCGCGAAACGAGACGAGACGGGATATTTCCTGATTGTCGGCAGAGTTGATGATGTGCTGAACGTCGCCGGACACAGGATTGGAACGATGGAAGTCGAATCAGCCCTGGTTGACCATCCTTCGGTAGCCGAAGCGGCGGTCGTGGGTACAACCCATGAGATAAAGGGCCAGGCGATAACCGCGTTTGTGACCATAAAGGAGTCCGCCCATGCCGGAGTTGACCTGGCGCAGGATCTGAAGGATCATGTGGTTAAGAAGATCGGCGCAATAGCCAGGCCGGAAAATATTCTATTTACGGCGGATCTGCCCAAGACTAGAAGTGGTAAGATAATGCGAAGGCTGCTGCGTGACATTGCCGAAGGCAAGGTTGTTGGCGATATCACCACGCTTGCGGACCCGTCGGTTATCGAAAAACTAAAGACCCAATATGCAAGCTCCGAGGGGTAAAGGAGAGTCCAAATGTCAATCCTGTCAAATCTAAAATCAGCGTCAGGAAAACTGCCACGAGTTGTGCTTTGCGAGTCATTCGACCAGCGGATTCTGCGAGCGGCACACACGCTGAACCAGCATAAACTGGCTAAGGTCACTCTCCTTGGAAATTACGACGATTTGGACAAAGCGGCGATAGGCTACCGAACCGATCTGGACGGAATTGACATCTTGGATTACGAGGGAGACAAGACGCAGACCGGCATAAAGTCACAGCTTTCAGAGCTTGACCCAACGGACCCCGTAGTAGCCGGGGCATGGCTTGTAAGAAACGGTTTGGCTGACGCGGTTTTGGCCGGAGCCGCGACCACGCCGACCCATGTAATGAAGGTCTACCTGAGCGTCCTGGGCGTCGCCGATGACTGCAAGACCGTATCAGGGATGTCGCTATTGGTATTTGAAAATTGCGAGTTTGTAAGGAGCCAGGTGGTAGGGCTGGCGGATGTAAGCGTCGTGCCGGAGCCTACAGTCGAACAACTTGCGGATATTGCGATTCAGTCCGCGGTCAATTACGAGCGAATTACCGGCGGGGCGGCGAGAGTGGCGTTTCTATCGTTTTCGACGATGGGCAGCTCCGGCCACCCGTCAGCTCGCAGAATAAAAGAAGCGGTGGAGTTGACGCGCTCCCGCAAGTCCGAATTGGCGGTGGATGGTGAAATGCAGATAGACGCCGCGCTAATTCCGGCGGTCGCCGGCGCGAAGTCGCCATCAAGCTCCGTGGCGGGTAATGCTAACGTGCTGATATTTCCATCCCTGGACGCCGGGAACATAGCGATGAAGATATTCCAGAAGTTCTCCAACTACCGCGTTCTTGGGCCTGTATTGCAGGGGATGAAATACCGCGGAACCTACATTCCAAGGGCGTCGTCCGCTGAGGACATAATAGATCAAGTGAGGCTGCTCACCAGTTAGATCGGTCCAAGACTGGTGTTTTGGTCTTATCCACTTCAGTCCAATCGCAAATACCGCTTGCACGGCTGACACCAACAGAATAGAATAGATGAAAGCTGACTACTGAGGGTGAAAGCCGATGGATACTCTACAAATCAAGCTGCGTTCGGAACTGCCGCGTTCTTCTTATGTTGTCGAACAAGGAATCCCAATCCTCCCTGTTGAGCCTTCCAAAATCGACGGTCTCAGGCTTCTGGATGAGAAGTCGAAAGCCGTCCCAGCGAGCATAGAGCACGATGGGCGTAACGAGCATGGGCAAACGGTATGGGTGCGGGTTTCGGCCCCAGTCGATATGAAAGCGGGACAGGAACGCAATCTGACGCTGGAATATAAACCGGACTTGCCGCGGTCAGAGGAGTCTATCAGCATACGAAGCGCCGATGGCGAGATCAGTGTTGAGAATCCATTTTACCGGCTGAAAGTTACCGACCCCGGACACATAGAGTTGTCTTCCAATAAGGGAACTATGCTGGATGGAGACATTCGCTTCCAACTCTGGCCGGACGCGCGCAGCATAATCGGAGCAGGCTCCGGCACTTGCCGGCTTGCGGATTTTATCCCTGAAGGTTGGTCCGTGGAAGAACAAACGGATTCGCGCTGCCTGCTTCTGCTCCGCGGTCGAGTTCCTAAATACGCGCAATACGCCTTCAAACCTGAGCAAATCGACCCTAACGCTCAGTTCGATTGCGAACTGGAGATGGTCTGCTACGCTTCTTCGCCTGTGATTCGCCTCAAGTGGAGGTTCGATAACTACACGGTATGGCAGGCTTATCTCGAACGTTACACTCTGGCGCTGCCGCTTGCGGGCGGGGCCGCCGTCGAGGACGGAGAACGCTCCGAAGACGGCAAGTTTCTGCGGTATGTAAATACGAAAACCCCAGGCGGCAAGCTTACGATAGCCGGTAAATTCGTCGACGCGCTCGGAGCCGGAGCAGGCATAAACGCCGAACGCCGGCAGGATATGAGCGCTATATCATTTGATGACGTCATTTCATTCACTCCGGGCAGGGTATTCGAGCCGCACAGGTATCTAGCGGCGGAAAGCGATGATGGAACGGGGCTGGATGTCATCATTGGAGGCGTTAATCCGCCGCGAGACGGCGACGCGGCGGCGGCCGTTCCCGAAATCCACAGGCTTTTCTATCTGGGAATGGGACGGACTTTCGAAGGGGCGCTATTTGTCAATTGCGACCACAGCCAAGTTGAGGCGGAAATGTCTCCGGTTTATTTTGGGTTGGATCCAAATCATTACTCCCAGACCGGCGCGCTGCCGGAGAACGGCGACCCGGTGAATCTCAGCGAATTCAAAGACCAGGTATCCGCTTGCGCCGAGTGGCTGCTGAGAAACCAGTGGCGCGGAACTCTGTGGTGGCGCGAATGGTGGCGCGAATGGGACGTCTGCCGCGAGCAGGGCATCGAGGGCGTTTCGAGCGGCAACAGTCCGCTCGGCCCGCTGTATCACTATTGGCACACGGGCGACGAGCGTTTCGCGGACTGCGCGAAACGATCTTTGGAATTCACCATGGACGTTCAACTCTCAAAGCGACGGGGCGGACTCGGTACGTTTTTCCAGTGCCGGCGGTTTCTCATCGACAAGATGGAATGGGTGCACATGCGGTACCAGCGGATCGAAGGTTCGATCAAAGCCTCGCATTTCTTCGGCGACCGGCGGCTGCGGAACAAAGTGATCGATAGTATGGGCGCATACGCGGATAAACTTGTCTATGCGGACGGAGGTCCGGGATATGGCTCGGGAGGCCCCTATGGCAAGAGCCAGAGATGCGGTGTGGACTGCGTCAATTTTGCCGAGTCGCTCGTGATTCTGTGGCGCGAGACCAGAGAGGAACGTTTCCTGGAGATGGCCAAAAGGATGGCAAAATGGACGATGCGCTTTACGGCCAAGGCCGATGCGGAAGGCAGCATAGGGAACTCCAATCAATGGCGGTATGTAATGAGGGGAATGTTGGCCGTTGTTAAAGCCACGGGAGACAAAAAGCTAAAAGAATGGTATATCGACAGAGCGCGGAAGAACATGACTTTCGACTCCCCAGAGTTTGGTTTTATCATCAACATGACCTGGATGATTATTGAAGCCGAAAAAATGTCTGGAGAAACCTGGCTGTTGGACGCTTTGCGCGACCGCTTGGGAGCCACAATGGCGGAGGTCCGGCCTGACGGAAGACTCACAAAAATCGCGAAATATCCCTGGAGCAAATGGCCGTCTACATGGGATATTTACTATGAAATGCAGCACACCGCGGCGTATGTGCCAACACTTGCCGCACGGTTAGCGGCACGGAGAGAGTTGTTAGTCGATAGTCGATAGTCGTTAGTAGTATGTTTGCTATGCTGATGCGGGAACGGTGTATTTGAATAAAGCTTACGTTGTATCGGGACACCCTTGTCCCGATACTGCGGCGCTCACCAGTGGTGTTTCGGGAAAAGGGTTTCCCGAAACAACTGAACAACTGAGAGGGGATTTGGCGCCTCCGGCGCCAGCTTCGGCAGCAGGCTACCGAAGCAACAAAAACGACTATCAAGCAACAACCATCAACTGCCAACCGTCAACTGGAATGCGGCCCAAAAATGACATACGCCTAACGCGTAATTGCCTGGGCCGACGCAGGTTGATGAAGCATGGACGCCCCGGAGGCGACGCTTAGCTTTTCCTTCAGTATCTTCTCAGCGCGTATCAACTGATGATCGTTCTTACTTCTTACTTTTGACCCGCCGATGAATGATCTCTCCGCTTCCATATCTTCAAGCGTAGGCTCCGGGTTTTCGACCTCAACATCCGGCTTGATCCCGATCTTATTGATGTCAGTGCCGTTAGGAGTCAGGTATCTCGCGGTTGTGATCGAAACCGCCGACCCATCATTGAGTGGAACAATAGTCTGTACTTTTCCCTTGCCAAAGGTCGTGGTTCCGACCAGAGTGCCGACATTGTTGTCGCGTATCGCTCCCGCAACGATCTCAGACGCGCTTGCGCTTCTGCCGTTGATCAGTACGACCAGCGGGTATCTCTTGTGGTTGTGCTTCTCTTCTTCAACATCGAGCGTGCTGCGGCGGCCCCCGCGCTCCTGGATAATCACTATTGGCCCGCCTTCGACAAATCGGCTGCCTATGTCTATGGCGGTCGTCAACAAGCCGCCCGGATTATCGCGCAGGTCCAGAATCAGGGCCTTCATTTTCTGATCTTCAAGAAGGGCCAGCGCTTCGTCGAATTGCACGTCGCTTTTCTCATTGAATCCATGTAGAGCTATATAGCCGATCTTATGTTCTTTGTCCAGCATTTCCCAGTCGACTATTCGATACTGCACCACTTGGCGGACGATGCGGAACTCGAGGAGCTTGCGGACCTTAGGCCGTTGGATTGTTAATTTAACTACCGTGCCCTCTTTGCCTCGAATCATATTGACGACGTCTTCGATATCCATTCCGGCGATTATCTTACCGTCAACTTTGATAATCACATCGCCGGGCTTCAGTATCTTCTCCGCCGGACTGTCGGGCAAAGGCTTCAATATGTAGACCTGATGTGTCTTCTTGTCCGTATCGAGATGCGCCCCTATGCCGACGAAATTGCCCGAATTCTGCTCCCGCATATCTTTTGATTCTTTGGGATCGAGGAATCTGGTGTAAGGATCGTTAAGAGCCTCCAGCATTCCGCGAATGGCGGAGTATGTCATTTCGCGGCGGTCGATTTTCTTACCGTAATACTTCTCGCTCAGCTCGGTCAGAACGGTCCAATAGGTGTCGACTATCGGAAGTTTATTGGGGTCATCATCTCTGGATGGGTCCGTCAGCCGTTCTATGCGCTCCGGCAGGAGTTGCAGAGACGCTATAAAACGTTCCGCGTTTTCTGCTTTGACCGCGTCAGGCAAAATAAACCCGGCTACGAACGATCCTATCAATATGAGGAGTGTCGTAATTACGGCGCTCAGGATTCTTGCTATTTTCATCAGTTTATGATCCAGTCTTTGCCTTGAGTACGCTAATGGCTTTCTTCAACTGCTCGTCCTCGGAGCCGGATGAGGCGGCTATGGCAATATCGACTCGAATGCCCTTTTGTTCCAGATCCAGGCCCTTTGGCGTTAGATACTTGCCCGTGGTAAAGGTCACGGCGGAGCCATCCCCAAGGGTCAGCATAGTATGCTGCAGGAACTCTCCGTAAGTATTGGAGCCTATAAGAACGGCTACCCCGTTATCACGCAGTTCGGCGGCTAGTATCTCCGCCGCGCTGGACGTGCCTTTGTTGACCAAAATCATTATCGGCTTGCGAATCGCCTCAGCGTCCGCTAAATTCCGCGATTTCTCCTGGGAGTCCTTCCCGGGAACGGGAGCGTACACCGTCGATCGGGCGGACTGGGATTTTGCCAACTGGGCGAACGTCTTGCCGGGGGTCATCCATCCCGCTACACGAAGAGCGGAATCGACCGACCCTCCCGGCGTATTTCTCAAATCGAGTATTAGTTTTGTCGCCTTGCTCTTTTGCATTTCAGCCAGAGCGGACGCGAACATATCCGCGGTTTGCCGTCCAAAATAGTTTATGTGTATGTAGCCCGTTGAGGAATCGAGAATCCGATGCTCGACCGCGGTTACTTCAGTCACGCCCGGAGTGATCGTGACTTGGATGTGTTTAGAGACTCCCGCGCGGACTATGGTGAGTTTGAACTGCCCGGTGTCAACCTTTGTGAGCTCATCCGCCGCCTTCTGGATAGTGGCTCCGTTGTCGAGCTTCTTCTTTGCCGATTCGAGGGCTTTTTGCCAGACTGATGGGGCAATCTGTCCGTTCCTCACGCTGGTGGCCATACCCATCGCCGCGCTTATAGGATCATAAGATATGATCCACTTTCCGTCTTTCTCTCTGATGGAGTCTCCCGGCAGCAGACCGGCTTTAGCGGCAGGACTTCCGGGCAGAGGAGCGACTACTATAAGCCTGCTCTCCATGCCATTGGATGTTTTTTCCTTCTTTACGTTCAGAACGGCTCCAATGCCGTGAAACTTGCCCTTCAGCGCGTCGTCAGCCAATTCACGTTGCGCGGGCACAAGGAACCTGCTTTGGGGATCACCCAGGGACTCGAGCATCTTGCTCAGGACACCATAGGTGAGGTCTTTCTCCTGCGGGTCTTCAATAGGTTCGACGTAATAGCGGCGGACTTGCTGCAGAGCGTCCAGCATTGTTTGCAGCGGACGTACGTCCTCATCCGATCTACCGCTTACATCCACCATATTGCCGGTGGCATGATACGCGGATAATTCACCGAGTGAGGTGATGCGGTCCAAGTCTCTCAAACTGCCCTGGCTTTTTGGCATATTCAGCCTTGCCGTAATGCCTAAGCTGAATGCGAGTATCGCCATTACAGTGATAATAACCGAAAAACGCAACCCACGTTTTACAACCGAACTGGTTGAACGCTTATCTATAAACGGACTAAAAGAACCCACTAAATGCTCCTCTGAGTCGTTATACTCTTGACCATGCGATCAATGTGAAACAAAACGCCTTCCGTTACATTATACCACGAGAAAGGGCATCGTCAACGCTGCAAAATGGGTGTTGGGTCTTGATGTTACTACGTTAAGTTTAGAAGTGTCCTGATGATATCCACACGGAATGTGGAGCCAGTTTAGCGGCTAACGCCAATACTGACAGAGCAATCCGTGCTCAGCTCATCAACTCGAATCATAAAGGAACGAGTCACCCACAGTTGGTATTAGGGGGAGGTCTTCCCTTCTCTAAACTCTCAACCCTCAACTATATCATCACGATTCCAGCAAATCGGGGCGTATCACGAGGGTTTGCTCTCTTCGCCGTCCGACCGAAGCGATGGCGATCGGGTAGCCGACGACCTCCGCCGCGTGGGTCAAATAATCCCGCGCATTGGCCGGCAGGTCATCAAGCGAGGTTGCGCCGGATATATCTTCTTTCCAGCCGGGCAGTTCGTCATACACTGGGGTGCATTCACGAAGCACGGCGGCGTCCGAAGGGAAGTCGCGAATTATTCCTCCGTTGACGCGATACGCCGAGCAGACGCGCAGCTTGTCCAGACCGCTCAGCACATCGAGCGAGATAAACGCTATGCATCTGACGGCGCTCAAACGGGCGGAGAGCCTTACGGCGACCGCGTCGAACCACCCGCATCGCCTGGGCCTGCCGGTGGTGGTGCCGTATTCGCGGCCTCTTTCGCGGATGTAGTCCCCGGTTTCGTCGAGCAATTCGGTTGGGAACCAGCCTTCACCTACGCGCGTTGTGTAAGCTTTTGCCACACCGATGACATTGGAGATCAATGTCGGGCCGATTCCGGTGCCTATGCACGCGCCTCCGGCGACCGTGTGCGAAGAAGTAACGTATGGATATGTGCCGTGGTCTATGTCGAGCAGCGTGCCGTGCGCGCCTTCGAAAACGATCTTCTTGTTCTCTCTCGCCGCTTTGTGCAGGAAAAGAGCGGTGTCGGTTACATAGGGAGTTATAGCTTCGCCAAGGCCTTTGTATTCGGCAAAGACTTCCGCTTCGTCCAAAGGCTCGGCGCCGTATATTTTTGTCAGAATAGCGTTTTTGCGCTTGAGGCAGTCCGACAATCGAGTACTGAACTGATCCATATCGATCAACTCGCTTACGCGAATCCCGACTCTTGAGATTTTATCAGCATAAGCAGGGCCAATTCCCCGCCCGGTGGTTCCAATCTTCTTCGCGCCTTTGCTTTCCTCTTCCAGGCGGTCCAGCATCTTGTGATAAGGCATTATAACGTGGGCGTTGCCGCTGATCTTGAGCCGGTCGAGAGAAACGCCGTGCGACTGCAATCTGCCGAATTCTTCCACCAGGACGGCGGGATCAATAACGACGCCATCGGCGATAACGCTCGTAATGCTCGGATTCAGTATCCCGGCGGGGACGATGTGAAACTTGTATATCTCATCATTTCCCAGCACGACCGTGTGGCCCGCATTATTGCCGCCATTGTATCGCACAACAACATCCGCGTCTTGAGACAGGTAATCGACTACCTTACCCTTCGCTTCATCTCCCCACTGCAAGCCTACAACTACCACATTCGCCATATACGTAACTCCTCGGAAAGCAAGTCTAAAACAAAACAATGGATAGCGCTTCACGCTATCCAAAAGCGGCTTCCTATCATAGCCGAACGAAGTATATCAGAACCCAAAATCCTTTGTCAAACGCGAGTTGAGGGTTTAGGGTTGAGGGAAGGAGCCGGGAAACTCATCACTCATCACTCAGCACTCAGCACTCAGCACTCATCACTCAGCACTCATCGCTTGTCTCCGGCGGGGACGAATATCGCCGCTTCTTTGTCCTTTGGACTGAGATGTATTCGCCGCCACTTTGGGTCCATTTGCAATGCTTGAGTGAGCGGCTTATCCTTCGGCCATACTATTACATCCGGATTTGCTTTTTTTATTTCGCTGCGCCAAGACGGCTTTAATCCATCAAGAATTTTGACGCGATTCAACATTTTGGGGCCGTAAACGTCTGCTCTGCCGTCAATATAGACGCGATAACCTTTGGGCCACAAACGAAAAATGGCATAACCTCCCCAGTCGTAGTTGATCAATAACCTGCCGCCGCCCGGCTTGGAGGCGAGGTAATCGAACGATCGCGCAGGGTATTTCTTAACGTCCAAATAAGGCGTAGGGCCGTTCCGGGGCAGCAGTATGTATATCAGCAGTGGAAGAGCTAATAAAATCATCCAGTTCAAAATGACCGGCTCCGGCATGTCCTTTGTGGCAAAAGAGGTCTTTTTGTAAGGTAGTTCTATGGAGCCAAACACCTCGGCGAGAAATGGCGCCGCAACTAGCGCGAAGATCGGCAAATGCCGAAGCGAATAAAGAGACGCGCCCGCAAGCCCCAACACCACGATCAATTCAACCGGACGTATCTTTGAACGACTAACACGAAGAACCACAGGCAGGGCAAGCAGCGTAAATAAGAAGAACATAAATCCGAAATCATGGAAATCCGGGCTTTGCCACTCGGAAATGTAGCTCGTGTGGTGCGTCGAACCGAGGTATTGAAACGGATAGGTCACGTAAGCCACGGGCCACGGGTTTATAAACAACGCGGCTGCGACAAATGGTATTACTTTGGCGAATTTGCTAAGTTGGGAGTAGCTTTTATCACGCACGGCCTCCCAAAGTGTTTCGGCGCCCGCGGCCATCAGAACAGCGAGACCGACAAGCCAGCTTCCATGGAAGTTTATCCACAGGGCAAAAAGTGGAATTACAGGCCAGAGCGAGCCGCCTTTGCGAAACCGCTGCAAGAGCAAAATGAGAACGCTCAGTAAAAGGTAGCCGAATAAATGAGGTCGTTCCGACCACGAGCACACTCCGGCCATAAACGATACGATGATAGCGACGGACACGGCTCCCAATTTGGTCGTGCGTTCTCGCGCGGCAAGGAACATTACGGAAAAAATCGCGCAAGTCAGTAGTCCTTTGAGGAACACGATACCGCCGAAGCCGAAGCGGGAGTATGTCAGCCAGAAAACGACTTCCGACATCCATTCATGAAGCACCCAGGGGTGCCCGAACATGGTGAATGAGAATGGGTCCACGCGCGGGATGGAGTGAGAATTGACTATTAGCTCCCCTGTGCGGAGATGCCACCAGATGTCGGGGTCATTTATCCTGCCCGCCAACGGCACGGCGAAGCACAGTCCCGCCAGCAGCCATACGACCATACAGTCCGACAGCCGGGGGCGCAATAGACGAGCGATTTTTGATGCCAAACTCTTACTTTGTCCCAATACGCGGTTCTCCTATCCGAGATTATGACGCCCAGGAGGTATTTGGGCCTCACAAGCGCTATTATGACTTATAGACAGCAAACTTACCGGCTTTGAAATCCATCATGAGAACTTATAAATGTGAAACAGAGATTCCTTTGAACGCGAAAGACGCGAGCGCTTCGGGCTGGGCCGTGGCCGGCGTTATCATTTGTGTCGTGTCGCTTTTTGGCCTGGCCGGACTGCAGTATTTGGAGCCTGAGCATTTTGCTCCACGATGGGGAGAGCTGAACCATGCCGGAATTCGCCAATTCCAAAGAAACTTGTTCGGAGCGGTCCAACTGCCGCATTTGAATGCTTCCATATTTGCGCTCTCATTCCGCATACTGGT
>JAUSEB010000138.1 GCA_030650495.1 Armatimonadota bacterium | reverse complement strand
TAAACCGGGCTAAGTCATACTTGCGGGTTTGTCCCGGATGTCCGGCGTTACTCGAAGAGCGGGCGCGAGCGTGCAGGACTGGCAGGTGCGGGACAGGAAGATGAACATCTTCGCCAAAGACCTCCCGCTGCTCAGTCTTATGAACTCTATGGCAAGAGTGATGAGGTTCACATGGAGCAAGAACGCAAAGGTTGATCCGCCGATTTATCGGTTCTATACGGACAGGCGGAAAATTTCTGAAATGACCGCCGAACAACGAGCTTGGTTGGGAGGTAAAGTTTCCTGCTTTCCCACCACCACCGCCCGCCGCCCAACAACCGGCGCAAGGGCAAAGTGGCTCCACGGGGAAGTGAGGTTGTGGAAAAAGCTATCAGCTATCAGCTGACAGCTGTCAGCTGATAGCTATTTTTCCTGATCGAGCGCGATATGCCATCGCGCCCGAAACAGAATCTGGGGATTTGCAATCCCTGAATATGTTATATACGCGGCTTGTTTCGGGATTTCCATTCCGCTACGCTCCATTCAAATCCCGAAACAACGGTTCACAACGGTGCAACTGCTATTCCATCCCCAATTCCCGCTGGTCATGAGCGCGGGTCAATCGCTTGCCGCCGCTTTTCAGCGAATAGCCCTTGGGATAATCGAACTCTTTACTTTCAAGCAGTTCCTTGATAGTCCGTATCTGGAGTTTGGGGATTTTCCGCCCGCTGGGAGCCTCGAAGAACCCTACTTCATCCGCCTCGCTATACATTCCCTTGGTTGGCGTCTCAAGACAGATGAAGAACCCCATCGCGGCTTTGTCTCGCTGGATGACGTGTCCGAAATCGCGGACTACGCTGGGGGTCAAATGCCCGCCCTTTACCTGGCAGACCGCCCATTGCAACTTGCCTGATAAGTCATGGAAATATACTTTCCCGTCAACGCCTTTATCTCCGCTCTTGTCGGGCTGCGGAACCCCGGCCACAAGCCCGACCGCCCATATCTCGAACTGCTTGGGGCTTTCCTCAAACAGCTTACGGGCCGAGTAAGCGTCTTTCGGGTCGCCGAGAACATCATAGTCTTTGTTGCGTTTGAGTTCGAAATCTTTAGCCAGGCGGTTTATCATCAAGTCTATTGCTATAAATGTAACGTCAATACCTATCCACCGCCGCCCAAGCTTCTCCGCAGCTACAACCGCCGTCCCACAGCCACAGAACGGGTCGAAAACAATATCGCCTGGGTTTGATGAGGCATTAATGATGCGCTCCAGTAAGGCTAATGGTTTCTGAGTTGGGTATCCCATGCGTTCATCCGAAAGGTTGTGTATTGGTCGTATGTCACTGAAAACATCCTGCAATGGTATTCCCTGCATCTGATCCTCATATTGCTTTAACCTTGGCATACCACTTAGCTTGACTGGCCAATGCATTTCACCTTCCGCATCAAATCTCTCCAACTCTGAATGATTGTACGCCCAATGACGCCCCTTTGCCGTGACATCAATACCTCTCCACGGTTTTCCAGACTCTCCTCTGCTTACACCGGCGCCAGTGAGATCCATTCTCCTCCAACGTCTACCATCAGAGTCGGATTGGTCGTAAAATGTATCCAAGTATGCTGGATCGTACGGCTGGTATTGTTGATTCCAGGTAAAACAATCAGTTCGCGTGTAGAACAACAAGACATCATGGATGGAACCATATCGTTTAGCTGAACTATGGGCGCTCGTTCGTTTCCATATCACTTCATTTCTGAAATTAGTGGGGCGAAATACAGCGTCCAACATCATTTTCAAGTAATGACTCGCCGCAGGGTCGCAATGCAGATAAAGGCTGCCGGTTGGCTTCAATGTTCGATGTAACTCCAACAATCGCGGAGCCATCATAACGAGGTAAGCCATCATTTCACTTTGGCCGAGAATGCGATAAAGGGACTCCATCAAGTCAAAGAGCTTTGCGTTCCGGGGATCATCGAAGATTTCCTCATATCGCTGCTTGCTCCACTGCCATGTGTCGGTGAACGCCATAATCTGCGCCTGGTTCTCGTCTTTCTTCGCCTGCTTGAACAGTACGTTATAATCGCGGGAGGAGTTGAACGGTGGGTCCAAATACACCAAATCCACCGATTCATCCGCGATGTGCTCCCGCATTATGTCCAGGTTATCACCGTAGTAGAGCGTGTTTTTCATAGTGTTTTTTATTTAGCCATGCGCTTTGCTTACTCCTGCTCTTGCGTCATTCATATATCGGCAAGGCGGGTGTCGGAAAGGCTCTTACTTAGTTTCGATACTTTCTACTGCCCCTCGATAACCCCTTCGACTTCGCTCAGGGTACTCGGGGATACGGAGGTGGGTTGGTTTCGGGAATTCATTGCCGAAACAGACCGACTGCGCGCACGAAGCGAACCAGGTTTCGACATTGAAATGCCGAAACACCGGGTTTTTGAACATTCCCAAGAACAAGCCGAAGCATAGGATTCCCCTCTCTCAACTCTTATCTCCGATTATCTCCCAGGAGCATCGTTTGTCGTAGCCATTAGGGAGGTCGTTCGACGGCGCGCAGTTTTTCGAGAATGGATGGAAGCCTATCTCCCCAGGCTGGAGCGCATCGCGCGACCAGTTCAATAAGCTGAGAAGGGTAAATTATGGCGTA
>JAUSEB010000136.1 GCA_030650495.1 Armatimonadota bacterium | reverse complement strand
GTCTCGTTCGTCTGTCCCTCACTTGCGCTCAGAGCAACGAGAATGCTCGTGCGCTCCGCCAGGTACTGGCCGAACTCCCGCATGTCGGCAATCCCCGGCTCGCCTGGGAAGCCGTTCTGCCACCCTTCGTTGGCCACTTCGAGCAATATAACCTTGTGCTCCCGCCCGGCGAGATTGTCCAGCAGAGTCTGCATGAGTTCGTTGCGATAGCCGCAGTTTTGGCGGCGCGTTAGCCGAGTTCCAAGCGCAATAGGTTCGCCCCGTCGTCGCCGTGGTGGTTTTTGAGGTCTCGAACCCGATTTTGCCGGGATTTTTGCTCAGACAGGCGCGCTTAGGCGCATGTATCCCAGCTAAACCCTGTTTTTACACCGTCCGCAGCTATGCCGCCAGCGCCACGATCCTCCTCACATCCTCCAGTTTGTCTAACTTCGCCATCGATATAGCGGAGGCAAGCATCACAAAAAGACTCATAAGAATCTGAATGGTCACCTTCGCCTTTCCCCGCACCCGTTGATCGTCCAACAGCAGATAGCCCTTCAGTCTCGCGTTTACACGCTCATTGGCGCTCCGCTTCCGGTAAAGCCGCCTCCACTTATGCGAGTCGCGGGATAGCCCTGGAAACCGTCTTGGGTCCTCCTCTATGCTCACTTTCAGGGTTCGACCGTAAGCCGATGTCGAGCAGTTGTCTATCTTACACAGGCAATCTCTGCCTTCCATCACGGCAGGGCAGCGCCACTTCAGATACTTGCCGTCTCTGCCCGCGTAGCGCATCTTGCTCCCTTCGTCGCAGATCGGAACGCCAAGCTCAGTGCAGCGGCACAGGCTGGTCTTGCACTCCGCGTCAGGGCCCTCATCAAGACGCATCTTGATGATCGGAAGAGCGTCTAGCTCTCTCAGGATATAAGCGCAGTTGGCGGCCGAATCATAGCCCGCATCCGCTATCACAGCCTGTATCGGCAGATGCGGATGCTTCTCGTTCAGTTCGCCGAACACTTCCGGCAGCTTAGGACACTCGTTCTCGTTAGCGGGCGATACGTCGTAGCAAATCGGCAACTCGTGGTCCGTGTCCACGATGAGGGTCAGAATGTAGCCGAACCACTTCTTCACTACCTTCTCAACCTTGCCATTCCCAGAGATCTTTCGCTTTTCCCGCTTCCCCCAGGCCGCATCCGGGTCGCTCGCCGCGCCTGTCTTTTCGTCTCTTGTCCCGCTCGACCAGCTTCTGACGGCGGTCCCATCTATCCCAAGATTACGGCCCAGTCCCGGCAACAGACGCCGCAAGTCTTCAACGCATCGGTGGAAACCATCGTCCAATAAAGCCAGGTTCTCGTCCTCGGCCAGCTTGCCCATAAACCGGCTGAACTGCCAGGCGTTGGGGACGCGGGACATGCTGTCTATTCCTACCAGACGCCTCAGACTTCCGTTTCGCCTCAGCTCGCGGATCAGTTCGTTCTTCACCGGAATCTGGTAGACATACCCCGCAACAAAAGCGTTCATCAGGACTTGCGCGGGGTAGTGGTTTCGCCTTCCCATCCGCTCACGACCCAGTTTGGCGACAAGCGGAGCGAGATACGGCTGAAGAGCCGACAGAACCATCACCAGACGACTATTGTCGTCCTCCTCATTCCAGAAACTCTCGAAGGTGAAAAGCTGGCCTTGGCGAATGTAACTCATGAACTCCTCCGGTTTAGTGATTGCTTTCTACAACCACTTAGACAACCGCGTGAGGAGTTCATGCCTCTTGTTGGGGTAGATTTTTACTTTTTCCGCCTTCCCGCCAGCCATCCACGCTCAAGCATTGGGGCTTTCACTTTTTTTAACCGCACAATCCGAACTCAGATTCAGCTAACGCAATGGGCTCAATATCCGGGGCCGGGCTTATAATCCAGCTTGATCATCGTCAACTCAGTCCACGACATATCCTCCGAGGCGCTATCAGATGCTCAGAGCCGGTTCATTCATATTTCTCGCCTTCATATTTACCTTTGGCGCGCTGTCGGTCGCCTGCGGTTCGACTGGCGTGGTAAACGTTCAGGACTTCGGCGCAAAGGGTGACGGGGTTACGGATGACACCAAAGCGATTTGCGCGGCCGCGAAGGCTGCCGGGCCGTCTTCATTCCAATCGACGATGGGACTTCACTATCAGATAGGCCCGGTTCTGGTATTTCCAAGCGGTCGGTACCTGGTAAGTGATGAGATCCAGCTTAACTGCCTTGAAGTCCGCGGCGAAGGACGCGCCGTGCTCGTTCAATCGGACAAGAGCAAGGACATTCTGAAAAACAGCCAAACGTGGCGGATGAAGATCAGCAATCTCACGTTCATGGGCGGAAAGAACCAAATCGATCTGAGGAACACTAATATTGATACAGGGCAGGTTATCATCGACCATTGCCGTTTTCATCAGGCGTCGGGTTTCGGCCTGTACACGGACGTTCTCTCCACCACGGTCAAGGTAAACGACTGCGAATTCTTTTTCTGCCGGCAAACTTGGTATAACGGACGGTCCGATCAGGCAATTATGTCGGACTCCTGGATAACAACAAACAAGGACACCGAGGACAAAGCCGTCATCGAGCATCGCGGAGTCCATCTTGTATTGAGCAACATAA
>JAUSEB010000135.1 GCA_030650495.1 Armatimonadota bacterium | reverse complement strand
TGCGACTCTGAAGAAACTCATTTTATCGATCTTGACCGCGGTTACATTGTGCGCGTCAACCAGCCTCTGTGCTTCGACGCCGGCCGACACGTTCGGCGGCGCCACTGCCACTTATACAGGCCCCGCCGGGGAAACCTACACAATTGGGCCAAATGCGCCGGCGCAATCCACGGCGACCGAGCCGAATACAACGGCTCCGGACGCATCCACACTAGCGACCGCGCCTACACCCGTCATGCCCAGTGGGTTTTTGCTTCCCACCAAGCGCGAATGGACGGGCGATAAAGGCGGATCTGTTGGAGACCCTAAACAACCGTGGACGGATACCGGGAATATCTTTGGTTATTTGGCCTCAAACTATCCCGTAGCCGGAAGACAGCATATTGGCATAGATATCCGCACGACGTTGAACGAGGCGGTCTATGCTATCGCGGACGGGACAATCTACAGATACATAAACGCTTCAAGTCCCGGCGACCGCGCGGTTTTCTGCAAGCACCAATTGAACGACGGAACTTGGTTTTATGCGGTTTACGGCCATACGACCTTAAAATCAGGTTTCAGTGTAGGGCAAGCGATACTCGCCGGACAGCAAATATCATATACGGCTGACTCGAACAACACGCACGTGCACTTCGGCATCAACCTTACCGGAAACTTTTCCAACGGTTGGGGAAGGCTGGATGTTGGTCTCAATCCTGATTCTTACGGTTGGCGGCCACCAAGAACATGGATGTTATCACATACACCCAAGAACGCCAATCCAGCGCCTGGAAGCGGGCCTCATTTGACCATAACGGCAGTAAGCGACAAAACAACTGTTAAACCGGGCGAAACATTTATAGTGACTTACACGGTTACAAACGATGGCAGCGCCATTGCGCAGTCTATTTCACTTACCGCGGCGGCGCCCAACTATGCGATCATTGTTGGCTCGACGCCCGCAGGCTCTCTGCAAACAAACGGTTCATCGTGCATTGTAACCCTGCCGCAGCTTAACGCCGGAGCAAGAACGACCGTTACCGTTACATACAAGGTATTGTGATACAAAGGGAGTAATGCTCGACCCTTTGCAACTTAACCCTCCGCGCTGTGATATCTTCGCCGGAGGTAGACGTACTATAACTAATCGCTGCTGCGCCGACGCGCTGGCGCAGCAGCGATTTGCTCTTAACGACATGTCCAAATTCACCGTCTAAAATAAATTCCTACTTGCTGAGAACTGAATGCCGCCACCATCAACTATCAACCGAATTTCGGCTTGACGCTGAAAATAGCATGTAGTACCATATCATTGATGGAGCGAGCCGCTGAAAGAAGGGCGGTCGATGAAAAGCAATCACGCCGGTTTTGTGGGTTTGTCCCACTTCCGGCGATTTTGTTAAGAGGCTGGTCAGTAAATCCTATGGAATTGCAGCGCTATTTAGGGAATCCGGTTCTTGAACCCACGCA
>JAUSEB010000131.1 GCA_030650495.1 Armatimonadota bacterium | reverse complement strand
CTTTCAGGCTCATAATCTTCTTCTACTGAATAAGGTTCTTTTTCCATATTTGGTTGACGGTTGTCGGTTGTCGGTTAACTCCCTCCCTTGAGGGAGAGGGTTGGGGTGAGGGTGAAAACTCCCTCGACTCCCCCAACTCCTCTATCATAAGCGACCGCTCCCCAGAGCGTCAACAGTTGGCATGGTGATTGCACTCTGCTATAATCAAGCCATCATGAAGATATTCGAAGCGGGTCGCGATTCTATCGAAGCTATTTGCGAAGCTCTCGGTCCTCAAATGACTGCAATTGACCGGTCTATCGCCTCCGTGGTCGAATCCATTATCGCGGACGTGCGTACCTGGGGTGACGAGGCATTGCTGAAATACGGCCGCCAGTTCGACAGCCCCGATTTGCAGGCGATAACAGTGGACGAATCGGAGTTCCAGGCGGCTTATGAATCCGTAGACCCCGAACTCATAAACGCTCTGCGGATCGCCAAAGAGAACATAGAGGATTTCCACAAGAAGCAGCTTAGGAACTCCTGGATCGACACAAGCGAGCAGCGCATTCTCGGCCAGATAATCCGTCCTCTTGATCGCGTCGGCGTTTACGCGCCCGGCGGAAAGGCCCCATATCCAAGTACTGTTCTCATGACGGCTCTGCCCGCGAAGGTCGCCGGTGTGCAGGATATAATAATGTGCGCGCCACCGCAAAAAGATGGTAATATGCATCCCTCGATGCTGGTCGCCGCCCGTGAAGCGGGAGTGCGGGCAGTGTATAAGGTTGGCGGGGCTCCGGCAATCGCCGCAATGGCTTTGGGAACCCCGACAATTCCGCGCGTCGATAAGATCGTCGGTCCGGGCAATATCTACGTAACTGAAGCCAAACGCCAGCTCTACGGAATAGTTGGAATAGACATGCTTGCGGGACCAAGCGAAGTCCTCGTCTTGGCCGACAAGACAGCGGACGCCAGGCTTGTAGCCGCGGATTTGCTTTCCCAGGCCGAGCATGCGGAAGACTCACGAGCGATTTTGATCACGACGGTGCGATCTCTGGCGCACGAAGTCCTGAATGAAGTGAAACGCCGGAAGTCGGAATGCGGCAGGCAGGAGATAATTTCCGCCTCGCTGGACAATTTTGGCGTTATAGTCATCTGCGGAAATCTCGATGACGCCGTGGAGTTGGCCAACTACTGCGCGCCGGAGCACCTGGAGCTGATGGTCGCCGACCCGTGGTCGGTTGTGCCTAAGATCAAGAACGCCGGAGCGATTATGGTCGGCTCCGATTCAGTGGTTTCGGTGGGCGATTACATTGCCGGCCCAAGCCACACTTTGCCCACAAACGGAACGGCCAGATTCGGCTCCCCATTGTGCGTGGACGATTTTCTCAAGAAATCCAGCGTTATCTGGTATTCGCGTCAGGCCTTGCAGGAAGCGTTGGCTCCGCTTACTGCGATTGCTTCAGCCGAAGGTTTCGACGCTCATGCAAACGCGGCCAGGCTTAGAATCGAATCGAAAACAGAGGGAAAAGAGGCGACTTAGGTGGCAAGAACAGCGGAAGTTCAAAGGAAGACGGCGGAAACCGAAATCACTGTTAAGGTAGACCTCGACGGATCGGGCGAGGGAGCGATAAGCACGGGCATCGGGTTTTTCGACCACATGCTGCAGCAATTGGTGAAGCATAGTCTGCTGAATCTGGACATCCAGGCCAAAGGCGATCTGGAAGTCGATGCGCACCACACGGTCGAGGATGTCGGCATCTGCGTCGGCTCGGCAATCAAGCAGGCTCTCGGCAAGAAAGAGGGCATCAGGCGTTTTGCTTCAAAAACGGTTCCGATGGACGAGGCTCTGGTCCTCACTTCCATAGATTTAAGCGGGCGCGGCTCGTTGGGCTTCGATCTCCCCATAGATCAGGAGATGATTGGTGAATTTCCGACCGTCCTCGTCGAAGAGTTCTTCAAATCCCTCATAATGAACGCCGGTATAACCGCCCACATCCGTAAATTGGCAGGCGAGAACCCGCATCACATAGTGGAAGCCGCGTTCAAATCCTTCGCGCAATCGTTCCAGGAAGCCGTCTCCATCAGCGAGCGAGTGAAAGGTACACCGTCTACGAAGGGGACGTTGTAAGAGTTGAGCTGTCAGCTGTCAGCTGACAGCTGACAGCTTTGATTGTTGTTGCATCGGCAGCCTGCTGCCGATGCTGGCGCCGAAGGCGCCTGGGGTGAGGTCATAACAAACCAGGCAGGACATAAAATTTGGAAATCATCCCCGCGATTGACATAAAAGAAGGCCGGTGCGTGCGGCTTTTGCAGGGCAAATTCGACCAGGAGACCGTCTATTCAAACGATCCGGTCGAAATGGCGAAAAGATGGGAGTCCGAAGGCGCGCCGCGCATACATGTAGTGGATCTCGACGGCGCTCGGTCCGGCGTACCTCAGAACCTGGCTATAGTCGAGAAGATAGCCGCAAATGTGCACATCCCATTGCAACTCGGCGGTGGGATACGGAATCTAAGCGTCGCCAAATCGGCTCTTGAAGTTGGAGTTCAGCGGGTCATAATAGGCACTTCGGCTGCATTGGACACGGCGCTTGCTGAAGATATGTTCGGCGCATTGGGCGAGCAAGCAATACTCGGCGTTGACGCAAAAGACGGCTATGTGGCGGTTAAGGGCTGGGAGCAAACGACCACGGAAAAAGCAATAGATTTCGCAAAACGTATGACCGGCCTTGGCGCGCGTAGAATCATCTATACCGACATCTCCCGCGACGGCATGCTTCAGGGCGTGAATTTGCAGGCAATGGCTGATATGACGAACGCAGTTACCGTGCCCGTGATTGCCTCCGGCGGGGTAACAAATGTAAAGGACATCAGAGATCTGATGTCCTTAAGTTTGCCTCGTCTGGAAGGCGTTATTATAGGCAAAGCCCTCTACAGCGGCTCCATTACCCTGGCCGACGCTCTCGCAGCCGCCAACCCCCTCTAGTCCCCCTTCTAAAGGGGGACGGTGTGGCTCCCCCTTCTAAGGGGGGAAGCTCCGTAGCTCCCCTCCTTACGAAGGAGGGGTTGGGGGAGGTTAATTTAGCAATGATATGCTACCTATAACCTTCCAATTCCTCGTTTATCGTGGCCCCACCGGCTTTCTCATCTATACGAATCTCCGTCATAACACGCTCTGCGCCTTTTCTGCGGACTGCCTCGTGGGCATGCTTAGCCACTTCGAGCACGGTGTCCAGATCGCCTTCCAAGGTAGTTCCCAGTGCGTCCACCTCATACTTCACACCCGACTTCTTGATCTCTTCCACCGCGGCGTCGATGTATGGCTTCAACTCGCCTTCCACCAGCGGAGTAATGCTGACTTCTGCTACGACCATGGGTTTCACTTCCTCTCTAGGCTCAGTTAAATCGGATTCCTCAAAGTCCCAGTCAGGGTTGCCGGAAATCCACTCGTAAGTATCACGCCGGCCGCCCTCCGCTTCCGGAAGCGTTCCGCCGGTCTGCCTGATCCTCACGAATTGCCCTGTGGACAGGCTCCTGTATACCCCGATCTCTACCTCTTCCCCGCTTTGGTAGAACTCCTGTGACTCGCGGTCCATAACTTCTGATGGTACACTTCAATTCTTAGAGCAGACTAAACCCTGCTCAAGTCATTAGGAGATTACCCACCACAAGCCAAGAAATCACTTGTATGATCGCAGCTTGGATAAAAACTATGAGCGCCGGTGTTTCGGGATTTGAATGGAGCGTAGCGGAATGGAAATCCCGAAACAAGCCGCTATTCTATGACTGGGTGGGGATTTCCGAATCCCCACCCCAATGCCATATAGGGATTTCCGCCTGTAAGTCAGAATGTGAATTTACCAGTTCTCGCCCAATAGCTCGAAATGCGCCTGTGGATGCGCGCAGGCCGGACATGCCTTCAGAGCTTCCGCGCCTTCGTGCAAATAACCGCAGTTGCGGCAGCGCCACATAACTTGCCCTGTTCTCTTGAATACGCGGTCGTTCTTGATATTGACGGCCAAATCGCCGTATCGCTTGCCATGCTGCTTCTCGGCTATGGAAATAGCCTCGAACAGCTTGGCTATGCCGTCAAAACCTTCCTGATAGGCGACTTCGGCGAACTGGGGATAAAGAACACCCCACTCATGACCTTCTCCCGCCGCTGACGCTTCAAGGTTTTCCAACGTAGAGCCAACCACGCCGCCGGGATAGCTTGCCGTGATCTCCACATCGCCGCCGTTCAGCATGCTGAAAAACCGCTTGGCGTGCTCCTTCTCCTGATTGGCGGTCTCTTCGAAGATCGAAGCTATTTGCTCATAGCCGTCCTTCTTGGCCTTGCCGGCGAAATAAGTGTAGCGGTTGCGGGCTTGCGATTCGCCCGCGAACGCGGCGAGCAGATTCTTTTCGGTCATTGTTCCTTTGACTTCGGGCATATTTCCCTCCCTGTTGATGTGATAATATAAACTATCCCCGGCTAACAAGCTCAACCGGAGATAGTATAACATACCCAATTTGTTGAGTTTGAATCATGTATCTAAAAACGGTATAATAATAATGCTCTGAAATGTTGGAACCCCTGTTGCTTCGGTAGCCTGCTGCCGAAGCCGGCGCCGAAGGCGCCGCAAAGGGTGAGGGTGAATAGTTAAGAACTTACCTCTTAGCCGGAACGTCTGATAAGACGAATCAACTCCGGGAATGTGGGGGCGATAGGTTTCGACAGGGAAAGAGCTGGTTTAAGTTGCGAGCCGAGGCGCCGCTGGCCTCGTAAAAAGCGGCAAAGGCTATAAACGCCAGAAACACAATGCCAGCAATGGCAATGGCTGCCTAACAGTAGCCCATCCGACCGGCCTAAGCCGGCGTGGCCGGATCCGGGTGTCACTAAAGTCGGCTCACTCCGGCGTACGCTTGTAACGCTTGGAGGAAATAAAACGAGCTAGCGCTGTCGAAGCCCGCCTGCAGGCGGCCAAAGCGCGAATAACAAAATGCAGGCTACGCTCGTAGGCGCTTTTACCAGCTTTTCTCTGGACCCGGGTTCGAGTCCCGGCGCCTCCACCAGGTTTAGAGGTTAGAGATCCCCGGTTTGATTGCCGCGACTTTCGGCGTCTTACGCTCAGATATGTGAGTCCTCGCAACCATTCCTGGCTGGCGCGAGCGGAGCAGCGAGTCTTGCTGCGTGGCGTACGAGTACGAGGAAGGAATTGCCGTAAAGTACGTGGAACAAGAATGCACAAGGAAAGTTGAAGTGGGCCATGCAACAACAATGGACACCATGAATGGCATTGAGGCGCTGACTAGGAGGCACACAATGAGAGGAACTTTGTTTCATCCCGTGATAGCGAGCTTGGCAATGCTGGCGTTGATCGCAGTAGGATCGTGTGCTCGAGCTCAAGATGTGAATCGAGAGGATCTAACTCTCGACCTGTCTGGTGTGAAGGAATCGCAGACGGTTGATCCCTATTTTCTTATCCTCGATCCTGCGGCGGGCGGATTTCGTATAGCGAACTATGGGGAGTTTGTCAATTTCTACAAGCTTGAAGGTAAAGTTCTAACGAAAGCACAACTCATCGAAGTGGTTCTGGCCGATAGGAAGCAAAATCCTAAGGCAGCACTCATGGACCAGGGCAAGGGCTCGGAATTGGCTGCTGCTCTGGATGGCTTCAAGGTTGTAAGTGATCCGTCGTGGTGGGTCACACGAGTGTTCATTGTCGCAATGGTATTTGTGGTATTCCTGGGGATCGTTGGACTAGTAATAAGAAGAAGGAGACAAGCAAAGGTCGCACCAGCCCGCTGACGGGCTGCTGGAATGCCCAATAAGGGTACCGTGAGGGTTGAGCAATGCGAGGTAAGTTAGCAATCTGTGCTGTCATCGTAATAGCCCTGGGTCTCGTGGCCTGGTGGCTTGGCGGTCGTGAATCTCGTGCGTTCAGCGTGGCATGCAAAGCCGGTAATATCGCCGCTTTTGCCACGTTTGCTGAGCGGCATCCGGACACCAAACTCGCTACGCAGGCGGAAAATCGCGCGTACCGCTGTGCGTGCAATGAGCATACCATCCAAGCATACAAGGAGTTTAGCCATAGGTTTCCCAAGAGCGATCTGTTGCCCAGAGTAAACGACGCTATCGGCGACTGCCTATACGAAACCACAGCGTCTAGCTGGAGCAGGACTGAACTGGAAGCCTTTCTGAAGAATTACCCGGAAAGCAAGCACGTCTCCGAGGCACGAGACCTTCTCAAGGATTTCGCAGCGGCTGAGCGGTTTTTTCGCAGCGGAGGCAAGATCTATATCATTCCTGGGAGCGTCACGGATAGTGTTCGTCCACACGCGGAGGAGTTCTCGATGCGCTGCATCAGCCGCGACAAGAAGGAGCGCACCGTGCTGTTTGCTCTGGGGTACCCGTTGGAGAAGGGCGGAAGATCGTGGACGGTGGATTGTCAGGAGAAGGGCACGGTGGGTCCGCAGCAAGTGAATGAGTTGTCGTATTCGAACCCCAAACCGGGATTCGGTAAGTACTGGCCGGAGTCTGGGGAATTAAGGGAAGGAAAGTTACTGGTCAGGCTTGAGGACGCGGAGACCTGGAAGGCCCTCAGCAACGAGGTTGGTATCAGTTACGCGTATCAAT
>JAUSEB010000128.1 GCA_030650495.1 Armatimonadota bacterium | reverse complement strand
GGTCTTTACGATACGATTCAGTATCCGCTGTGCCACATATCTTCTAAAGAAGACCTTGCGCTCATAGACAAGTGCCATGCTGCTGATGTGGGGGTTATTGCAATGAAACCTCTTTCTGGCGGTCTGCTCACAAAAATGCGTCCGGCGTTTGCATTTCTGCGCCAATACGAGAATGTGGTTCCAATTTGGGGAATTCAATTTATGAATGAGTTAGAGGAGATGCTGGAGCTTGACGCAAATCCGCCTGCCTTGGACGACGAAATGTGGAGCGTCATAGAGCAGGACCGCCGTGAGCTTGCCAGCGAATTCTGCCGCGCCTGCGCCTATTGCATGCCGTGTCCGGTGGGGATTTCTATCTCGATGGCCGCTCGCATGAGCCTGGTTATTAAAAGGCTGCCTTGGCAGCAGTTTGTGTCTGATTACTGGCGCAAAGAGATGGATCGCATAGAAGAGTGCACCGAATGCGGTCAGTGCAAATCTCGCTGCCCGTATGGTCTGGACACCCCGTCGCTGCTCAAGAAGAACCTGGCGGAGTATGAGGTGTTCTATCGAGAGCATGTTTAAGTCGCATATCTACGGAAAGCTCTTCAATTACGAATTTGGGTTCAGGGAAGAACGCAGATAAACGCAGATGGAAAAGCTGTCAGCTGTCAGCTGACAGCTTTGATCGCGCGCAATCTAGGGTTGTTTCTGCTTCCGAGGCGGCGCTACAGGCAGTCCCCACATTGTCCTCGGCAAATCCTTATCCCACTTAGATAGTTTTTGCCTAAGCTCGGCCAGCTTTTCAGGATTTTGCGCGGCAAGGTTGTTCTGCTCGCCGATGTCTTTGGATAGGTCGAAAAGCTCCTCACCGTATTTCAGGGTATTGACCAGCTTCAAATCGCCATCCCGTATCGCCAAATTGCCGTCGAATCGCCAGTAGAGAGTATCGTGCGGGGGCTTGCTCGATTTGCCCTTCAAATATGGGATCAGGTTCACGCCGTCTAATTGCGTGTCATTTGCTTTCAGACCGGCGGCGGCAAGAACGGTCGGAACCACATCCATTGAAACAACCGGCTTCTCGTAGGCTTTGCCCTCTGGAATATGGTCTTTCCACTGCATCATATATGGGACGCGAATACCGCCTTCATGCAGTTGGGCCTTTACTCCGCGCAGAGGACCGTTGTTTGAAGTCGTCACGTGCGTCGGGCCGCCGTTATCGCTTATAAAGAACACTATGGTATTGTCTTCCAGCTTGTTGTCGTGTAAGGCTCTCAGAGTCGCGCCCACGGCGTCGTCCATACCGGAAAGCATTCCCGCGAATACCCGTCTCTTTTCATCTTTGATGCTCTCGAAGCGTTTCAAATACTTCTCGGTCGCCTCCTGGATATTGTGCACCGCATTGTAGGCAAGATAAAGGAAAATCGGCTCGCTCTTATGCCGGTCTATGAAGGAAACAGCTTCGCGCCCGAAGGCGTCAGTAAGATATTCTTTTTCTTGTATGAACTTGGAGCCGCGCATTATCCCGGATGTTTTATCTGGATCGTAAATATAATGATGAACTCCGCCGAGGAACCCGAAGAACTCGTCAAAGCCTCGTTTCCACGGGACTAAATTTCCCGTGAAGCCTAAATGCCACTTACCGACCAATCCTGTAGCATATCCCGCGGCTTTCAGGCGTTCAGCAAGGTTCTTTTCGGTAATAGGCAGGCCATGCCTATAACGCACTTGCTCGGAACCTCCCGGATTGGTTTCGTGACCGAATCGCTCTTGATACCTCCCGGTCATCAGTCCTGCCCGGCTGGGGCTGCAAAGCGGACAGGTCACATACCCGTTGGTGAAACGGACTCCATTTTTGGCGATGGAATCTATATGTGGAGTGGGGATATCCTTGCTGCCCTGGCAGCTCAACTCGCCATAGCCCAGATCGTCGGCGAAGATAAGCACGACATTTGGAGGCCTGTCATTTTGATTTGGAGCGTTTCCAGCGAAACCCGGACAATCTCCGACAGCAAGCGCAGTCGAGCCCGCGCCGATCATCGCCAGGAATTCGCGGCGTGTAAGATGATTAAATCTCAACATAACACCTCCTAAAGTAACAGTTCAGGAATAAGGAGAATCTTACGCTTATCGTCATTTCGAGCGGAGCGTAGCGAAGTCGAGAAATCTGCTTTTCCGATGAATGGCCCCGGAAAAAGCAGATTCCTCCGCTTCGGTCGGAATGACGGTCTACCTAACTCTGAACTGTTACCTCCTAAAGTTTTCATTACATTATTCTGGAATGCAGGCCATTTGCCCTCTTAGGAAGAAATAAAACTTGTACGTTGGCACGCATTGTGCAGACTAATATATGATTTGTGCGTAACAACAAAGCGCCTATAGATATTTGAGGTATTAAGTTAATGCTGCAAGCTCGTTTTCCAGCAATCACGGTGTTTCCGCGGATTCTGATTCTGATGATATTGTTGGGTGTCTATATCATCTCTAATGTTTCGGCTGCTCCTCTTTGGACTTCGCCGAATCATTATCGCGTGATGCTTACCGTGAACCCCGGAATCGCCACTAGAAAGAACTCGCCGGTTTCGACAAGGATAGATTTCCCTCAGCTTCTGGCCAATATGGGCGCTGTTGGAGAGTTTGACGAATATACAATAGAGGTCTTTGCGTATAACGCCTTCGGCCAACCTAAAGTGTTTGATTCCTCCAGGCTCGGATATGAGCAGTATCTACTTCCTCATTATATTGATAAATACTTTGCCGTCAATTTCGTCACTCTGAATTTTGTTATGCCCGATAACACATATACACAGTACGCCGTTTACTTCGACACCAAGGAGTCCTGCCTGGGCAATCCATTGCGTTATACTGGCTTGGTCGGAAACGGCGACTGGTTCCGCGAAGAGCATAAGCGAAGAGAGATAAACGCTTGCAAGCTGGACCATTTTGTGGACTGGGACGGGGATGGCGACCTTGATCTATTCAAGGGCGGCGTCGAGCCGTATGTTTATTGTTACGAAAATGTAGGCGAAAACAAGTTTGAGGATCGGGGCCGGCTGACAACCGCCGGCGATTTGTTCACCGTCCCGCGTAATACCGGAAATAATCGAAGCTGGGTGACTGTGGCGTTTTACGACTGGGACAACGATGGCGACCTGGACTTCATTCCCAGCTTCGCCGATGGCCCCGACGCCGGGAAATTCGTCTTTTTCGAAAACACCACCACTGAGAACGGAGGCGTTCTTACGTTCACTCGTGTTGGCTACCTGTCAACAACTACAGGCACATTAGTAGGCGCGGGAGCGACACAGGGTATATTTCCGGCGGTTACGTTTGTCCAAGACTGGGATGGAGATGGCGACGGCCGCACGGATATAATCGTTGGATTCGATAACCATTGCTATCTTTATAGATGCGTGGGGTATGACGCAAGCGGCAATCCGCGCCTTGCCGACAAGGTGGCGATTAAAGCCAACGGAAGCGATATAATCCTCAACAGCCCGCGATTCGATGTTGCCGATATAGACAGCGACGGTGACCTCGATCTGTTCGCGGGCACAATGCCGGGTCCGGTTTACTGGTACCGCAACACCGGAACGCGGACAAATCCCGTATTCGCGGCGGGCGTTGTTGTGGCTTACGGTGAAACGTATATGATCGGCGATCTCCATGCAAGCTTGAAAATTGCCGATTGGGACGGCGACGGCCTGCTCGATTTTGTCGCCGGCCGTTTCTGGGAACGGACGGCATTTAATAGCTTTAACCAGCCGCGATACTATGGCGGACTCTACAAGAACGTGGGAACTCCCACAAGTCCTGTTTTTGAAAGACGGGATGAAAACGAAGGTTCGCCGTACACCGAGCGGTTCCAGATTTGCGACGCCGTGCGCCAGAACGGAGTTCGGACAGTAGACTGGAACAACGACGGAAAACCCGATCTTATCGCGGGTGACACCGACGGTTTTGTTTGGTACTTCCGAAATCTCACTAACAGGTTGTTCCCAGTGTTTGCGACAGGTGAGAGATTACTTATAAACGGACAACCGCTCAGCCTCTGGGTCAGCGGCGGCGGCCACGCAAGGCCGGACATTACCGATTGGAATAACGACGGCAAGAAGGACCTGATCGCCGCCGACAGCAACGGTTATGTCACGCTGTTTCTAAATACAGGCACGGATGCAAATCCCATATTAAGCCCTGGAACGCGAGTTTACACTGACGGAGCGCCGATAGACGGCGCATCGCGCTCCAGCGTGCTGGTCTGCGACTGGAACAGTGACGGCAAGAAGGACATCATCTTTGCGGATGACACATACTTTAAGTTTTACAGAAACACCAACACGGACGCTAACCCAGTATTTGCGATACAGAGCAGTTTGACGATAGATCCCTCCGACGCCAGTTTCAACAGGCCGAATATGGGGTCGTGGCTGGATTGGGACGGTGACGGCAAAAAAGATATGGTTGGCTGCGAGTTCGAAAACAGCATAAGGCTTTATAAGAACCGTGGAACAAACACGGCTCCGTCATTTTCCAACTCCAATGGAGATAGCACGATCTATAGGGCATTTACCGCTCAGATGATTTCCGGTGCGGACGCTAAGGACTGGAACAATGACGGTGACGTGGATATCCTCACCGGCCAGGGGCATGCTGGAAGCGGACTCAGGTTCTTTGAGAGGGACTACCTCAACGATTGGCTGACCAGTTCCTACCCGACCGTAGCAACCGGCAGCTCGGAACATGGTTTGGACACCGGCCAGGCTAAGCTGTTGGGCAATGGCGGATCAGCGTTAATCCCGCGGGGGCTTGTCACAGCGGCTTATACGGATTATTTCTACATGGAGTCGCCACAGCACGTGAGCGGCGTCCGGGTAC
>JAUSEB010000106.1 GCA_030650495.1 Armatimonadota bacterium | reverse complement strand
TCGAATCGTCCGAGGAGATCGCGAACACGTTAAAAGGACGCGCGCAAAAAGGCATATCCATTAAAGCCAAGCTGGGTAAAATCCCAGAGGGCGCGCCTGTCTTCAGCGTCTGGAACCCGTCGACTCACGCGCGTTCGGGATTGGTCGAAGTCATTCTCGAAGCCCCAAAGGATTGGCCGAAACAGTCGGGGATAACGATCATCGACGCCAAAGGCAATCGCATAGCCGCTCAGACGGTCGCTAAAAAGACGGATGAGGATTTGGGAGTAACGTTCTTCACGATGCGCAGCCACACGCGGGTAAATCCCCGTGCGTTCTCCTTCTGGGCGGATGACCTCCCAGCCCTTGGCTACAGAATCTACGCTGCTATTCCCGAAGAAACCCCCGCCAAGACTCCATTGAAATGGGGGGCGAATTGGGCGGAGAACGAGTTCGTCATGTTCAAAATCGCCGGCAACGGCTCATTGACAGTCGAAGATAAGACGTCGGGAGCCATATTCTCCGGCGCCGGTATGTTTGAAGACGGCGGCGATAGAGGCGGCGGATACCATTTCGAGGCTCCGGCGAAGGACACCGTCATCACCAGCAAAGACACGAAGGCCAAAGTGGAACTGGTCGAAGCCGGCCCGGCTCAGGTCCGGTTCAGGGTGGAAGTTGTTATGCGAATCCCCGAACGATTGAGCGTCAGGCGCACCGCCAGAGCAGGCAAAAAGTCGCAGCTGAAGATGGTCACCTACGTTACCCTGGGAGCGGGGTCGAAGTCGATCAAGTTCAGAACTCAAGTATTTAACAACGCCGTTGACCATAGGCTCAGGGTCATATTCCCGACCGGCCTAAAGACGGACGTTATTCATGTTGACGGTCACTTCGACGTTCTGGAACGGCCGATAAGCAGAGATAAGAAGCCCTGGCCGACCGAACACCACTTGAGATGGGTCGAGCTATCCGATGGAGCCACGGGGCTTGCCGTTATGAACCAGGGTTTGCCTGAATACGAGGTAACTGACGACAAGTCGCGGACAATATGCCTGACCCTGTTCCGGTCGAACACCTACATGACCAAGGAGTGGTGGCCGACGATCAAAACGCCGCAGGCCGAATTTATCGGCAAGAGCGAATATGAATACGCGGTTTACGTTCACGGTGGAGATTGGAAGAAGGGAGCGGTTCAGGCGGAAGCCGAAGCGGCAATGCTGCCTGCGAAGATATTCCAGACCCACCTCACAGCGCCTGCCGGGCACGATGGAGAACTGCCGTCCGAGCAGTCCTTCATCGCCGTGGACTCGAACGTGGCTGTCACAAGTATCGTGAAGAAAGCCGACAACCGCGATTCCATGGTCATCCGTCTCTATAACCCCGACAAAGCGCAGACCCAGGCGACAATCAAGACCTGGAAACCCATCAAGAAAGCCTATGCTCTCAACCTATGGGAGGAGCAAACGGAATCGCTTACGCCGGCAAACGGGACACTGAAGCTGAAAATCCCAGCGAAGAAGATTGTGACGGTGGAGATTGTGGTGTAGTTGTCCGATGGCTTTGGATTTGTAAAATGCCGATGGCCCTGGATTTGCAATCCGGGGCCTCTTCTCATGGGTTTGTAACCCGCGATGGCTCGTGAAAATATAAGCCCGTTCTGACGATTTGTGCATCGGCGCTCACCATAACCACGGACAGTGTTTCTGGAGAAGCCAATCTGCTATAATGCTAGGTATGGAAGCTGACGAAACTGTATTTAATATCCCAGTGGAAACAGCATTGAGCGCCGATTTGGGACGTGCGCCCAGAAATCGAACTATCACGCTTGATTATGAACAAGCGGTTACTTTGGGGAAACGTTTGATAAGAGAGAATCCCTCTGTTCGATTGCAAGTTCCTCCCATAGGAACGATATTAGGTGACTGCATTGCCTGGGCCGAAGCGCTCCCTCGGGCTTTTGTTGATCTTATGATCCTTGATCCACCCTATAATCTCGATAAGACTTTCAATGGGCGGAAGTTCTCAAAAATGAGCTTAGAAGACTACTCATCTTGGCTTGAGAATATAATTCAAGTCCTGAAACCATTGCTTAAAGCTGATGCAACTATTTATATATGCTGTGATTGGCTGACCTCTCAATCCGTGTATTCCGTCGCAACACGCCATTTTTATGTGCAAAACAGGATTACGTGGGAGCGCGAAAAGGGACGAGGAGCAAAACGCAACTGGAAGAATACAAGTGAGGACATATGGTTTTGCACAATGTCCAACAACTACACTTTCAACGTAGATGCTGTAAAATTACGACGTAAAGTAATCGCCCCTTATACAGACGACGATGGAAAACCAAAGGATTGGATGAGAACTAAAGAGGGCAATTTTCGTGACACTCATCCATCAAATCTATGGACCGATATAACTATTCCTTTCTGGTCTATGTCTGAAAACACAGATCACCCCACACAAAAAAGCGAAAAGCTGATCGCCAGACTTTTGCTTGCAAGTTCGAACGTTAATGATTTTGTCTTTGATCCATTTCTCGGAAGTGGGACAACTTCTGTTGTCGCTAAAAAGCTAGGCCGCCGTTACTTGGGAATTGAAATTGAAGAGCAATATTGCCTTTGGGCGGAGCATAGGCTTGATCTATCTAATCATGATCGCTGTATACAAGGATACGAAGATGGAGTGTTTTGGGAAAGGAATAGCGTCCCACCTGCGAGAATAGAGCCACAAGAAAACCAACCATTGCTCTTGGAAATGTAACTCCGCTAGGGACCGAGCAAGTCTCGATATCATATCCCACAGAAGCATTTGACGCAATGCTCACTCGACACATGGAGGAACTTAGTTTGGCCACTGTTCTATTTGATACTGACCGCTACAAGAAAGCAGAAAAAGATATCAAATCCTTTCTAAACCAACAAGAGGACTTCTTGTCTGTAAGCACCATTAATAGCACACGGGCAGTTGGCGACGCTATACAAGGCATTCTTGCGGAACACTGCGAGACGATCCTCGGTCCAGACGTGTGTTCGAACTATTCTTCTTCATTTGCCAGACGCTCTATGGCGGATTTAGCTTTTGAGGATGCCAATGGCAATTATTACGTAATAGATGTCAAGACCCATCGCAAGAGCACAAAGTTTAACATGCCCAATCTCACCTCAGTTGAACGTCTAGCGCGATTCTATGAAGATGTAAATAATTACTTTGTCGTTTTGATGGTTACTTATGATGTAGCAGGTGTCAGCGCCATAATTTCCAAGGTTAACTTTGTGCCTATTGAATTCCTGGGGTGGGACTGTCTCACAATCGGCGCTTCGGGCTGGGGGCAGATACAGATTGCCAATTCAAATATCATGACCGTAAATCCCAGATATTCACGGAAGACATGGATGCTGGAGTTATGCGACACACTTCTCGATTTTTATCCGCGAGAAATCGGCAAGATCCATAAACGTATAGAGTATTTTGAAAAAGTTCGCACGCGTTGGCAGGAAACGGCGGATTAAATTGCTTCATTCTTTCGGAAAACCCTTTCCCGAAACCGCCGGACAAATTAAAAACGGGCGGCAATCATTATGACTGCCGCCCGTTTTGATGGTTTTTTCCTCGCCGTCTAACCTCTAACATCCAACTTCTATCTTCTAATCTTGGTGGGCCCACTCGGATTCGAACCAAGAACCAACCAGTTATGAGCCGGTTGCTCTACCGTTGAGCTATGGGCCCGCGCCTCAATAACTTAGTGATTTTAGCATATTCTCAGGAGGGTTGCAACGGCCAGTCGAGAGTTTGCTGATGGCTTTCAGCCTGTTGAATGTTGAAGAAGAGCGCGTCGGCAGCAATACCTTAAACCTTCAACATTCAACCTTCAACTCTCCCTCGACTCTCTTATCAACGCCTCTACCTTCTCCCTGACCTGATCGCGAATCTTCCTGACGGCTTCTATTGATTTGCCCTTTGGATCGTCGAGGCCCCAGTCTTCAGAGGGAATGAATACGGCTGGGCAGACACCTGCGTTGACATCGCAGCCCATAGTAATTATGCGGTCGGCGCGGTTCACCATCTCAGGGGTCATAATTTTGGGATAATGGCCGCTCCTATCGAAGCCCGCTTCCTCCATAACCTGGACGACTGTTGGGTTCAATCCATCCGCTGGTTCCGTTCCGGCGGACTCGGCGGTCGCGACGCCTGAGCCAAGCGCGTTCAAATAAGCCTCTGCCATTTGACTCCGGCCCGAATTATGCACGCAAACGAATAGCACGTTTTTCATAGCAGCAATACCTTCTACTTTTTGCGGGAAGAACGCAACATGATGTTGGTTTCGGAACCTTCGGTTCCGGCATCGGCAGCAGGCTACCGATGCAACAAAACTATCCCTCGACTCCCTCGGCTCTTTTCAAAGCTCTATCCCAAGCTCTTTGAACTTCGCCAATATATCTTCCTTGGAATAGAAGCCCTCGTGGCGGAAGACCTCTTTTCCATCGGTATCGTAGAATATCTGCGTTGGGATAAGGTCTATTTTGTAGATACTTCCTGCTTTTTGATCCTTGTCAACGTCGATGACCACAACGTCCAGTTTGCCCTGGTACTCTTTTGCAAGTTCTTCGAGGACCGGCGCCATCATTTGGCAAGGCATACATCTGTCCGCGCCGAAATCGACAAGCATCGGCAATTCCTTTGGCTTCTTTGCTTCCGGCTTCTTGACAGGCGTCGCGGGCTTTGCGGCAACAACCGTCTTTTTCTCAGCGGCAGGCTGCTGTTTTGCTATCGGCGCCGGTTTTGGCTGGATGGGCTGTACGGACGGTTTTGCCACAGGAGGAGCTTTCACACTCGGAGTGGGCTTGATCTTTATGGCCGTTTTGGGCTCTGGAGCCTCTCTCTTACCGCCCTTGAGATTGACTGCCGCCACCACCACTGCAACGGCAAGAAGGACAACAATTGCGACTTTCCACACGTTCTTCATATCAAAAGTTTCCTTTCAATGCCTACTTCTTCAGTATACCCACGATCTGGGCTTAGCTGGAGACCTTCTCTGCCATTATATCAGCAGCAGCCGCCACAACACGAAGGTTTTCTGCCGGTCACCTTAACGCTCGTCACAACGCCTTTCAAGTCAGGCATACGATCGCCGCCGCCGCCGCAGCCGCAGCCGCTGGACAGCAGCTCCGACGCGTCCGCTTCCGATTCGACGCGAACGTTATTAAGGCCGGCGTCCATAAGCCCTTTCAGGTAGTCCGCGCGGCTGATTGCGCCTGAAGCGCAGGCGCAGTAAGCGGCCTCGTTTTCTAAAAGCTCAGCAGGCAGTGGACCATCCAGCACGATGTCGGCAATGGCAAATCTACCGCCCGGCTTAAGCGCTCGATATATTTCCGCAAATGCCTTATTCTTATCAGGAACCAGATTCAACACGCAATTGCTGATTACCAAATCCACGGAGTTGTCCTCCACTGGAAGGGCTTCGATGTCCCCTTGCCGGAATTCGACGTTCGTATAACCACCCGCGATAATGTTCCGCCTTGCGGCTTCGATCATCTCCGGGGTCATATCCACACCGATGACTTTTCCGCTTTTGCCTACTCTATCCGCTGCCAGAAAGGCGTCAAGACCCGCGCCTGAACCAAGGTCGAGAACGACTTCCCCCTCCTTAATCCCGGCGATTGCGACAAGATTGCCGCAGCCCAGGCCGAGATTTGCGCCCTCCGGGACCGAGTCGAGAGCTTCGGCCTCGTACCCGGCCTCCTGAGCTATAACGGACGCCTGATCGCAGCCGCAGGACGATTGAGAGCAGCAACCACTACTATTGGTTTGTCCAGCTATTTCCCCATATCTCTCACGAACCCACTTTTTCTTATCCGATTGCATGATGATCCTCCTTAGCAATTGTTTTACGCTGTTTGTTTCGGGATTTCCATTCCGCTGCGCTCCATTCAAATCCCGAAACACCGGAACAAAAGCTGTCAGCTGTCAGCTGACAGCTGACAGCTCTTCTGAAAATATAAAGCCACATTCACCAAACCTATCAACACAGGAACCTCCACCAATGGGCCAATGACGGCTGCAAATGCCGCGCCTGAGTTGATACCGAACACAGCTACCGCGACCGCTATCGCAAGCTCGAAGTTGTTGCTGGCGGCGGTGAAAGAGAGAGTCGCCGTTTTCTCATATCCGGCGCCCAGCTTGCGGCCCATATAGAACGAAACGAGAAACATGACGACGAAATAGATTAGAAGCGGAATGGCAATGCGAGCCACATCAAACGGAATCTTAACTATGTATTCGCCCTTAAGTGAGAACATCACGACTATCGTAAAGAGCAGCGCGACAAGAGTAATCGGGCTTATACTCGGTATGAATTGCGTCTCGTACCACTTGCGCCCTTTCGCCTTAATAAGCGTAAATCGGGTTATCATACCGGTGATGAATGGGATTCCCAAATAGATGAACACGCTTTGCGCGATAGCGCCGATTGTGATGCGGGACAAGTCAACGTCGCCAAAGCTCACACCTACAAGCGGAGGCAACACTTTGATGAATATATACGCGTAGGCTGAGTAGAAAAACACTTGGAAAACCGAGTTGAACGCCACTAAGCCCGCGGCGTATTCCGTGTCGCCTTTGGCCAGTTCATTCCAAACGATGACCATCGCAATGCAGCGCGCAAGGCCGATCATAATAAGTCCTATGGCATACTCCGGCTTGTCAGGGAGCAGCAATATCGCCAAAGCGAACATGAGAATCGGACCGATGACCCAGTTCTGAATGAGGGATAAAGTCAGGATTTTGGTGTTTCGGAAGACCTCACCCAACTCCTCATATTTGACTTTCGCAAGCGGCGGATACATCATGAGAATCAACCCCAAGGCTATCGGGATGGATGTTGTTCCTATCGATAGATTAGTTATGCCACCCACCACGGACGGCATGCGATAGCCTAATCCTACTCCGAATGCCATGGCCAGAAATATCCAGAGCGTAAGGTATCTGTCCAGGAACGACAGTCTTCGTACAACGGACTCACTCATCTTTTTGACCCTATCCCTCCTAATATATAAACGCATTATTATCTGTTTATATATAGCGATAAAAAAAAGCCGCTAACAGCAGATTGTGCGCCTTGCGGCGGCGGATTTTTCGGCCTGTTCGGCGATTTCCTGTATGTATAACATCGGGCCATTTCTCAGGGCTTCCGGGTTCAGCGAGTAGTGTATCCACTGCCCCGATTTCCTATGCAAAACCAGCCCAGCATGCCGCAAAGCGGCCATGTGGTGCGAAACAGCCGGTTGGCCCATACCAAGCGCGTCCACTATTTTGCATACGCACATCTCGCCGTTTTCGGCCAGCATATTCAATATTTTCAGCCTGGTCGGATCACCAAGCGCTTTGAAGACTTCTTCGAGATCATTCATGGCAGTATATCAATAGATGTTTATGTACTGATACTATACCCTACTACCTGAGCAATGTCAACATATTATTTAGCTGTCAGCTGACAGCTTCCTTTCGTGCTTTCGGATATTTCGTGTTTTCGTGATAAAGAAACTATTATGCTTGGGTAACAGATTATGGGAGGAAATTAAGATGCCCAAGGACAGACTGGAAGACGACAACGACCGGGTATTCAACCTGGAAGATTTGATCGAGGCCCGTGAGGAGCGGGCGTCGGCATTCGCGGACGATGTTGACGCATTGGAAGACGTGGCGCCGACCGATGTAGATATACAGGACGCGTTGACTTTTCCGCATCCGAAACACAACCATGAAGAGGCTGCGCGAGAAGTGGAGACAATGGACACTCCGCGAGAGGAAGATGTCGGATTTGATTACCAGGACAGCCAGGAAGAAATGCTGCCCGTGGAATACACCGAAAACTACTCAGAACTCATCACAACACATTTGGCGGACGACGAGGATGAGATTGCCGAAGAGCAGATCGAAGAGATTGGCGAGTTGAGCGGAGATGACCTCATATACGGAACCCAGCAAATCGAAACGCCCACGGAAGGCGGCCCCAGAGACGTTGACAGCGACGAGCGGCGAGAGAGTTGAAGGTTGCTATGCGTCGGAAGGCTTTTTGCGCCGACGCGGCTACGGGGTAAAAAACTTCCCGAAGCATAAGAAACCGGCTTCGGCTTCAAAGAGTGAGTGTTCAAAAACCGTAGCCCCGGCCCTTGTGGCCGGTCGGCGGCAGTGAATCTACGCTCAGCAGACGGGGCACAAGGCCCCGAGCTACAAAGGAATCGGTGTTTTTGAACACTCCCAAGAACAAGCCGAAGCATACGAGCATACGGATTCCCCTCTCTCTCAACTCTCATCTCTAAACTCTCAACTCGCGCTCAATGTTATTGCCGAGCGATTATGTCCCCTCTATTGCAGAGGGAAAATGTCCCCTTAGTTGGTTTTCATGCTATCCTTGTTGCGCCTATGGCTCGACATGTTCCAGCCCTTCGAGCTGTTCCTGTTGCAGTTTGCG
>JAUSEB010000117.1 GCA_030650495.1 Armatimonadota bacterium | reverse complement strand
ATCTCTGACCGCAAAGAAAGAATCAAACAGTCCTGATTTCTATAAAACGCTTACCGGATCATACGTCAAAGCCAATCGTGGCGCCGAGGTAGTTGCAATACTTGATGGAATTTCCAAGAAGAATCCCAAGGACGTTCAGCCTTTACTTTCCCTTGGAGCCTATTACGAACAAGCAGCGCAGCCTGCCAAAGCGATGGTGGCGTACGAGAAGGTACTATCGCTGGATAAGAATAACGCCCAGGCGTATAAGGGCATAGGCAATGTGTACTTCGGGCAGAAGAAATACATGGAAGCCCTGCAGTCTTATCGCAAATGGGCTGGAAAGCAGTTCTTGTTCATGGGAGTAGATGACGCTGAGATTAAGATAGCTGATTGCTTGGAATACCTCGGCAAGCCGGAAAAAGCTCTGGAAGAGTACGAGAAGATGGCCCAGAGAGCGCCGCAAAATCAGGAAATACAAGCGTCGATCAAGCGGTTAAATCCGGAACCGCGCAAAATTCCGAACCTTCAGTTGTTCCCAGGACCAACTGAGCAGGCTCCATCAGATACCATACTGTCGGCGCCGAAGTAGTTATAGCCCGGCCAACACACGGAGGTAATGAATTGAAGAGATTTCTTGTTATTCTAGTTGTGATTGCCGCTTTGGTAACGCTGCTGTCATCCTGCGGCGGCAAGAAGCAGCCAGCGGACAAGTCCATGCGCATGGTCGGGGTAAGCCTGTTGACCAAAGCGCATCCGTTCTATCAGGAACTGGAAGCGGCGATGCTTGAAGAAGCCAAGAAGAACAACATCATGCTTCACATACAATCTGCTGAGAACGATCTCGGCGCCCAGACATCCCAAGTCGATGACTTCATCACGCAGAAAGTGAATGCTATCGTAATCTGTCCGGTGGATTCCGCGAGCATAGTTGGCGTAATCAAGAGGGCAAATGTCGCTAATATTCCCGTTTTCACTGCCGACATAGCGGCTAAAGGCGGCGACGTGGTCTGCCATATCGCTTCCGACAATGTAGAAGGCGGGCGCCTTGCGGGCGAGTATATGGTAAAGCTTCTGAAAAGCCAGGGAAAGATTGCCATAGTCGATTTTCCATTGGTTACAAGCGTCCAGGACCGGACCAAAGGATTTGTCGATGCCGTCGGCAAATCTAAAATCCAGATCGTGGCCAGGCCATCAGCGGAAGGTGACCGCACCAAGGCAATGGCGGCTATGGACAACATACTCCAGCGTCATCCCGACATAAAAGGCGTTTTCGCCATAAACGATAACACCGCTCTCGGCGTTCTCAGGTCACTCCAGCATGCCAACAGAAAAGACATTGTGATAGTCGGTTATGACGGCGATCCCGAAGCAAGAAAGGCTATTTTAGATGGAACTGCTTTGAAAGCGGACGCGGTACAGTATCCGAGAGAAATAGGCAAGGCAACGATTCAGACAGTTGCAAAACATCTTGATGGAGCCAAAGACATTCCACCGGCGCTGCCTGTCAAGGTCGGCATCATAGACAAGGAGTCTCTCCAGGCGGAGAAGAAGCAATAAGTATGGCGGCAACAGCTACTCAAGAAGTTCCAGTTTTGCGCATGGGCGGGATAGCGAAGACCTACCCCGGCGTGCGCGCTCTGGACAACGTCGATTTCGAAGTGCGCGAGGGTGAAGTGCATGCGCTCGTCGGTGAGAACGGCGCGGGCAAATCCACCCTTATGAAAATTCTGGCCGGCGCTCAGATGCGCGACTCAGGGGAAATCCTGATCGACGGCCAACCCGCTCATATCGAATCCCCGCAGAGCGCAATGGCGCTGGGTGTCAGCATCATTTACCAGGAGTTCAACTTAGTCCCATATATGAACGCGGGGGAGAATATATTCCTGGGCCGTGAGCCTCGCGCGTCAATCCCCGGATTCGTCAACTTCTCAAAAATGTACGCCGACGCGCAGGCGATCATAGACAGACTTGGCGTCAAGCTGAACGTCCGCACTCCCGTGAATCGCTTGTCCGTCGCGCAGCAGCAAATGGTAGAGATCGCAAAAGCAACATCGCGCAATGCTCGCATCATCGCAATGGATGAGCCTTCGGCGACGCTGACCGAGCACGAATTGGAGAATTTATTCGCGCTCATCAAATCCCTCAAAGAGCAGGGCGTCAGCATAATCTATA
>JAUSEB010000101.1 GCA_030650495.1 Armatimonadota bacterium | reverse complement strand
ATTTCCAACGCCTGCCGCTCTTGCGTAAGCTATGTTATCGGTTTCCAAAAGCCCGACCGACATCGCGTTGACCAGCGGATTTCCGGCGTAGCAGTCTTCGAAATAGACCTCACCACCGACGGTCGGCACGCCGACGCAGTTGCCATAGAAACCAATTCCCGCGACTACATGCTCGAATAGATAGCGCACGTGCGGGTCGTTCAAATTTCCGAATCGAAGGGAGTTGAGCGATGCAATCGGCCTTGCGCCCATAGTGAATATATCGCGTAATATACCGCCGACGCCGGTCGCGGCGCCCTGGAACGGCTCCACCGCCGACGGGTGGTTGTGGCTTTCCATCTTCATTACGATTCCGAGTCCATCGCCTATGTCTATCACACCCGCGTTCTCAAGACCTGCGCCGTCCAAAGCCTCGCGGTATTTTTTGAAGAGGCGGAGTATTGGACGCGAGTATTTGTAGCCGCAGTGTTCTGACCACATAACCGCGTACATACCGACTTCCGTGTATGTCGGGTGTCGGCCAAGAACCTGCACGACCTCATCATACTCGGCGTCGTTCATCCCCATCTCCCGATAGATTTCAGGGTCGATTGGGCTGGTGTTTTCTATTGTTCCTCTAACGTTGATTGCTGTCTTCTCTGTAATGCTCACAGTCTACCTATTCCTATCAATTGGATCGCAGCCCTGGGTCTTGTGCCCGGTTCAGTTGAGTGTACCCTTTCGGCGAATCCGCCGCCCACAAGTGGCGGAGCTACGCGATTTCTGCTATACCTTGACCATCGCCGAAACCAGCGACTCAAGAACGAATTTGCCGTCTTCGCTGCCTAGTATCGACTCCGCCGCGCGCTCCGGGTGCGGCATCATCCCCGCCACGTTGCCGCGCTCGTTCATAATACCCGCTATGTTTGCAAGTGAGCCGTTCGGGTTCGCCTCTTGGGTCAAATTACCGAACTCATCGCAATATCTAAATAGAATCTGACCGCTGCCTTCGAGCCGCGCAAGAGTGTCTGCATCGCAGTAGTAATTGCCTTCGCCGTGCGCGATTGGAATTCGCAATACTTGACCCTGGCTGCACGCCTTGGTGAAAGCCGAATTTGTATGCTCTACTCGGAGATTCACGTGCCGGCAGATGAACTTGTGGCCTGTATTGGCGGTCAACACGCCGGGAAGGAGATGCGCTTCACAGAGGATTTGGAAACCGTTGCAAATCCCCAGCAAAAGCCCGCCGCGATTTGCGTGTTCCTCGACCGCGCTCATCACCGGGCTGAAGCGAGCGACCGCGCCTGTGCGGAGGTAATCACCATAAGAGAAACCTCCCGGAACGATGATGCAGTCGGAGCCTTTCAAATCCGTGGATTGATGCCAGATGTAATCAACGGGCTGCTTCAAAACGTCGCGGACCGCGTAAAACGAGTCCGCATCGCAATTAGAACCGGGAAATACTATAACGCCGAATTTCATTGTTTGTTTCCTTCGATATGCTCGACCTGCGGGAACTGACTCTGACGAAACCCATCAGTTAGCGGTTTGAGGCCGTTCCCGCAGGATAGAAATAGGCTAATCGGTAACTTCGTATCTATAGTTTTCGATAACAGGGTTGGCAAGCAGCTTGCGGCACATTTCGTCCACGCGCTCGTCTATGCTCTTGCCGTTTTCCTCCAACTCAAGCTCGATATACTTGCCGATTCGCACCCCATCCACTTCATCGTAGCCCAGGTTGTTCAAAGCGGTTTGGACTACACGACCCTGCGCGTCCAGCAATGTCGGCTTGAGTGTTATGTATACTTTAACTTGCGCCATTAAAAAGCTCCCGTATTAAATATCATGATTCTGACCCCACCCCAGCCCCAAAGGGGAGGGAGTTCGGGGCCTTCGGCCCCGGCATCGGCAGCAGGCTACCGATGCAACATGCACTTCTATGTTATAATCAGCTAATCCATTCAATTAAGGCAATAGTACCACTTGTGTCTTTGAAGAAAAACCTGAGCTTACGCCCATCTTCCATCTCCAATGTTAATGTCTGGCCAAAGAAGCATACGGGTTCAATCGTACCTTCACAGTGCTTCAGACCGAGAACAGGCGAGGTATAGGAATCCTTCAATGCCGATGACTGCATCTCCCTTTGATAGACATCTAACTTGTAGCACACCACAACTTCTTGTCCGTCATCCGTCGTTACGGTGCCATTGCCCTTCATGGTTTCGATATGTCGCATACTCATATTCCCAGCCTCTCAAATATCTTCTCCACATTCCTCAAATGATGCTCCAGATCGAAGCATTCGTCCAACTCTTCTTTCGACAGCCTTGAGGTCACATCGTCATCTTGTTCCAACGCCTGCCGGAACGGAATATTTTTGTCCCAGCATTTGGCGGCGTTGCGCTGGCAGACTTTGTAGCCCTCGTCGCGGGTCATGCCTTTCTGGATCAGCGCGAGGAAGACATGCTCCGAAAAGACCAACTGTCCCATCATTTCGAGATTGCGTTTCATATTATCAACGTTCACTTCCAGCCGACTAAAAAGCGTAGTTAGAGACTGGAGCATAAAGTCAACCGCAAGACAGCTATCCGGGATTATGATACGCTCAGCGGCGGAGTTGGTAAGGTCGCGTTCGTGCCAGGAGACGATGTTCTCCATCGCAGGTTGCGCGTTCGACCGGACCACCCTTGCCAGACTGCAAATAGTCTCGAACCGCCACGGGTTTCGCTTGTGCGGCATCGCTGATGAACCCCGCTGACCCGGAAGGAACATCTCCTGCACTTCAAGGATTTCCGTCCGCTGGAGGTTCCGCATCTCAGTCGCGAAGTTCTCGCACGATGACGCGATGATCGCAAGGGTCGTCACAAACTGCGCGTGCCTGTCACGCTGGATGATTTGCGTCGAAACCGGCGCGGCCTTAAGACCAAGCCTTTCGCAAACAAACTCCTCCGCCTCAGGAGTTATGTTACCGAAAACCCCCACCGCGCCGGAAATCTTACCGACGCTGATTGCCTCGCGAGCGTTTTGCATGCGGTCAATATCGCGTTGAATTTGGGAGTAATAGATGGCCATCTTGAAGCCAAATGTGATTGGTTCGGCATGGACGCCATGCGTGCGGCCGATCATTGGGGTCATCTTGTGCTCTCGCGCAAGCTTGGCAACCGCCGCAAGAAGTTTTTCAAGGTCTTCGATGATGATGTTAGTGGCCTGCCGCATCCGCATGGCCGTTGCGGTGTCCTCTATATCGTAACTGGTGACCCCGTAATGAACGTACCGTCCCTCTTCGCCGAGGCTCTCGGCGACGCATTTCACAAACGCGATCAGATCGTGCGCGGTTTCCTTTTCGATCTCCTCGATCCGCTCTATGCAAAACTTCGCTCCCGCACGGACCTTATCACATGTCCCTTGGGGGATTTTGCCAAAATGCTCCTGCGCCTCGCAGACGGCTATCTCCACATCCAGCCAGGACTGGAATTTGTTCTGTTCATCCCAAATAGCCTTCATCTTGGGAAGGCTGTAACGATCGATCATTTACCGCTCCCACGAGTTAATCCTTAATCACGAAAGCACGAAATTGCGAAAACACGAAACATCTTTTGATGCCCCCGGAGTTCCAAGTCCGGGGTCACATTATGGGGACATCCATGTCCCAATCCGCGATCAGGCGGATGTTACACGCGGATGATCACAAGGGACTTGGAAGTCCCGGTATCCGCGCCCCGGACATGGATGTCCGGGGCGATCGATGTGAACAAGATTCCCGAAACACCGGGATCATTTACCACTCCCGCTAACTTGAGTCGCGAGTTTTTTCTTATAAGCTTCGACTTTCGCGCGAATATCGCTTTCTCTCACTCCAATTATCTCAGCGGCAAGAATACCGGCGTTCTTTGCGCCGTTGATTCCCACCGTCGCCACGGGCACGCCTGAGGGCATTTGTACAATTGAAAGAAGGGAATCCATACCGTTGAGCGTAGCCGATTTTATAGGCACGCCGATCACCGGCAGAGGTGTGAGCGCCGCGATGACTCCGGGGAGATGGGCCGCGCCGCCCGCGCCCGCTATTATCACATCCAGCCCGTTCGCCGCCGCGTTCTTCGCGTATTCGAAGGCTCGTTCGGGGGTCCTGTGGGCTGAGATGACGTTGACTTCACTCTCGATTCCGAACTCCGCAAGAACATCCAACGCTCCCTGCATGATCTCGGAGTCAGATGAGCTTCCCATCAACACGCCAACCCGTCCGCTCAAAGCAGCCGCCTCCCTATATCGCGCCTCATGTGCATTTTGTCGAAGTGTATTTTGTCCGCCGCCGTATACGCCGTCCCGATTGCTTTTTCGTAATTATCGCCGAGGGCAGTGACGCCCAAAACCCGTCCGCCGCCCGTGGCAATCGAGCCATTGAGGACTTTCGTCCCGGCATGAAACACAGTTGCCCCGGCAGACTCGGCGTCGAGCAGCCCGTCAATGGGCATACCAGTGTCGTAGTCCCCGGGGTAACCACCAGAAGCAATTACAACGCAGACCGCTTTCTTATTGTACCATTTGATTTCGATTTCGTCGAGCCTGCCGTCTATTACCGCGAGCATAACTTCCACCAAATCGCTCTCCATTAACGGCATCACTACTTGCGTCTCCGGGTCGCCGAAACGGCAGTTGTATTCAAGCAACTTTGGGCCATATTCGGTCAGAATGACGCCCGCGTAGAGAACGCCTTTGAATATGATCCCCTTTCGCTTCAACGCTTTTAATGTGGGAACCATTATCTCTTCGGCTACAAAATCTCTTATGTCTTCCGTTAATATCGGAACAGGCGCGTAGCAGCCCATACTACCGGTATTCGGACCTTCATCGTTGTCGAAAACGCGCTTGTAGTCTTGAACTGGAATAAGAGTGGCAAGCGTTTCGCCGTCCACAAGACCCATGATAGTGGCTTCCGGGCCGGTCAGGAATTCTTCGACTACAACTTTATTGCCGGAGTTGCCAAATGCTCTGTCAACCATTACGGTCTTCAGGCTTTCAATGGCGCAATGTTCGTCTTCGCAGATGTAAACGCCTTTACCCGCGGCTTCTCCATCAGCCTTTACAACAAGCGGCTCGCAGGAGAACGCAAAATACTCTTTCACATAAGCCGCTGCTTCATCGAACTTGGTAAACACAGCGTAAGCTGCCGTGGGGATATTATTCTCTTGCAGAATATCTTTCGTAAATGCCTTACTGCCTTCCAGCGCGGCGGCGGCTTTACATGGGCCGAATATCTTTAGTCCTCGCGATTCGAACTCGTCAACAATTCCGGCGATTAGTGGTGATTCGGGACCGACAACCGTCAGTCCGATACTATTCGCTTCGGCGAAATCCGCGAGGGCTTTTATGTCGGTTCCCTTAATATCGACAAGCTCCGCTGATTTGGCGATTCCGGGATTGCCGGGAGCGCAGTAGATCTTTTCAACAAGCGGGCTTTGCGCGATCTTCCAGACCAGCGCATGCTCTCGCCCTCCGCCACCGACAACTAGGACTTTAAGACGTTCCGGCAAACGTATCACTCCGTTCTATCAGTCATATTCACAAAACTGGCAAACTGAGCCATGAATCCCAGCTTGATAACTCCCGTTGGCCCATTCCTTTGCTTCGCAATAATAATATCAGTAGGATCAGGCTCATTAGTGTCCGTATCATCAAATTCCGAACCGGCGTCTCGCATTTCCTTCTGTTTGTAGTAACTCTCTCTGAATAGCATAAGCACCACGTCGGCTTCGGCCTCTATCGAACCGCTCTCCCGGAGATCAGAGAGCATCGGTCTGCGGTCCTCTCTACGCTCGACCTGGCGGCTCAACTGCGAAAGCGCGATCACTGGGACTTTCAACTCTCTTGCAAGTCCTTTGAGCGACCTGGCGATTTCGGAAATCTCCTGCACGCGGTTTTCCATGTGTCTGTGCCAATGCATTAACTGCAAGTAGTCTACTATAACTAAACCCAAGCCGTGCTCGGCGCGAAGACGCCTGCATTTGGCCCGCATCGCCATTGGAGTTATATCGGAGGTGTCGTCAATGTATAAAGGTATTTGATAAAGAGCTTCGGTCGCGCCCGCCAGACCCTTCCACTCTTCTTCACGAATACGTCCCGTGCGAAGCCGGTGCGCGTCTATGCGGGCATGTGAACAAAGCATCCTCAGCGCCAGTTGCTCCGACGACATTTCTATGCTGAAGACGGCTACCGGCTGTTTGGTACTGATGGCGGAATTTGTGGCGATGTTAAGAGCAAGCGCCGTCTTTCCCATAGACGGCCTGGAAGCTATTATCACAAGATCGGAGGCTTGCAAGCCGGAAGTCATGTAGTCAAGCTTCTCAAAGCCTGTTTCCAGCCCTGAGATAATTTTGCCTTCCTGGTAACGCCGCCCGATGCTTTCCCAAGCTTCCGTCACCAAATCGCCAACCGAGTTGAAATATCTCCCGATGCGCCGCTGCGAAACGGCGAAAACCAATTGTTCGGCCCTGTCGGCCAGCATTTCTATGTCGTCTTCCTGGCTGTGCGCGTAGCCGATAACCTCAGTCGCGGCTTCTATTAGGCGGCGACGTATCGACTTTTCTTCGACTATCTTGGCGTAGTACTCGATGTTGGCCGCGGTGGGGACGCTGTCCAGCAGCGCCATTAGGTATTCAGTGCCGCCGACGGCCTCCAGCTTGCCTCTGCCGCGGAGTTCTTCCTGAATAGTTATAAGGTCAATAGCCTGGTCTCTTTCGGCCAAGCTCCATAGCGCATCGTAAATCTCTTGATGAGCGGTTCTGTAGAAATCCTCTTGTTTAAGGATTTCCCCGGCCTTTTCGATAGCGGCCCGATCCAGCATCATGGAACCTAAGGTGGACTGCTCCGCCTCGATGT
>JAUSEB010000099.1 GCA_030650495.1 Armatimonadota bacterium | reverse complement strand
GAAGGTCTGGCGGCGGTAAGAGTAGGCGCTAAGTGGGGATATATAGACACTTCGGGCAAGATGATTATCGCTCCCCGGTTCGACGACGCCTGGGGGTTCTCGGAAGGGATGGCGAGAATTCTTACCGTTAATAAGCGCGCTCAGGACCCAAGGAAAACGAGCCGGGGGCCTCATCACTTCAGTCTGTTTGGCAATCGCGACAGTGAGCCTGAGAAGTGGGGTTATATTGACAGAACGGGCGCGGTGGCGATAAAACCGAAGTATCGTTCCGCGCTGGATTTCGCTGAGGGACTGGCCCTGGTGAACTACGGCGGCGACTGGGGATATATTGATAAGGTGGGAAAGACCGTCATCAAGCCGCAATTTGGCGACGCTTGGTCGTTCTCGGAGGGACTTGCGCTGGTCTGCGTGAAAAGCAAATGGGGGTTTATCGACGCGACCGGCAAGGTCATCATTAAGCCGCAGTATATTGACGCCTGGTCGTTCACTGAAAGTCTGGCGAAGGTGAAGGTGAATGGAAAATACGGCTATATAGATAAGTCCGGCAAGACAATTATCGAGCCGCAATTCGCCAACACATGGGGATTCTCCGAAGGGCTTGCTCACGTTGAGGTCGGCGACAAGTGGGGCTATATCGACAAGGCGGGCAAGATGGTTATCGAGCCTGGTTTTCAAGAGGCATGGGGATTTTCCGAAAGTCTTGCAGCGGTCAAGACCGGCGGCAAGTATGGATATATAGGCAAGAACGGGGAGTTGGCAATCGCTCCCGAATTCGACGCGGCGGGGCCTTTCTTCAAAGGGTTGGCGAACGTGGAAGTCAGCGGGCAGACGGGCTACATAGACATGACCGGAAAATACGTCTGGCAGCCCGGACAGCGCTGGGAATGGCGCAAGTCGGCGGTCGGTAGCCGGTAGTCAGCAGTATTCCCTTCTCTCAACTCTCAACTCTAAACTCTCAACTATACGTATTGACATCCATGTTCCGGCGCGGGTATAATGAGCCTGCAAGGTTAAGGCGAGACTTAATTCTTGCTGAGGAATAGCGTAATTAGGTGGTGTTTCAGCGTGCAGGCTCATTCCAAGTCGCCGGGCGGCGCTAAGGCCGGTGTGCAGAGGATAGCTCTTGTCGGCAACCCAAATGTCGGTAAGAGCGCGATCTTTGGACTCCTTACCGGCAAGTACGTCACTGTCAGCAATTACCCCGGCACGACCGTGGAAGTGGTCCAGGGCAACGCGATGCTGAACGGGCGCGCGAGCGTCATTATCGACACTCCGGGCGCAAACAGCCTGTTGCCGATGTCCGAAGACGAAAAAGTCACCCGCGACATTATCATGAACGAGCGGCCCGATGTGGTCGTGCAAATCGCCGACGCAAAGAACCTTCGCCGCGCTCTCGTTATTTCCACGCAGTTGGCTGAGATGGAAGTCCCATTTGCGCTTGTTCTTAATATGGCTGACGAAGCGAGGTCGCGCGGAATCACGATTCACATGAAAGCCCTGTCCGGACTGATCGGCGTCCCCGTTGTTTCCACCGTCGCCACGCAGCGGAAAGGCCTCGACCGCCTGATACACGCCGCTTCCGAACCTCAAGTCTCTGATTTCCGCATTGCATTAGACCAGGACATTGAAGCAGCGATTTCCAGAGTGGAGTCGCTGCTCCCGGAAGTTACTATCGGCAGGCGCGGGATAGCCATAATGCTCTTGTCGGGGGACGAATCGCTTACCGCCTGGCTGCACTCGGTCGTGTCCGAAAGCCATATTAGAGAGATCGAGGGGATAAGACGAAAGCTGCAGCAGCGGTATCGCGATTCGCTGGGCTATGTTATCAATGTGCAGCGGCTTAAATGTATCGACCGTGAACTTGAATCGATCATTTCCAGTGATAAGTCGAAATCCGAGCAAAGCCTGCTTCCTTCACGCGCTCCGTTGATCCACCCGGCTTTGGCCGCCGCGATAATAATCGCCTCGATGTACGCGATGCGCGAACTATCCAGCCTGAATCCGCTGCTTGCCGCTTTCAGCCTTCCGGTCATGATCCTGCTTCTTTATCTATTTGGGGAGTGGGGAACTCATCCTTTTTATGGCGCCCCTCTACTCCTTGCCGTGCTTTATTTGACGTGGCTTTTTGTCGGTAATTTCGGAGCCGGAACGCTGGTGGACTGGTTTGAGAACGGTCTTTTCGGCAAGTATCTGAATCCGTGGGCGACAAAGGCTGTGTTGGCTCTGATCCCCGTGCCGCTATTGCAAGACATTCTTGTGGGAGAGTATGGGGTCATCACAATGGCGTTGACCTACGCCGTAGCAATAGTGCTGCCTATAGTCGGCGCGTTTTTCGTCACGTTCGGCGTTCTCGAAGATTCGGGTTATCTCCCCAGGCTGGCGATAATGGTCAATCGGGTGTTCAAAGTCATGGGCCTTAACGGCAAGGCCGCGCTGCCGATGATCCTTGGCCTTGGCTGCGACACGATGGCGACTCTAACATGCAGGATACTAGACACCAAGAGGGAACGTATCATAGCCACGCTGCTTTTGGCCCTTGGCGTTCCGTGCTCAGCGCAGCTCGGAGTAATACTCGGCATACTCGGGCGGCCAAACATGCCGATTGCGGCGACAGGCATCTGGCTCGGAGTGGTTGTGGCCGTGATATTCATCGTCGGCTTTCTCGCGTCAAAAGTAATGCCGGGGACAGGATCGGACTTTATTTTAGAAGTTCCGCCAATCAGATGGCCGCAGATGTCCAACATCGTCATCAAGACACTTGCCAGACTGGAATGGTATTTGAGAGAGGCCGTTCCGCTGTTCATACTCGGAACGCTCATGCTTTTCGCTTTCCATAAGTTCGGCCTGCTGCACGGACTTCAGGATGTAACTGCGCCGATTGTCCAGGGTTTTATGGGCTTGCCGGCGAAGGTGACAGAGGCGTTTGTGGTCGGGTTCCTGAGGCGAGATTATGGCGTGGCCGGACTATATAAGCTTGTAGAGGCCGGACTGCTTACGAACAATCAAGTTGTGGTCAGCCTGGTGACGATCACTCTATTTATCCCGTGCATAGCGAACTTCTTTGTTATTATAAAGGAGCGGGGTTTGGCGACGGCGGCGGCCATGAGCGCGTTCATATTCCCGTTCGCGTTTCTTATTGGCGGCCTGCTGAACATGGCGCTGCGCGCGCTGAATATAAACCTATAGAATAGAAATATCGTACCGGTCATGTCATTTCGAGCGGAGCGAAGCGGAGTCGAGAAATCTGCTTTTGGTTGGATTCGGAAAAAGCAGATTCCTCACTACGTTCGGAATGACGGAAGCGGCGCGCTGAATATAAACTTATGAAATGTCCATTTTGCGGTTATGAATTTGAACAGGCGAAGGTGATGTGCTCCGGCTGCCCGATGCACAATAAGTGCAAGGCGGTCTGCTGTCCTAACTGCGGTTACGAACTGGAGCGCGAATCGAAACTGGCCGATTTGGCGAAAAAGCTGTTTAAGAAGAACAAGGAGTCCTGAGACATGGAACAAGTGTCCGATCAGCGAATTGACGAATTTTTGGAATTGATCTGGATTCTAAGAGAAGAGGGAAAGGACAATCTGGAGCGCATCCGGGAGTCATATTCCAATGGTGATGCGGACGCGCTGATAGAAGCCACGGAAGCGGCTGGGCTGATCTCAAGGGTTGACGGCCGTATTTCCCTCAAGCATTCGGGCTCGCACAGGGCTTCCGGCATAATCCGGCGGCACAGGCTTGCGGAAACGCTGCTGACCGAGATACTGGAAATCGATGAGACCCAGGCGGAGTCGGACGCGTGCGAATTCGAACATATTCTTAGCCCGGCGGCCACGGAGAGTGTTTGCTCGCTGCTTGGACACCCGCCGACCTGCCCCCATGGCAAGGCAATCCCCCGCGGCTCCTGCTGCAGCAAATTCAAAAAGCAGATGACGCCGCTGGTGATCCCGCTTTCGGAGTTGAACCCCGGCGAGGAGAGCAGAATAGTCTTTATGACCCCAAAGACCCACGGCAGGCTGGACCGGCTCGGCGCGCTCGGCATAGTAGCGGGAAGCGTAATCCGCCTGCACCAAAAGCGACCGGCGTACGTTTTGCAAATAGACGAGACAAACGTCGCGCTCGACCCCGATATTGCCAAAGAGATATTCGTTAAGAGGACGTAGGAGAGGGAGAAGTTAGAAGGGCCGTTGTTTCGGGATTTGAATGGAGCGCAGCGGAATGGAAATCCCGAAACAAACCGAGTATGTATCGGGATTTCCGCTGCGCTCAAATCCCGATACACCAACCAAACTCCCTCGACTCCCATCATAAGTTAAAGCCCGAAGGATTTACCCTCCGGGCTGTCTTACACATACTGCTCCTATTATGTGGGGGATTAATTGCCCTCCATTAGGCGCTCGAAGCACGAACTCGGAACTCTGCAGCTAAATATGAATGATAAAAGCTTTTGGTTGATCTGCATTACGAGCTCGAATAGTTCGGCTGGCACCTCGACCGGGAGGACTTGACCACTTCGCGGAAATACTAGTTCTATGCTTCGCGTGGTCTCATACATCCCGCTCACCTGCCTTTCCGAATACTAGACTTTAGTGAGCCGGCGCTATTGTGTATATCTCTAGACCTCACCTCCGTTTCAAAATGATGGGCCGTCTGCCAGCCATGTATACTTTTTGCTATGATACCCCGCTTTCCTGCTTTTGGCAACAGGTAATCGCAAGTAATTTTACCAGTTTTTTTGAATAGGAAGCACTTGACAGTAAGACGCTCAATTGGTATTCTTCTTATGTTATCAATTCATGTTTGAGCTTGGCAGCAAATCGGGGAATAAGGTAAACGGAGTTTACCCGAACTGCACAGCTTAATGGTATTCAGGTATCGCGCTAATCAGCCGGACGTATCGCGTCCGTCATTCCGAACGAAGTGAGGAATCTGCTTTTGACTATGCTTCGTGGGCTTGCTTTTCGCCCCGAAGCACGGACAAAGCAGATTTCTCGGCTCTGCTGGAAATAACGGCAGTGGGAGATGAGTTTATGAGACTCGACAAGTTTACCATCAAAGCTCAAGAGGCCCTGGAAAACGCTCAGTTAATCGCTGACGAAAAGGGAAATCAACAGATTGAGCCGGAACACCTGCTGCTGGCGCTCCTTTGCCAGGAAGACGGAATAGTCCAACCTTTGCTTCAGAAGTTGGGGGCGGCGCCGGAAGCGCTCGCGCGGCAGGTCGAAAACGAGCTGTCGAAGCTGCCTGTCGTAACCGGCGCCGTCACGATTCAGGCCTACCTGTCTCCCAGACTCAAATCCGTCCTGGGAGTAGCCTGGAACGAGGCGCAAAGGCTTAAAGATGAATATGTCAGCGTGGAGCATTTGCTCATCGCGATAGCAAGCGAAATAGACAGCGTGGCCGGCGGCATTTTGCGCAGCTATGGAGTCGGCAAGGATGAGATATATAAAGCCCTCCAGGACGATATTGTGCTATTCTGGTACAATCGAACCGACGTATCGAGGGACGGCAAATCTTGGACATCCTACTAACGACTATCGACTATCGACTAAGTTTGACAGGAGGCGCATATTGGCTGAACAAAAAGAACTCGCTCCAATTGCCGCAAAATTGGAAGAGAAGATCGAATTCGTCACGGACGGGATTGTGAGCAAGACGCTTGTGGAGGAAGACTTCGGCGAAGTCGGAGTCTTCTGTATGTCCGCGGGCCAGGTTCTATCGGAGCACACCGCAAGCCGCAACGCGGTCGTGCATTTCATCCAGGGCAAAGGCCGGATCAAACTCGCCGATCAATGGCACGACGCTCTTCCCGGCTCGTGGTTCTTCATGCCGTCGGGACTTCCGCATGCCTTGGAAGCGAAAGAGAACACGGTTTTCGTGTTGACATTGTTTGGGAGTTAGAGCAGCTTTTATGCTTTACAGGATGTTGCGTGAAGAAAGTCGAAAACATTGTTGTAGAATAGGCTTCCTTGGAGCGACAAATGAATCCTTACGTTCCGGATAATCTTCCTCTAAGAAAAGAAATTATCAATTGGGCTGAGCATGTAACGCTTATAGGTAACGCGCGCGCCGCTCTCGCCCGATTCAACGGCGTTTTGCAGGCGATGCCAAATCCACAAGTCTTGTTGTCGCCTCTGGCAACACAGGAAGCCGTGTTATCATCTAAAATCGAAGGCACGATTACCTCTATGGAGGAAGTGTTGGAGTTCGAAGCAAGTCCAACTTCTAACATTTCGATGGAGAAACGAGATGACCTTCGAGAGGTCATAAATTATCGCCAAGCCATCAGGGCTGCCGTGGATGATATGAACAAGCGACCGCTGTGTCTGAACCTCATACGTGATCTGCATTGCGTCTTGATGTCGGGCAGCGTACGTGGACAAGATAAGATGCCTGGTGAGATACGCATAAACCAGAACTATATTGCGCCACCGGGAGCGCCAATTGAACAAGCCACGTTTATTCCGCCGTCTCCGGAAAATGTGAGTCCATCTCTCCACAATTGGGAAGAGTATCTGTATATGGAGGAAAAAGACCCACTCGTACAACTGGCCTTGCTCAAAGCCCAATTCGAGCTTATCCACCCGTTCTGTGATGGGAATGGGCGAATGGGGCGCATGTTAATTCCGCTAATTCTTTACGACAAGAAATTACTATCAAGTCCGGTGTTCTATCTAAGCGCTTATCTTGAGCGCAACCATGAAATCTATTATGAACGTCTTAAAGCGATATCGCGTGACGGTGACTGGAATGGGTGGATTGCTTTCTTCTTACAGGCTGTTGTTGAACAATCAGAAGAAAACAGCCGTAAAGCTAAGGCAATACTCGACCTGTACAATGAAATGAAGCAGCATATTCGTAACGTCACGCATTCACAATTTGGGATAGATGCGTTAGACGCCATCTTTGATAGTCCAATCTTCAAGAGCAGTTACTTTATTGCTCGTTCAAATATACCCCGTGGCACGGCATTGCGCATCCTCAGGCTGTTAGTTAAGAACAGCATCCTGTTCGCAGTTCAAGAACAGTCAGGGCGCACACCATCCTTGTTTTGCCTCCCATCACTATTGGGGATCGCCGAGGATCTTTGATTTGTGTTCCATGGATGTAACACAAAATGGTTTGTGTTACACGAAACTGGATTTATGTAACACAAACCATTTTGTGTTGCATACGTAACACATAAACAGACCCCATTGCAGGATTCTTGCTCATTGCGAGAGAACTCTTAATCGGCCATGGAACAGAAATACGAGTTGCCGATAAATATAGAGCGACTGCGGGAGCAGTGGAAGGAAGAGGGGCTATACCCTTCTGACGAGTACCGGCCCCCAAATCCGGCGGTTGGCGAAAAGGTCTTCGACGAAGAGCCTATCGAAGTCGCCGCCGTGTTCGACAACGACAGCTACGGCGATCCGTCTAGGCCGGCCACCCCTAACGCCGCAATCGAGGCTATGCAAGAGGAAATCCAGGCAATGCGGGAGACCTTCGCCCGCGAGCTTCAGGATACCAAAGACAGCTATTTGTTGGAGCTGCGAAGCCTCAAAGGTCTGACGCTCGACCTCGCTTCACTTGTCTACGAAGTCACCGAAGATATACGCGAAGAGAAGTCCAAAAAACCCTGGTATAAACTGCGGCGGAAATAGGTAATAGGTTATGGGAAAGCTGTCAGCTGACAGCTTCCGATCTTCTATGCTTCGGCTTGTTCTTGGGACTGTTCAAAAACCGTAGCCTAGCCCCTTGTGGGCGTCATATTGCAGTCAACCTGAGCGTGAACTGACGGGCATAAAGCCCTAGGCTACAGGTATATGGGACTTTTTGAACACCCCCTCTTTGAAGCCGAAGATAAGTTGAATGCACCGGTGTTTCGGACTCCCTATGTCAATACCAAAGTTGGTTTAGAGTGCAATGTTCTCATGCGGAGGTGGTATTCCTCTGAATAAGGTGTTCGCCTCAACAGAACAACATACAATATTTCTATAAGTTGGCAGGCGACGGCTCGCA
>JAUSEB010000098.1 GCA_030650495.1 Armatimonadota bacterium | reverse complement strand
GGAGCCGGTTTTCGGGCAGATGAAGCGCAACCAGGGCTTTGAGCGGTTCATCTGTTGGGGTAAAGAAGGCGCACATGCGGAGTCGGCGTTGATGTGTATTGCGCACAACGTAGCGAAATGCGTCGCAAATATAGCCGCGCGAGCCTATATCGCGGCTTCAATAGTTGCTAATGTTTTACTTTTTTGCTTGATCGGTCGGTTCGTCCAGATGAGACCTGGTCAAACCCGCCGATCATATCAACAATATTGCTGCTGTGCAGGATTTTGAGACAGCCTGAGGGGTTCCCCGAAACAACGTTAATATCGTAGGTTTCGGGAACAAGATTCCCGAAACACCGACACCACTTTGCCATATCCCCTATTCCGGTTTCCGATCTGTGATGATTTTGACTGATTTCCAGATTCCGCCGAGCATTCTACGATCCATTACCCGAACTACGATCGTGTTCTCTTTCCCGAATCTTGTACGGCCGGAGATTTCCATGAGGAACCGTTTGGCGAATTCTCCCCTTGCGATCGGGTCTCTCTCTCCGACTTGCTTGCCGTTGATATAGACCAGGGCGGCATCATCCACAGCCCCGAATGCAAGCCAGACGCGCCTTCCGAACATGCTTACAGGCATTCTGAAAGAGCTTCTGTACCACGCTACGCCGTCATAGCGGTAGCCTTGCGGCTCCCACCACTCCCCTATCTCGATGTCTTTCCAGCCGCTTGCGTCGAAATCCTCCATAAACCATTTCTGATCCAGGCCGATGTCATTAGGATCGAGCGCAAATTTCCAGACCTTATCCAGCGTCAAGACCTCCTCGTAGTCTTTCCAGAGATCTCCAAATGCGCTCTTGTCATCGGAACCGGGAGTGGTCTTGGAAGAAACAACTATTTCTTTAGCTGATTCGTTCACAAGGCTGCGGCGCCTCGCTCGCCGATACTCATGATCGTTTCGCGAGTTGACCAAAGCCCGCATATACTCAGGTGGAAGTTTCTCGCCAGTCCACCAATTAGGACGCTCGGTGTATATCCATACATACTTATCCGCGGCGGCCTGAGCGCAGAACGCGGCGTATTCAAACTCGTCCGGGAGAAAATAGTTTATGTTGATGTCCGAGGGATTCCAGCTTCCTTTCGGGCTTGGATAATCGAGACAAAGGCCGAATCCAACTCCAATACGCTTTTTGTACATTTCCTGATTGGAGGAGATTGCAGCCGCTTCTTTGATCATCTCGCGCGCTTTCATAAATTCGTTTTTCTCACGATAGCCATAGGAAGCTTCAAAAGCGTCTACGAGAGTTGTTCGAGGTGAACAGCCCTCCAGCATTCCATCAATGAACGCGGGCAGCAGGCCGTAAACAACTTCGCTCAGGGGCTGTTCCTGTCCGGGCATAAGATCATAGGGCCAACTGTGGGAGTGGGTCATCAAAAGAACTGCATTTGGGAACTCAGAGCTTATCGCTTTTCCAAATTCCCTGCCTCTCAGCTTAACTTGCGCGGTGTAATCATCAAAGGTCTTCTTGTCCTTGTATTTCTGATATGGGTAAGTGAACGTCCCGACGCCTTGCTTGCGGCTGTACTCCTCAAAATCGAGAAGTATGCCCTTGAAACCTCCACGCTTCGCGACTCTTGCCAGCAGCTTTGCGTTGTGCTGAATAGCGCCGAAGTCATCGAACCAATCGACGTTCCCCGGCATTGTGTTGAAGCGGATGAAGTTGTGCGTCATTCGTTTCAGCCGGGCGGCTTTCATATCCGCAATCCATTTTTCGGCGGCATCGGGAGAAATCCTCTCGCTGCCAAAGCATACCCAACTAAAATCCCTCTTGTGGCCATCGGAGACATAAGCTCCGGCGGTGATTACCCCATCAAACGGCGAATTTTTATCGAGTTCCGCGCCGTGGTCGCGCAAATACTCTATGTTGGGCGTGTTCCAGCCAAATTCTAAAAGCTTCTTGCCCTTTCCCACTGACGCGGCCATGGACGGTCCCGCAAGGACAACGAATGAAAGGCAGGCGATCTGTATGGATGCGAGTAGTCTTAACAACGGTTTTTCCTCCAATCCTGGTTTACCACCAAGCCGGCGCTTGGAGATCGTGCGGCTCAGCGCGGCCAAGTTCTTTTAGAAGACGAAGCATCAGTTCATCACGCAAGCCACGGTATTTTGGATCGTGATATAGATTGTCGAACTCGTAAGGGTCCTGTTCGAGATCGTAGAGTTCGCCATCGTCTTGATTCGGGAAATAGGTAATGCGATACCTGCTTCCATAGATGCTGTGATGATAAAATAGATGTGAATCTTTTGACCACCCGCTGCACAAAGCCACATGGTCTTTATCCTCGGGCTTTCCTTCCGTCACGTCTTTGAACGAGCGGCCCTGGACAGATGGCGGAATCGGGACTCCCAAGAGATCGAGCAAAGTAGGCATTGCGTCTACATTGCTCATTACGGCGCCGGTCTCGCGCGGGGCGCAGTCAGGGTCGGCAATAATGAAAGGAATGTTCAACAGCGAGCGGGTGGGATATGGGCCTTTATAAAGGAAATAGTGGTCGCCCATAAGATCACCGTGGTCGGATGTGAATGCGATGGTCGTATTATCTTCCAAGCCCTGATCGCGAAGACAGTCCAGAACGCGGCCTACACTGTGGTCTATAAGCGATATTGCGCCGTAGGTCGCTGTGCGAACGACTTGCCAATCCTTCTCAGTGAATTCGAGCGGTCGATGCGCGCCGCCGTCCTTCGGGTGCTGCTTTTCGGTCATAGCGCGTTTGTAGTGAAAAGGCTTGCGGTCGTTCTCACCCTCTTTGAAATGAGGAGCGGGGAAATCGGCGCCTTCAAACATGTTGTAATACTTTTCCGGCGTGACAAAGGGGTGGTGCGGATCGGGAAACGACACATATAGGCAAAACGGCTTGTCTTTGTTTTTCTTGATGTATTCAATTGATTGATTGGCGATCCATGTGGAGTGATGCGCCTCCAGCGGAATCGCCGAGCGCCCGAATTGCTTTGTTTTGCCCTTTCCATATTCGGAAGCGCGTTGCGCAAGCTCTTTGAAATTTTCATTCACCCATCTGCCGTAATGCCCAAAGTTTGCGTAGCAAGCATCTCCGTGCCCGCTGGCGAGTTGGACTTCCTTAAAACCGTAGTATGGGCCGTTCCAATAGTCCATCTTACCGGTCCGCCAGTAAGCCCGGGATTCTTCATATTCAGTCTCCGCCGGCGCGCCCCATGGCGATAGATGAATCTTGCCGATAGAACAGGTGTGATAGCCTTTTTGAGCCAAAACTCCCGGCAATGTGGCCTTATTCTTTGACAGAGCAAAACCGTTGTCTATCAGCCGGTGCGATTGTAAATGTTGGCCGGTCAGGAACGAAGCCCGGCTGGGCATACAAACCGGGTTGGCTGCGTAATGATTTTGGAACATGGCGCCGCGCCGCGCCAGCGCGTCGATGTTTGGAGTCTTCGCGACTGGGTTCCCGTAGCAGCCCAGGCTATCTTTGCGCTGCTGGTCGGTGTAGAAGATTATTAAGTTTTTTGGCAAATTCTTATACTCTTTTCCGTTTACCTTTGGGGCTTATAGCCGAAGCAACCCTGCCATATAATAACCGAAACATAGGACTTGCCGCAATAAGTGTCTCTTTTATCACGAAAGCACGAAAGGGAGAAAGCACGAAAAGGGAAAAGTATTTAACCACAGATGGATACAGATGAACACAGATAAGGGAAGAGTTGTCGGTTGGTTTAAGCTGTCAGCTGTCAGCTGACAGCTGACAGCTTTTTCCCATCCGCGCTTATCAGCGTTCATCTGCGTTCTCCCCTGAATCAGACCTTTCGTGGTTTCCAATGGCAGGAACGCCTTTTCGCAATCGAGAAGTGTATATATAGTAATTTGCGCCGAACCAGGAGGCACAGGTTTTGAATATAGTTCTGGTGGCTATCGATACCCTGAGCGCCAGGCATGTCGGATGTTATGGTTATCCGAGACGCACAACACCTTTTTTGGATGAGTACGCTAAGTCAGGCGTTCTCTTTGAGCAGCTTTACTGCCAGGCAATACCGACCCAGCCGTCGTATACGAGCCTTTACACCGGACAATACGCAATTACAAATGGAATCGTTAGCCATGGGGGGACTAAGGTTCTGAGCAAGCAGGCCCCTTTCCTTCCTGAGATATTACAGGAGCACGGATATACTACTTGCGCCGTGGACAATCTGTATTTTCACAAAGAATGGTTTACTCGCGGTTACGAGTTCTACATCAACCCCAGGCTGGCGGGAGATTACGCGCAGGCTAAACCGTGCGAGTAATACAACGCCAGGGCAATACCATGGTTGAAAGAGCATTCGAACGAGAAATTCTTCCTGTTCGTGCATTACTGGGACCCTCACACGCCCTACATTCCGCCACTGGAATATCGAAGCCTGTTCTACGATGGCGATCCGTGCGACCCGAAGCATAAATCCCTCGAAGGAATGGAGCGCTATCCTCTTGGTGAGGAGTGGAGGGAATGGATCGATCGGCTGGCGCCGGGAATTACGGACGCGGAGTATCTTGTTTCGATGTACGACAGTGAGATCAGATACGCCGACGATGGACTGCGCGAGCTTCTTGGAACCCTTGATGAGCTAAATTTAGCGGATGACACTCTTGTTCTTATCACCAGCGACCATGGAGAAATGCTATACCAGCACGAAATTTATTTCGATCATCACGGTTTGTATGATGACGACATTCACGTTCCGCTTGTTGTCAAATGGCCCGGCGTGGCGAGAGAGGGAAGCCGGGTTCCGCATCTGGTTCAGCATATAGATATCGCTCCGACCATACTCCAGGCCGCTGGAATCCATGCGCCTGAAGCCATGGATGGAACGAGCCTGGTCCCCTACATAACCGGGGAGTCGAATGACCCGATCTATCCGTTCCTCGTGACGGAAGAGTGCACACGGATTATGAACTGGGGGCTTCGGACAGACCGTTACAAGTTCATTTTGGCTAGAAACCGCGGCTATCGCAAAGGGCCTATGCGCGAGCTTTATGATCTTGAATCCGACCCGGATGAGATGAACAACATCGCCGAGGCGCGTCCCGACGTTGCGAAAGAAATGGAGCACACGCTTGAGGGATGGATTGCCCGGATGATGGAAAAGAATGGGCTGACGGAAGACCCACTGGTTGCGAACGGCCTCACCCTGGGAGCAGACTGGAGGAACTGGGTGAAAGAACACGGATATTGGTAGGAGTCGAGGGATAGTTGAAGGTTGAAGGTTGAAGGTATTGCTTGCAACACTCTCTCCTTCAACATTACGTCCTTGGCTTGTTTCGGGATTTCCATTCCGCTGCGCTCCATTCAAATCCCGAAACAACGGTGTATTCAACTTATCTTCGGCTTCAAAGAACAAGCCGAAGGATAGAAACTTGATCGCACGCGATATGTCATCGCGTGCGAAACAGAACTGTCCACCAACAATTCTTTCCTTTTCGCGCTTTCGTGATTAAAGTCTTCCCTCGACTTTGGGATGCGCCCGGCTAATAACTAAATGGCGAGCCGCCGATTTTCGCCGTGTTCGGAAGCCCTTTTCGGAAGTCCTTTATTCTTTGCTGGAGTTCGGCAACCAACTCCGGATGCTGCTTGGCTACATCGCGCTTCTCACCGATGTCCAGCGCCAAGTTGTACAGCTCCGGCTCAGGCAATGCATTTGTATCTCGACCAACATGCATTTTCCAATTGCCGTATCTCATAGCCTGAAGCACATGTGTCCTGAAATAGTAGAACTCGAAAGCGCCTGGTATTTTCCCCTTACCCGTCAACAATGGGCGGATATCTCGCCCATCCAACGGGCGGTCCTTAGGCGGTTTTCCACCGGCAAGATATGCAAAGGTCGGGAACAGGTCCATCTGGTTGGCAGGCTCCCTGCATAGACCGACGGGGATACGGCCGGGCCAGGAAGCGATGAAAGGAATACGCATACCGCCTTCAAATACATTCGTCTTGCCGCCGCGCAGTGGTCCGGCTGAACCACCGTTGGGGCCGTTGTCGCTGGTGAACATTACGATAGTGTGCCGATCAAGACCTTGCTCGCGAAGCGTTTTCACAATCTCGCCTACGCTCCAGTCCAACTCCTCGATGACGTCTACATAGAGACCGCCTTTGGAGCGACCGCGAAAGCTGTCAGAACAATGCCAGGGTTTGTGCGGCATTGTGTGCGCAAGATACACGAAAAATGGCCCATTTTTATTATCTTTTATGAACTTGATTGTTTCTTCGGTGTAGCGTTGGGTCAGAGTGTCCTGGATAGCGGGACGCTCTATGACTTCCTCATTACGCATAATCGGAACGTCTACGAGACCTTCAGTCCATGCGCCCATATTGTTGCTGTATGGGATGCCGTAATAGTAGTCAAAACCGTGGCGGGTCGGAAGATACTGAGGCAAGTGTCCAAGATGCCATTTACCGATGCAGGCCGTGGCATAGCCCTGCGCCTTGAGAACTTGCGCTATCGTGGTATCCTCGTCTTTGATGCCGTCCTTATTGTATTGGCCGAGGACGCGAGTCAGACCGGCGCGAATTGGGTAACGCCCTGTCATCAAGGCTGTTCGTGATGGGGTGCAGACGGGAGCGGTACAGTAAAAATCGGTGAAGCGGAGTCCGTTTTGCGCCAGGGTGTCCAGATTAGGAGTTGCGATCTTTTTAGAGCCATAACAGGCCACATCGCCATAGCCGAGGTCATCGCAATTTATCAGCACGATATTGGGCCGGGATTCCGGCCCCGCAGCGGCAAAAGCTTCATTTCCGCACAGCGAGACGGCAGCCACGGCGGCCAGCGAGCCTTTGATGAACTCCCGGCGGCCAATTTCCACCGTCGCTGATGTTTCTTTTACTTTGATCATTGGTTACTCCTATAGCGTTTGTAGAAAAGCGTCTATTCGGGCCTTGAGATCGGCGACGATTTCGGGATGCTCTTTCGCCAGATTGCGACGCTCTCCGATGTCAAGATCAAGGTTATATAGCTCAGGCTTTTCGACTGACTGCCTTCCTTTCTCAAGCCGCAGCTTCCATTTGCCGTAACGAACGGCTGGAACAGTTTTGCCTGGGTTATAGAAGAAGGCGTAATCGGGCATTTTGCCCATATTTGTGAGCAGCTTTGTTATATTACGACCGTCAATTATCCGGTCAGTAGGAGTCTTACCTCCACAAATTGCTGCCAGAGTGGGCAGCATATCCAGATTGCTAACAGGTTGATGGCAAACTGAACCCGCCGGAATTCCCGCCGGCCAATATGCGACGAGCGGCACGCGCTGGCCTCCTTCAAACACATTACCCTTTGCTCCACTCAGAGGTTTCGCCGATGCGCCGGGACGGTCGGGTCTCAACACGGGACCGTTATCGCTCATAAATAGAACAAGCGTGTTTTGCTCCAGACCAAGCTCCCGAAGGGTTTTCATTATCTCTCCAACGCCCCAGTCTATCGTTTCCACGGCGGCGGCGTATACACCGGCTTTAGTCCGTTTCTTGAACCGCTCGGACGCATGATGCGGCCAATGCGGCATATTGTGAGGGAGGTAAATAAAGAATGGATTGTTTTTATTATCGCGGATGAATTTGACAGCCTCTTCAGTGTAACGTTCGGTCAATAAAGACTGATCAGCCGGGCGCTCTATGACTTCTTCATTTCGGTATAACGGGATGTCCGGGTAGCCTTGCTTCGTCATCGTCCCCATGTCGTTACTGTAAAGAAGTCCATAGTAGTAATCAAAGCCGTGCCTGTTGGGATGCGATTCGGGAGTGCAACCTAGGTGCCATTTGCCAATGCAAGCAGTCTTATAACCGGCTTTCTGAAGGACCTGGCCGACGGTGATCTCGCTGTCGGTTATACCGGTTTTGTCATTAGGGAACAATACATAAGACAAGCCTGATCGAACAGCGTAGCGGCCCATCATGAGTCCGGCCCGGGATGGGGTACATACTGGAGCCGAAGCGTAAAATGATGTAAAACGCATTCCACGGCGGGCAAGCGAGTCAAGATTAGGAGTGCGGATGGATTCGGAGCCATAGCAGCTAAGGTCAGCGTAACCCAAATCGTCAGCGTTTATGAGTATAATATTGGGCTGTCGGCGATTTGGCGCCGCCAATGCCCGATCACCCAGAAGCGCAGCCACCGCGACTGTGGCGAGAGATGATTTTATAAACCTTCTGCGATCCATTTCCGAAGCTGATGACATTTTACTCTCCGGTCTATTTACTATAATTTTTCTTTCCCCAGCGCAGTCGCGACTTCCTCCCTGGTGTCTGTCCTTTCCAAGCAGGATGCTTGGCGCAAAGACAAGAAGTGGATATTGAGAGAAGACCTCGGAGGATAAAATGAGAGTTCTGTACATAGACATAGACACACTGCGGCCTGACCATTTGGGCTGCTACGGGTATCATCGCAATACAAGCCCCAACATAGACAAGATCGCGGAGCAGGGCGTGAGGTTCGACCACTGCCACGCTTCCGACGTTCCCTGCCTGCCGAGCAGAACGGCTCTATGCACCGGTCAGTTCGGAATTCATAACGGTGTGATCAACCATGGGGGAGTCGCGGCGGACTTGTTCATTGAGGGTCCCGACCGAGGGTTCCGAACGATACTCGACTCGACAAGTTGGGCGGGATGCATGAAACGGCTCGGACTTAAGACGGTAACAATCAGCACGTTTGCAGAACGCCATTCGGCGTGGCAATGGTACGCAGGGTTCTCCGAGGCACATAACATAGGCAAAGGCGGATTGGAACGCGCTGATGAAGTTTCGCCAATTGCGATAGATTGGATAAAGCGAAACGGGAAGCAGGACAACTGGTTCCTCCATGTGCACGTTTGGGACCCTCACGGGCCGTTCCGCGCTCCAGCGGAGTTCGGCGAGCCGTTTAAGGACGATCCGGCGCCCGCCTGGCTGACTGAGGATATCCGCAGGGAGCATTGGAAGGGCTGCGGGCCTCATTCCGCCCAAGAGGTGCGAGGGTTTGAAGTTGCGACGAACTTCCAGCCGCGTGATATAGAAACCGCCGATTCCATGGCTAAAGTCCGGCACATGTTCGACGGCTATGACACGGGAACGCTCTACGCGGATATGCACATCGGCAGGATTTTGAACGCGCTGGCGGATGAGGGCGTCCTTGATGACACGGTGATAATAGTCTCCTCCGACCATGGTGAGAATTTGGGCGAGCTGAACATCTATGGCGATCATCAGACGGCGGATGAGATCACGACTCGCGTCCCGATGATCGTGCGTTGGCCCGGAGTTACCGATGGGAAGCCGAGAGTGGATTCGGCGCTGCATTACCAGATCGACTTCGCCGCGACTATGATCGAACTGCTTGGCGGCAAGACGCCGGAGAATTGGGATGGAGTCAGTTTCGCGGACGCGTTTAGAAAGGGCGAGGAGGAAGGTCGGGAGCGCCTAATAGTGTCCCAGGGGGCATGGAGCTGCCAGAGGTCGGTTAGATTCGACGACTATATCTGCATCCGGTCATATCATGACGGCTATCACCTGTTCCCTGATATAATGCTATTTGACGTGAAAAACGATCCGCATGAATTGCATAATCTTGCGGAAGATCGGCCTGACTTGGTTGGCAAGGCAATGACAATGTTGGAGGGATGGCATGGGGATATGATGAGAACAGCCGCGCATCCAATTGACCCAATGCAGACGGTTTTGTTGGAGGGTGGACCGCATCATACCCTGCGCCATCTACCTAAATATTTGGAAAGGCTGCGGGAAACGGGGCGCGTTGATTGCGCGGAAAAACTCGCCGCAAAGCACCCGAAGGAAGCGTAATCGTCATTCCGACCGAAGTGGAGGAATCTGTTTTTTCTGAAACCATTCATCAGAAAAGCAGATTTCTCGACTCCGCTGCGCTCCGCTCGAAATGACGGTAGGCGGTTTCAACAAGAGGATTCAATATGAATATCGAGGAATTGGAAAGCTTTTCTCCGCATACCGATTGGTACGATGTTAGAGACCAGCTTGCGCGGTTTATTTATGCTCGCTCCGACGAAGCCTTTGACGAGGGTGACGCGGCGCGGGATGCTATCGCGACCGTTGACCAATTGGAAGAGCGGCAGTCGTATATGCGCGGCAAGTTTATCGAAGCTATCGGCGGTATTCCGAGCAGCGGCAGTCCTCTGAACGCTAAGACCGTGGGAACGATCCACTGTGTCGGATTCAAGATAGAGAAGGTCATATTTGATTAGCGGCCAAATACCTTT
>JAUSEB010000092.1 GCA_030650495.1 Armatimonadota bacterium | reverse complement strand
ACCATCATCGTGTCGTTAATACCGCCGTGAATTCCCGAAGACGGATTAAATATGATCTCAGCGCCTTTTACCGCCATCAGCCGAGGGCTTTCCGGCATTTGGCGGTCGAAACATATCATCATCCCGACTTTAGCGAAGGGCAGGTCGAATACCGGGAAGGACGTTCCTGTGGTGTTCTTAGGCTCGTCATTGGCGTTGTGGACCTTACGAAATTTGCCCGCGACTTCGCCCCGCGGCGAGATAATAATGGAGGTGTTGTATTGTTTTTTATCGTCCTTTTCGGCAAATCCGGCGACGATGTGGATACCCAATTCACGGGCCAGTGAGCGCATACGAAGCACATACTGCCCATCCGGCACGGTCTCGCAAAGTGAGCGGTATTCTTCCAATGTGAGCTTCTGGTCTTGGACTATATAACCTTCCAGAAATCCTTCAGGCGTGCATACGACTTGCGCTCCGGCCTTTGCAGCGTCACGAGCTAAGGCCTCGAACGCCGAGAAATTCTTTTCTCTTTCGCCCGGCAGCTTGGGAATCACCAGACCTGCCACTCTGACTTTTCTCACCGTTTGCGCCTTTTTCATATCGCCCGCGGCGTTAACGCTGCATAAAGCTGCCGCTATCAGACATAACGCCAGCAAGATTTGAAAATAGATTTTTGGACTCATTGGTTGACTCAAGTTACTCTTACACACAATTGGGGCCTCGTCCTGCGCGCAAATAGCAAGAAACGGATGAGAAGCCTCATCCGTTTCTTCTATGTATTCCGGCCTTTATTTTGCATTTACCGCAACGCCGCTTCTACTGCGATTCTATCTTCTTTTTTATATCGGCAATAGCTTCATCTTCGGAGGGATAGGTCCCGAAGATAGTGTCCAACCTGGTAATCCTAAGCATTCGGCTGATCGGGTTGTTACATTTAACCAGGTTTACCGTGCCGCCTTCAGGTCGAAGTCGCTTTGTTGCGCTCAGCAGCGTCCCAAAGCCACTGCTGTCCATATAAGTGACGTTCTCCATATTGATTATGAGATGATTCTGGCCTGTTGATATGATGCTATTTACCGCGTCCTTGAACTTGGGAGCGGTGTAGACATCGATCTCGCCTGTAACGTCCAGAACCTTTAGGCCGTCACGCTCTCTGACGCTTGATTCTAAGCGTATACTCTCCAAAACCATACCTCCTTGTCTTCGGGAAGTATATAACCATCAAGTGCAAAAGTCAATCTTGCTAGTTTAGAGTTGAGAGTTTAGAGTTGAGAGAAGGGGAAACCCAGCGATGAGCGATGAGTAACGAGTGATGAGTTATTATACCATATGCTTCGGCTTGTTCTTTGAAGCCGAAGATAAGTTGAATGTTGAAGGTAAGTGTGGCGCAAGCAATACCTTCAACCTTAAACCTTCAACTCTCCCCTCGACTCTCTCGACTCATATCTATCGCGCCCAAATAACCAGCACATCAAAAGTAACTGCTGACGCCCAGTGCAGAAGAAAACACGGAAAGAACGATCTCGACCGCAGCGCCAACAGCCCGAGTATAATACCCGCTGGAAAAGATACTATAAACTCAGGAGTTGGTTTGCCGTAATGCATTACGCCGAAAGCCAGCGCCTGAACGATTACGGCAGGCCAGCCTATTGCCCTATGTAACCCGAATAGTAGGAACCCTCGGAAAAAGAACTCCCAACAGAAAAAATAAAGCCCCCATTTGACTTCGGCAAATAGAAAATCCTGCGGCGACCGCATGGCCATCGGATCGAGCGGGTAACGCATTTGGAAAACGTCCATCCGGGACGCGGGCACAAGGAAGACCATCACCCCGGCGAAGAGAAGGAGGGTTGGGAACCACGCTTTACCTGACGACATGCTGAACCCGAATCGCGAAGGATCGTCCCTGGCGATGAGAAAAATAAATATCATCGGAACCCACAGCAGGCCGATGGTGTTGACGAGTATGTAATGCTCGCCGAAATAGTTGCTCATATTGAAACGCATCAGAGCAACTACTATGGCCGCGCCAACCAGAACGGTTAGAACCGCAATCGTCTTGTTCTTCGCCACTCATTCTCCTCTATTGAAAGGTTATTTAACCACAGATGGACACAGATGAACACAGATACGGATGTGGGTTGACTTAAGCTGTCAGCTGTCAGCTGTCAGCTTCCTTCACCGGCGTTTTGCTTGATTTCCGCCAAATCCAGGCTTTTCAGGTTCGGGCGATCATATAAGACTTCACCATCAACCATCGTCATCAGCACATCGCTTGGAGACGCGCAGTAGGCCAACAGAGTGTACGAATCGCGATCCGGGAAGCTCTTCGCTTTCGACACATCGACCGCCACCAAATCGGCCTTTTTACCGGGTTGTATGGAGCCGATTTCTTTTTCCATCGAAAGGGCGCGAGCGCCGCCTATTGTTGCCGCTTCCACCATACTCTTTGCGCCGAATATGGCCGGGCTGCATTTGTTCGCCCGCTGAAGCAGAATGGCAAATCTGATCTCGTCGAATATGTCCAGCGTGTTGCTGCTGACGGCGCTGTCGCTGCCAAGGCCCAACCTGATTCCCGCATTAAGCATAGCAGGTAGTGGCGCGACTCCCACACCGAGCTTCGAGTTGGACTTGGGACAGTGAGCCACGCCGGTCCGGGTCGCCGCAAGCAATCGCACGTCATCCTCGTCCACATGAACGCAGTGCGCCGCAATCGTTTTTTCGCCCAACAAGCCCAAATCGTAAAGATATTGCACTGGCGAGACGCCGGGGCAAGCCCATTCCATACCATATTGTTTATACATACGCGCGATGTCGCCTTCGCCTTTAGCGCAGAAGTCGCGCTCGGCTTCGGATTCGGCAACATGGATTGAGATCGGCAATCCCTGTTTATGGGCGTATTCCCGGACTGCGGTAAGAAGTCCAGCCGATACCGTGTAAATGGAATGCGGCGATACGCCGATCCGCGCTTTAGAAGTCGCGCTTGGCGCAAGCTCGTCGATCTGAGCCTTGAGCGTGTCTAATTCTTCAGAGAAGTCTTCGGTCTGATATCCGAAAACTTCCTGATATACGATGCCTCTCAAGCCGCTTTCCAGAACCGCGTCCAGAGCCTTGCCGGAAAACGATGCGTCCGCGATTGTCGTGATTCCTGCCTGGATAAGCTCCGCCGCGCCGAGGAACGCCGACCAGCGAAACTGCTCCGGCTGCATCATCAGCGCGTATTCAGTGATCTTGCGAATCCACGGCAGCAGGGGAAGATCATCAATGGCGCCGCGAAGGATTGTGTAGTCCAAATGGGTATGCGTATTGACGAGACCCGGCATCAGAATGGCTTCGCCAAAATCGTGTATAGGTTCAGTAGGGTAAGAGAGAGCCAAGCCTGGTCCAACGGCCTCTATTCGGTCGTCGCGGACCAGAATTTCGCCGTTATCAACCGGCTCGGATGTTATGGGCAGAACGTGTTTCGCTTTGTATATCACGCTTGTTTAACTCAATTGACCGCCGATTCGGGGGTGACGTACGGCAGTCCGAATAAGTCCGCTATCTCCTGCAGCGTCACTTTGCCGTTGGCGATGTTCAGGCCTAACTTGATCTCAGGATCATCGTAAATCGCCTGCTTGAGGCCGAGATTCGCCAAACGCAGAACGTATTTGGCGGTGGCGTTGGTCAGGGCGTAAGTCGATGTTCCTGCTACCGCCCCCGGCATGTTGGTGACGCAATAGTGCACTATGTCGTCTTCGACGAAAACCGGATGGCCGTGGGTAGTGGGGCGAGATGTCTCGACCACGCCGCCCTGATCGGCGGCCACATCGACGATGACCGACCTCGTCTTCATCAACTTCAACATATCCTTAGTGATGAGCAATGGAGTGCGCGCTCCCCGACGCAAGACGGCTCCTACGACCAAATCCGCATGCGGCAAAATAGCAAGAATGTTGGATTTGTTGGAGTAAAGGGTCGTGACATTGGCGGGCATAACGTCTTCCATGTGCCTAAGTTTGTTAAGGTCTACGTCCATAACTACTACATTTGCGCCGAGTCCGGCGGCGATTCTGGCCGCGTTTGCGCCGACGATTCCCGCTCCTAATATCAGCACGGTCGCCGGAGCGACGCCCGGCACACCCGCAAGTAGTATCCCCCTACCCTCCATCGGCCTCTCCAGATATTTAGCGCCTTCTTGGATCGCCATTCGACCGGCGACTTCGCTCATCGGAGTTAGCAAAGGCAGCGAGCCGTCGGTGGATTGAATAGTCTCATACGCCACGCAGGCGGCGCCGCTGTCGATCATAGCCGTAGTGAGTTCTTTGCTTGCGGCGAAATGGAAATACGTGAAAACGATTTGGCCGGATTTGATGATTGAATATTCCTGCGGCTGCGGTTCTTTGACCTTGACGATCATCTCGGCGGAGTTGTAGATTTCATTGGCGGAAGGAATGATTTTCGCCCCGGCGGCCTCGTAGTCCTCATCGGTCACAAGCGCGCCCCGGCCCGCCGAAGTCTCGATAAGGACCGTATGCCCCGCGTTGACCAGCCGCTCCACGCCGTCCGGGACCATCCCCACCCTATACTCGTCGGGCTTTATCTCTTTCGGAACGCCGATTATCATCCGGTCCCTCCGCTATGTCAGGCATTATTAACTTGTAGCCTAGGGCCTTGTGCCCGTCATTTATAGGTTATAGCGCCCATAAAGGGCTAGGCTACGAACTTGATACTAACTTTTCACTATATCCAGAAAGTACTTGTGCAAGCGTGTATCATCGGTCAACTCCGGGTGGAATGCGGATGCCAGTAATTTGCCGCGCTGGATCAGAATCGCCCTGCCGTCTATGGAAGCCAGGCTTCTGACCCCGTTTCGCACTTCAGTGATAAACGGCGCGCGGATGAAGACTGCGCGAATCGGGTCAGGGCCAAGCTCATCCACCTGAATATCCGTCTCGAAGCTGTCGATCTGGCGGCCAAATGCGTTTCTGCGAATGGTGATGTCGAGTAGGCCGAGGCGGTGTTGGTCGCTGTCTTCGATGTCCTTTGCCATAAGGATCATCCCGGCGCATGTGCCGTAAACGGCCATCCCCTGCCCCACCTTCTCAATGATAGCCTCGTCAATCCCGAAGCGGCGCATCAGCTTTCCGATGGTCGTGCTCTCGCCGCCGGGGATGATAAGCCCGTCCAACTCCCTGACCTCGTCGGCGGTCCGAACCAGAACCGCGTCAGCGCCAAGGCTCTTCAACATCTCCAGGTGCTTCTGATAATCCCCTTGAAGGGCGAGAACTCCGATTTTCACTTGCGTATTACCATCCAATCGGCCTTCAAATCATATGCTTCGGCTTGTAGTTTGAAGCCGAAGCCGACTGTAGTAATGTTAGCTTCGGCTCCAAAGAACGAGCCGAAGCATAGGCCGACAATTGCGACTACCAGCCTCGGACTGAGAGTAGTTCCTTCTCATCCAACTGCCGTATATCCAGACCTTCCATCGCTTTGCCGAGACCTTTTGACAATTCCGCGAGGACTTCGGGCTTGTCGAAGTGCGTTGTGGCGTCCACTATAGCCTTTGCGCGCGGGGCCGGATCGTCAGACTTGAATATACCGGAGCCGACGAATACCGCCTCGGCGCCAAGCTGCATCATGAGCGCTGCGTCGGCGGGAGTTGCGACCCCACCTGCGGAGAAATTCGGCACGGGAAGCTTGCCGGTCTTATGGATTTCCACGACCAAATCATAAGGCGCGCCGAGGTTCTTCGCGGTAGCCATAAGCTCGTCCTCGCGCATGCCATGTATGCGTTTCATCTCGCTCATCACGGAGCGCATGTGGCGCACAGCCTCGACGATATTCCCCGAACCGGCCTCGCCTTTGGTGCGAATCATCGCGGCGCCTTCACCTATCCTGCGCAGCGCTTCGCCCAAATCGCGGCAGCCGCAGACGAACGGGACTTTGAACTGATGCTTGTCTATATGATACATCTCATCGGCGGGCGTGAGGACTTCGCTCTCGTCGATATAGTCTACGCCGAGGGCTTCGAGTATCTGCGCTTCGACGAAATGGCCGATCCTGGCCTTTGCCATAACGGGGATCGTCACCGCGCTCTTGATCGCTTCTATCACCAGCGGGTCGGCCATACGCGCGACTCCGCCGTCTTTGCGAATATCCGACGGGACGCGCTCAAGCGCCATAACGGCCACCGCGCCGGCCTCCTCCGCGATCTTCGCCTGCTCGGCGTTGGTGACGTCCATAATGACGCCGCCCTTTAGCATCTCGGCAAGCCCTACCTTGGTCCGCCAGGTTGATTTTTGAACTTCAGACATGCATCCACCTACTTCCACGTGTTTAAGAAACTAAAAACGCCAGGCCGTCCGCCCAGCGCTAAATGCCACCATATTAGCTTCTTATTTTATCATATCGGGGGGCTACCGTCCAGAAATCGCGGATTTTTAAGCTGTCAGCTGTCAGCTGATAGCTGACAGCTTTCTCTCTTCACCAGCCACCAGGTTTTATGTTGGCGGTCGGCGTAGTCCATATACATTTCAAAAATATCGCCGGTGGAATCCTTGACGGTGAAATAGCGGCGGTGTCTGCGGTTGAACCACGTGCGGCTGCGGCTGCCTGCCGGCAGCATTCCGTAGCCGACATCCACGTGCTCCGACAGAATCTCCACCACCTCGTGCGTCCGTCCCTGCCACACAAACCGCACCGGCCTGGGAAACGTCTCGGCTGTCTCGACCTCTATTTTCTCATCAACGAATTCAGTCATAGGTTATTGCTCATTACGGACCTTTATTTAAGACCAGCCAGATACGCAAAAAACGAATCCCTAACAGCGCAAGAAAGGCCACAATTACAAGAAGTAGACAGCCGCCGCATCCATAGCCAATGAACAGCGTCCATTTGTTTCGTCTTTGTCCCTCATCGTCTATGACAGGCATATTTGCTCCCTTTACATTGTTTAGGTAACCAGTCGTCGAAAGTACGAATGCTAACGCTTGTTGCTTCGGTAGCCTGCTGCCGAAGCCGGGGCCGAAGGCCCCGAAAACGTATCGCCTACAATACCCCATCCCAATCATCACAAAGAAACGGCACATCCTCACAACCCAAGACAAGCTGGCGATAACTCGAATGCAACCATTCCTCAGGCTCCGACACCAATTCTTTTCGTAGCGGATTTCGATGGATGTAATCTAATTTGGTCTCAAACACATCCGGCGTGTAGACCGCAAGAACCCTGGGCGCTTCCTTAAACAGAGGACCGTTTGTTTGCATCCTTTTTCGCGTTAATGACGCAGTCCTTTGGAGGAAAGCTGACACGCTTTTACCTTGCTCGGCCCATAGCAGATGATGATAGTGATCCGGCATTACTACGTACGTAAGTAGCTTGACGCTCAGCGCCTGCCGCGCTTCTTCCCATATATCGTACAGGATTTGGATTGATTCGCCAACGAGTAGTGGCCGCCAGTCCGTTATTGTGGCCGTGCAGAAGTGGGGGTGGTTGTCTGCGTAGTGGTTATGCCATCTGTTCATACGGCGTTTTCCTTAATTGTTACGGTGTTTCGCCGCCTTCGGCGGCGGCTTCGGCAGCAGGCTACCGAAGCAACAGGACATCGACTCTAGCCTATTGGAAACGTATGCCGTCGCGCCTGGTACCATCTGTAATGATCCTTTAGCGTCAGCCTGGTATTGGTGTCAACGAAGAGTATCCCATATAGTCCAGACAGTTCCCAATAATGTTTTCGTTCCCAAGCTCTAAGGGCCGCCCGGCGGAGTCTGAACGCATATTGCTCATTGGACTCATCATCTCGTCTCAGCCTGCCCCCAAGGTCCCGCATAAACTCCCGTAGTCTAGCCCAAACCGCCAGATCACCCTTTAGCAAACCTACACAGTGGTTTGTAAGCAAATGCAACTGTCTCTCAAGTTCCGGCTGAATACTTGTGTTGTCACGCACTTGCTTGGGATATCGGTCCGCTTCATTCATCTCTGGTAGTAACGCCTCAAGAACCCAGTGAAGCTCGACAAGGTCACGTGGCTCCGCCAACAAACCGATTGCCGTTTTCACCGTCGTGCGCGCGTGTGCAATGTAGACTTGTACTTTGTCCGATTCGGCGACATATTCCAGCCAGTTTACCTTTCTGATGTCAAACCCCATAGGCGTAAGAATGGAGTTTACTGATCCAGCAATCGCTTCATCGAGAGCCTTCTCCATAGATTCGAGCATGTATCCCCCTTAGCAACCCAAACACTGCAAAAATGTAGACTATATTGACAGAGCAACAATGAATTGGCACATTTCTGCTTCTCAATTGTCGCACGGATTGCCGCGCCCATACTACCAACTATCGACTACCAACCGCCGACTATCTCTGTATCCTCAATCCCCCACCCTTCAGAAGATTCTCCACCTCCGCCAGAGTTGCCCAGTTGAGGTCGCCGGGGATGGAGTGTTTCAGGGCGGAGAAGGCTACGCCGTAGTTTACGCCTTTGGCGACGTCGCCGCTGCCCGATAGGTAGCCGTAGATGAACCCGGCGCTGAAGGAGTCGCCGCCGCCGACGCGGTCTATTATTTCGACGGTGTAGGTCGGTCCGTTGTAAAGATGACCGCCGGAAAGGGCGAAGGCCGACCAGTTATTTCGCAAAACGGAGAGGTCTTCGCGGAGCGTGATTGCGACCACTTTGAAGCCAAATCGCTCGACCAGCTTCCGCGCTACGGTCTGATAGTCGGCCTCGCGGATGCCGAAAACCTTGCCGGTGTCCTCTTCGGTCGTGATGAGGAAATCCACGTACTCCATCATCGGGACAAGGCACTTGGCGGCCTCTTCTTCGGTCCATAGCTTGGCGCGGTAGTTCACG
>JAUSEB010000087.1 GCA_030650495.1 Armatimonadota bacterium | reverse complement strand
AAATTCGGAGTGGCGAACCTAGGCGCCGATCTTGAACATCTTTGTACCGCAGGTGGGACAAATACCCTTTGTTGCGGGTTTTCCGTTCTTCATCGTCGTCTTCTCGGGGTTCTTCATCTCCCGCTTCGCCTTGCATTTTACGCAATAGCCCTCCATGCTCCTTTTCACCTCCTCTACACTGACACGCATAACGCGCGTTGATTGGCTTCGAAACGCCCGTTTACTTGCTTCTTTTGCGCATTGCTTATATACGGCGCGCGGGATTTCCTCCTTTCTCACGCTCAAATTGCGGAATATTTTAAGAATTTTACGCTCAAAGGCCAGAAAAAGGCTTCCAAGAGGTTCGAAAAGGCGTTTTTGAAGGATCATGCGGGCTGTAATTCTCTTCGGTATTAGCCGCGTGCAATAGCGTAACAGTTCAGAGTTGGTGAGCAAATACCCCCCTCAATCCCCCCTTCTAAAGGGGGGAAGCGCCGTAGCTCCCCTCCTTTAGAAGGAGGGGTTGGGGGAGGTTAAAATCGTACTCATCAATAGTGAACTCTTACCGCAATAGCAGACAAAGCCCTGTTTGTGATACAATTAACGACGCTGGAGTTGACGCTCTAATTGCCGGAGGAAGACATGGCGCGTGATGGTTGGTTCGGACGAAAAACAGGAGCATCTCGAAAGGTGGCGCGGAAAACCGCGGACGCGGTCCCGGACGGGCTGTGGACTAAATGCCCCAAATGCAGCGAGATACTCTTCACCAAAGAACTGGAGAAGAACTTCCGCGTATGCAACAAGTGCGGATACCACTACAAACTCGGCGCCAAAGACCGGATAGCTATGACGGTCGACGAGAACACGTTTGAAGAATTCGCTCTCGGCCTCCAGCCCGCCAACCCACTCGATTTCCCTGAATACACCGCCAAATTGGAGAAAAGCAAGAATAGCTCCGGGCTGGAAGAGTCCATAGTCGTCGGAACCGCAAAGATTGGCGATAAGCCGGTGGTCATCGGAGTCGCCGATTTCGGATTTATGGGCGGAAGCATGGGCTCAGTGTTTGGAGAGAAAGTAGTGCGAGCCGTCGAAAAGGCGCTTGAAGATAAGCTGCCGTTGATTATGTTCTGCTCCTCTGGAGGCGCCAGGATGCAGGAAGGCATTCTTTCACTGATGCAAATGGCGAAAACAAGCGCCGGCATGGGGCGTATGGACGCGGCAGGACTTCCTTATATCGCCGTGTTGGTCGACCCCTGCACCGCCGGAGTTCACGCGAGTTACGCGTCTCTTGGTGATGTGATAATCGCCGAGCCGGGCGCCTTGATCGGTTTTGCCGGGGAGCGCGTAGCCCAGCAGGCCGGAGTGATAAGCAGGCCGCCGAATTTCCAGCGCGCCGAATTCCAGTTGGAAAACGGCATGGTTGATATGATAGTCCCGCGTAAAGATATGAAACAAACCATTGTCCGAATACTTCAGTTCTGCTGTGAGGAGAATGTTAATGCCGCCTAGTATGACCAACGTTCTTGATTTCGAGAAGCCCATAGCGGAGTTGGAAACCCATATTGATGAAATCAAACGGCTGACATCCGAAGAGGGGGTGGACAGGACGGAAGAGATAGCTGTTCTGGAAGGACATCGCGACCGGCTGATGCAGGAGATATTCGCCCGGCTGACGCCATGGGACAAGACGCTTCTTGCGAGGCATCCAAAGCGGCCATATACGCTGGATTACGCCCGCGTGATCTTCGATGAATATACTGAACTCCGCGGCGACAGGCTGTTCGCTGATGACAAAGCGATGGTCGGCGGCATGGCGACTCTAAACGGGCAGCAAGTTATGTTCGTTGGCCAGCAGAAAGGCCGCGACCTCAAAGAGCGGCAGTTCCGAAACTTCGGAAGCGCAAAACCTGAGGGTTACCGCAAAGCTCTGCGGCTGATGAAGACAGCGGAGAAGTTTGGACGGCCCATTATTTCGTTTGTGGATACTCCCGCCGCCGACTGCAGCGTTGGCGCGGAGGCAAGAGGCATCAGCGAGGCAATAGCAAGGAACTTACGGGATATGGCGATGATCCGCGTACCCATCATAGTTGCCGTCCTCGGCGAGGGTGGAAGCGGTGGGGCGATAGGCATTGGCGTCGGAAATCGCGTGCTGATGCTGGAATACGCCGTCTACTCGGTCATACCGCCGGAGGGCTGCGCGGCGATTCTTTGGCGCGATCCCACCAAAGCCCCCGACGCCGCGGCGGCGCTGAGGATCACCGCTGACGACGCGCTCAAACTCGGCGTCGTTGACGAGATCGTGCCGGAGCCGTTAGGCGGCGCGCATCGCAATTTAGAGCAGACCGCGCGCAATCTCAAGGGCGCTATCATTAAGGCTCTCGCTGATCTTTCAACTCTGAGCGGTGAGGAACTCGCCAACGCTCGATACGAGAAGTTCCGTGCGATGGGGCAGATTATCGATACGTCATTAGTCGCTGAAGCGGTTGTTGGATAGTTTAGAGTTTTGAGAGCTTGGCAAGCGGTTGATCGCGTGCGAAACAGAACTGTGGACTCTCCCTTCTCTCAACTCTCAACTCTAAACTCTCAACTCAGGGTGCACGCCAAGATTGTGGTATCGATGTAGGGGCGCAAGCATTCCCTCGCCG
>JAUSEB010000083.1 GCA_030650495.1 Armatimonadota bacterium | reverse complement strand
CAGAAGCTCATCGTCACCGATGAACGACAGCGCCTGTTCAAGAGTAAACGGCCTGGGCGGGGTTATGAGCACGGTTGCGTCTTCGGTCGATGAGCGCATGTTCGTCATGTGCTTCGCCTTGGTTATGTTCACGATCATGTCCTCCCCGCGCGAGTTCTCGCCAACCACCTGGCCTTCGTAGACTTCTGTTCCGGGAGAGATGAAGAACGATGCCCGCTCCTGTAATGGGGCGATGGCATAGGCGGTAGCGCGTCCTGTTTCCTTCGACACAAGGCTTCCGCGCGTGCGCGTGAATATCTCGCCTTTGTGCGGGCCGTAATGCTTGAAGACATGCGACATCAGGCCAAGTCCCTTTGTCCAAGTGAGGAAATCCGTTCGGAAGCCTATTAGCCCGCGCGTCGGTATCTCGAAGATAAGGCGGTTATTGCCGGCTTCGTCCTTGCTCATCGAGATAATCTCGCCTTTTCGCTTGGCAACTTCCTCCATTATGGTCCCGATTGCTTCGTCGTTTACATCTATACTAAGTTCTTCGATAGGCTCGCAGAGAATCCCATCTATAGTTTTGGTGATGGCTCTCGGTTTGCTGACCGCCACCTCATAACCTTCGCGGCGCATCGTCTCCAGCAAAACCGCAAGTTGAAGCTCGCCCCGCCCTGAGATGCTGAGCGCGTTCGGGATGTCGGTCGGCTCAACTCTCAGGCTCACATTGGTGATTGCTTCTCTATTGAGCCTGTTGGAGAGATTGCGCATGGTCAGCCATTTGCCGCTTTTTCCGGCCCATGGACTGTCGTTCACGAGAAAGTCCATAGTGACCGTCGGCTCATCTATCTGGATGAGGTCAAGCGCTTCGGGCTGTTCCGCGTCGGCAATGGTCTCGCCGATTTGCACTTCCGGGTAGCCCGCCAAAAGGACGATCTCCCCGGCTGCCGCTTCATCCACTTCCAACTGCTTCAGCCCGTGATAGACGAAGACCCTGGTCACGGCGAATTTGTCCTGCGAGCCGTCGCGCTTGATGATGGCGACCGTCTCTCCGCGCCGGACGCTTCCCCTGAGTATCTTACCGCCGAACATCCGACCTAAATGGTCGTCATAGTCCAGACTGGTAATTTGAAGCTGAAATGGTTTCTCCGGCTCGACCATTGGCGGCGGAACATGCGACAGTATCATCTTGAAGAGCGGGTCTATATCCTTGGGAGTATCCATCGGGTCGAGAACGGCGTAACCCTCGGACGCCGACGCGAAAATATAAGGGAAATCCAGCAGGCTTTCATCGCAGCCAAGCTCTATGAACAGATTCAGAACCTCATCCACTACCTGCCACGACCGCGCGCCGGGCCGGTCAATCTTGTTAATAACGACAATCGGCTTGAGCTTCTGCTCTAATGCCTTCTTCAGCACGAAGCGGGTTTGCGGCATCGGACCTTCGCACGCGTCAACCAGCAGCAGTACGCCATCCACGGAGCGCAGTATTCGCTCAACCTCACCGCCGAAGTCCGAATGCCCGGGCGTATCAACGATGTTGATCTTCACGCCTTTGTAGTTCACGGAGGTGACCTTGGAGAGGATGGTTATACCCTTTTCCCGTTCCAAATCGTTCGAGTCCATCACTCTTTCAGCGACGACTTGATTGATGCGGAAGGTTCCGCTCTGGCGTAGAATCACATCAACCAGCGTCGTCTTACCGTGGTCAACGTGGGCTATAATGGCTAAATTGCGCATATTCTCGCGGATATGAATAGACGAATCCGTGGCTGGCGTTACACTCATAAAGCTCCCAAACACAGGAAAACGGCCGAATTCCTATATGCGGAACCCGGCCGCTGTTACAGGCGTTTAATTAATCTGTACCTATTTTACTCGTTCGGAGGGCATTTGGTCAAATCGCGGCGTATGCCTTTAATACTCTTTAGCACGAAAGCACGAAATGCTGAAAACACGAAAGGTCTGGTTCAGGGAAGAACGCAGATGAACGCTGATTAGCGCAGATAAATACAGATGGGAGAGGGAATCGAAAGAGTCGAAGGAGTTCAGTTCTATGGGAATTACGTCATGCTGAACTTGATTCAGCATCTATTCTACGAGGGAATAGACCCTGAATCGAGTTCAGGGTGACGTGTATTGAGGTTGTTCAACCCCGCAGCTATGTAGACGAGACCGCTGCGGGAACTACCTTTACTTAATCCAAAGCCCTATTCTAATATACCGTTCCCGCAGCATAGTTTCGCTTTCAAGCCACCGCGCTCCAAATTTACTCGCACAGCGTTTCCCAGCCGGGGAATGCGGGGAGTTGTCCATTATGATATTCTTCCAGCGTCAGCGAGCACCACCAATACTTTCTCGTGAGCTTCTCAAATCGGCTCCAGATATCATCGGCTTCATTAAGCGTTGGCGGGATGTAATCGGATTTAGGCTTATAGGAATCAAGCAGTTCTTTTGCGACTCGCCCTAGCTCCGCTATTTGCGAATCGACAATCCCATCGCCGGTCTCGCGGCTGGGTGTTTTACCGTCCGGTTGTGGAAACTGCTTTCCCGCCCAAGGCCCGGATGCTGGCGAAGGTTCTTTTCTGTTCAAATCGACAAGCTCAGGCCGCAGCGCCATAAGTTGAGATGTCTCGCAGGCTCCGGCATGATCGCCGCGATAGTCTTCGTAACGAATTACTTCGCAGTCAGCCGCGGCGAATAAACGAAGCGGCGAGCCGGTTCGGCGCAAGTAATATTCGCACAAAAGCCGCATGTCTTGTTCCAGACCACCGTAGTGGCCGGTTATGAGAATTCCGGCGCGAAATCCCCTTGCGTCAAGCGATCTGATTTGGTGGAGAACTGTGCGGTAAAACAGATCAGCCGGAATCGAGCCGGCCAGGGGTTGTTTGACGCCTCTGTAGCCGAACCAGTCGAACTCAGGCCGTTCCTGGATATGCCAGGCAAATGGCGGAGCGACCACCCCGCCGTGCTCCTTCGCCGCCCGTTCGACCAAAGCGTAAGCCTTCAACCAGTCCAAACCGAGAGCGTTATACGCCCCATGCGGCTCGGCAAGGCCATACGCGCAGTAACACACCGGACACCGCCGGATCGCCTCCAGCAGTTCATCCGGGAACATCTCTTCCCATTTGACTTTCTGTGAATCGTTTTTGCTCATATTGTCCTAATACGGCAGTCTTAATACGAAAGGTCTGGCCAGGGAAGAACGCAGATAAACGCTGATTAGCGCAGATAAACACAGATGGGAGAGGGAGTCGAGGGATAGTTGAATGTTGAAGGTTTAAGCATTGCTACAGCACGCTCTCCTTCAACATTCAACATTACATCCTTGGCTTGTTTCGGGATTTCCATTCCGCTTCGCTCCATTCAAATCCCGAAACACCGGCGCTCTCTTTTAGCATTCAACTTATCTTCGGCTTCAAAGAACAAGCCGAAGCATAGGAGAAAAGCTATCAGCTGACAGCTGTCAGCTGATAGCTTTTCTCAACTCTCAACTCCCCGTTATATCTTCCACGGACCGCGCATCGGGCGGCTGACGAACAGATTGGCCTCGTCATCGCCGATGAAACGCTCCGCCTCAGGGTTCCAATGCAGCTTGCGTCCGTTGAGCCGCAGCGAGATGTTGCCCAAATGACAGACCGATGCGGAACGATGTCCGATCTCCGCGTCGCAAATCGGCTGCTTGCGGCTTCGCATGCATTCAACGAAATTCCGCGCATGATTATTTGACTCATACAGTCTGATAGCGTTCGCGGGAAGAGGCTCGTCGAGTATCTTCTGGTCGCTGGCTTCGATATGGCCGCGATCCACGAACACCCAGCCTTCTTCGCCGATGAACTTCACGCCATTGGGTCCCTTGTTGGTGCAGACAAGCGGTGTGCCGTCAGCGTAGGTGTAGCGAATCTCGAACTCAGGGAACGTGTTGTAGCTGTTCTCGCAGGGACTCGCCGCCGTGCCCTTTGCTTCTATATAGATTGGACCTGAGCGTTCCATGCCCAAACCCCACTGGGCGATGTCGTTATGGTGCGCGCCCCAGTCGGTCATCATTCCGCCGGAATATTCCAGCCACCAGCGGAAACTGCCGTGAGTCCGCTCTTTTACGTAATCCGTCCAGCGAGCGGGGCCAAGCCACATATCCCAATTGAAATCAGCCGGGGGCGCTGTCACTTCAAACGGCCCTCCGGTGGGGCCGGTCGGCAGATGTGTCTCAACTAATTTTATCCTGCCGATGCGCCCGTTGCGCGCGATCTCGCACGCCTGGCGGAATATGTCGCGCGATCGCTGCTGGCTGCCTGTCTGGAATACGCGCTTGGTTTCTTTCCAGACTTTCGTTATCTTCCTGCCTTCTTCGATGGTGAGCGTAAGCGGCTTCTCGCAGTAAACATCCTTGCCGGCTTTCATTGCCATGATGCACATAACCGCGTGCCAGTGGTCCGGCGCGCCGATGACGACCGCGTCAATGTCCTTCCGTCCCAGAACCTCGCGGAAATCCTTATACCCCTTACAATCGGGGCCGTACTCCTGGCAGGCTTCCGCAAGATGCACCGAATCAACATCGCAAGCCGCTATAATCTTGCATCCCTGCTGGGCTGCTATCGCATGGCCGTCATGAAGCCCCTGCCGGTACCCGCCGCGATGACCGCCGGGACCAATGACTCCGACCTGAATGGTGTCATTTGGCCCAAATTTCTTTACTTTCGGCGCCACGGGCTTTCCGAGAAATTCATTCTCCGAAGCCTCGGCTGACTTCGCAAGCCATGCCGGGATTCCCGCCGCGGCCAGCCCAGCTATGGATTTGCCCAGGAACTCCCGTCTCGAAATGTCCGAATCTTTCTTGCTCTGCAACTGATGTCCTCCAAAAATTAAGGATAAGTCCGACAAGTCTAAGGGGATAATGATTTAACTTGCCAATATAAAGCCCATGATTTTTGTACATGAGCTTCCCCATAGTTTGCCTTCCATTTGTGATTTGCTTTATCCTTCCCCTTTAGTGGTTAATACTTTTTCTGTCTTTCTCGACGGAATTGAACCAATTGTCCAGATGATTTTGCATTCTCGCCAGAACATCAGGCTTTTCCTTTGCCAAATCACGCCGCTCATAAGGATCATCATTGAGATTGAACAACAGCGGAGGCGGAGGGGCAGGAATAGTTCTCTTTGGCTCCGGGTCGCGGCAAATATCGGTGATTCCTTCAGGCTCATATTTTAGCTTTTGGTCCATTTTTCCGTCCTCCGGCGCTATGCTCATAGCTTCCGGTATGACTGGCCTGATGAGCTTCCATGGACCTTCGCGCATCGCGGCGTTGCATGTCCCAACCGGTGTGTATCGATTCCACTGCCAGAAACGCGGGACATCGGCGGCTTTCTCGCCGCGCAGGACAGGCAGAACATTTCGCCCGTCAATCGTTCGATCTTTCGGCGTCTTGCCTCCCGCGATCTTAGCCAGCGTCGGCATCCAGTCGGTAAAGTGAATCATTTCGTTGATTTGCTTCCCGTGTTGCAGACCGGCGGGCCAGCGGACGATACCCGGAACTCGAATCCCGCCCTCGTAAACCAGGCATTTTGAGCCGTTGAAATTGCCGTTAAAACGCACTCTACATGCGTCGCCCTCGCCGCCGAAATCCGGCCCATTGTCGCTCAGGAATATGACCATTGTGTTCTCGGCCAGTTTCAGCCGCTCCAGTTCATCCAAAACGCGCCCAATGCCTTTGTCCATCCGCCGGTTCATCGCGTAAATTGTGTGAACTGCGTCAGTAAGGTCTTTATTTTCGCGGAATGGCTCTATGTCTTCGTCTGGAGCCTGCAGCGGAAAGTGCGGCGCGTTATACGCCAAATGCAAAAAGAACGGCTCCCGCTGATGACGGTAGATAAATTCCACCGCCTCTTCGGTCAGAACATCAGTCAGATAACGGCCTTCCGACTTTTGGAATTTGCCGTCGCAATCGAGCCTCCAGTTCCAGTAGTCGCTCCATCCACCGCGAAAACCGGCGAACCTGTCGAACCCCCGGGCGTTGGGATGGTATCGCGGGTCCAACGCGCCCAAATGCCACTTGCCGATCATTCCCGTAGCGTAACCGGCTTGTTTCAAGATATTCGCAAGCGTGACCTCGCGCGTCGCCAGGCGGTCCAACCCGCGTCCTTCAAAGGTGTCGATTGCGCCCGTTCGATGAGGGTAACGTCCCGTCAGCAGCGCCGCTCGTGATGGAGCGCAAACCGGCGAGCTTGCGTAACACTGAGTCAGCCGGATTCCTTCGTCTGCAAGGCGGTCAAGATTCGGGGTTTCAACGAGATCATTGCCGAAACACCCCAGGTCACCGTAACCCATGTCATCGGCAAGTATGAGTATTATGTTTGGTTTGCTCATAGATATGTTCCTGACTCTATTGAGCCTCATGTATTGATTTAGCGACATGTCATTCCCAACTTGATTGGGAATCCAGGAGCGCTACTCTCTGACCAAGTTTCAGTTCTGGATTCCCGCTTTCGCGGGAATGACATAGTCAGAACGTTAACTCGTAGTCTGAAACTCAATAGTATTCTTGCTCAGTATACGGCGGCTCGCATCCTTATTCAAGTTTTTACGCCTTAATCAAAACCCGCGAGTATGCTACAATTGTTGAGTCACACTGACACGATTAACGCACTGGGAGATAAGCTGTTATGTCACATTTCACCGCTGTAGTTGCGATTGCCGCCGCCTTGACTCTATTGACCTGCGCTGAGGTCTGCGCCAAACCGCATCCGGGCCTTAAGGTTTCTATGGTTCAAATACGGGTGGAAGATGGCGATATAGACGGCAATATGCGCCGGGCGGAGGAAGGCATTCGAGAATCGGTCGCAAGGGGTGTTGACCTGGTTTGCATCCCGGAAGCCGCCGACTGGGGCTGGCTGTATCAGCAAGCCCGGCGGGACGCATATCCGATTCCGGGCCGCTACACTGACCACCTTGCTAAACTAGCAAAGGAACTGAACGTCTGGATTTCCGCCGGCTGCCTGGAGAAGGACGGCGACAAGACTTACAACTCAGCGGTCATCATCAACCGGCGCGGCAAAATAGTCATAAAACACAGAAAGATCAGCACGCTCAGAAACCTCACGAAACACCTGTATGACGAGGGGAACGTTAAAGACCTCAAGACGGTAGACACGGAATTCGGCAGGATCGGGCTGACCATCTGCGCTGATAATTTCAACATCGCCATTCCAAAGAAAGTCGCCGAAATGGGCGCGTGGCTCCTGATTACCCCGCACGGTTTCGCGGCCAAGTCCGGCAATCTCAAAGAGAACTCCGAAGACTATAAGCAGCACATCCGCAACATCGCCAAAGAGTCCAAAATGTGGGTTATCGGGACTGATACTGTCCTTGGTAAAGTCGCGGGTGGGAACTGGAAGGGCCAATGGCACACGGGCTGCTCGACCATCGCCGACCCGGAAGGCAACGCGGCGGTCGTGGCCCAATTCCTGCGGCCTGATTTGGTGTTCTACGACATCCCGGCGGAGAAGTGAAGGGGAGGTTGAGGGTTTAGAGTTGAGGGTTGAGGGAAGGGAATCCTCCCTTGACTCTTGCGATGCGCTCGACTCCATACATACGCGGCTTGTTTCGGGATTTCCATTCCGCTACGCTCCATTCAAATCCCGAAACACCGGTGCACACCGGTAATTCGGCGCCTTCGGCGCCGGCTTCGGCAGCAGGCTACCGAAGCAACAAGAAGGGGAAGTTGAGAAAAGCTGACAGCTGTCAGCTTCTTACTGTGTTCTTCTCTTAACCTACACCCGAACCTTCACCACCACTTTCCTCACCGGTTGGGGGTCTGATACCGCCATGCACGGCATGTGTTCATCGTGCGGCATGAAGATCGCGAACGTTCCCGCCTTTGCCAGAAAGAAATCTCCTTCGCCTTCAAACTTCATAACGTCCTTTGCCTCGTTATATTCCGATGTGATCTTGAAGCCTTTCATATCCTCGATGTTCGCGCACCCCATTCGTTCCGCGCCGTTTGCGATATACTGCACATCTATGTATTTGCGATGCGCTTCCCATACCGAAGTTCCCATCGGTTTCGTTTCGTAGTCTTGAACAAGGGCGTAAATCTCAGTGCCCTGAATATCATATCTACCGGGTTCCAACGCGCTGAAATCCGTGTTTTGCAGATACTTGAGCGCCGCTTCGATCTTTGAACCAAGCCCATAATAAAGCGAGGCGTT
>JAUSEB010000080.1 GCA_030650495.1 Armatimonadota bacterium | reverse complement strand
ATTTCCATTCCGCTGCGCTCCATTCAAATCCGAAACAACGGCCAACTCCCTCCCCTTTAGGGGAGGGCCGGGGTGGGGTCTTATTCTAACTCCTAACTCCTCATAAGGCCGAGCACGCGGTCAATGTCCACGTACTCTTCGATCAACGCCTCCGTGGCGCGTATTTTGTCGATGTCGCTCGACCTGATTTTCACGATAAGATGATCGATCCTGGCGGCGACTGTAAATGTATCCTCCTGGACCATTATCACTGGGATGAAAGTCCGCCTTATCAGGTCCATTACGTTCGGATGAGGAGGAACGCCGCCCGTGAGCACTATCCCGGAGACGCAGTACTTCTTCCCGGCTCCGACCACGCAAGAGCTCATCGCCGCCAGGATTAGGTCTTCGCGCGTGCCTGGAGTGATAAGCAAGGCGTCACCCGTAAAGTAGTTGAGGGCTTCGTGAGGAGGCATTGCGCCGATGACCGTGGTCGCCACCGTGTTCTTCAGTCCACGTTGGCCGCTCAAAAGCTCGCCGTTCATATCTTCGAGAAGTTGAGCGATGGTGGGATTGGACAGCAATGGGTAGTACGGCACGACGCCCAGAACTTCCAGGCCTTTCCTCTCAAAGCCTTTGCGGACGATGGAGTTGATCTTGTCGTATTTCTCCGGTTGGACTTTGTTGACGATAACGCCCAGGACTTCGACTCCGAACAGGTCGAACATCGCCTTGTTCAACATCACTTCGTCTATTGGCCGGCCAATCCCGCCCGAAGAAACGATGATGACCTTGGAGCCGAGTATGTGAGAGACGTCACCATTTGATAGGTCAAAGACGGAGCCGACACCGGCATGGCCAGTGCCTTCGATGAGTATTACATCCTTGCCCGCGGATATATTGCCGTACGCCTCTTTAACGCGATTAACCAAATCATCTCTGTGTGGACGCAGTATGTAGTCCTCGGTAAATCCATGCGGTATGGCGACGGGAGACATATCGGCTATGTTGCCCTCGATGTCGTAGACTTCCTTCATCAGAAGAGCGTCTTCATCTATTTTGTACCCATCGATCTCGACGTACCGCTGCCCGACGGGTTTTATATATCCGACTTTATCGACCCGTTTCTTGAACGCGGCCATCAAACCAATACAGGTTATTGTCTTACCGTCGTTTTGCCGTGTAGCGCCAACGTATATCTTGTCCATTTATATGCCCCAAAGTTAGTAGTCAAGTAGGTATTATAGCACGTATTGGAAAGCTGTCAGCTGTCAGCTGACAGCTGATAGCTTCCCTAAATCAAACTTATTCCTCAACCTCCAACGCCGGCATTTCTCGAAGCCCGAATGGCCTTGGCCGGCCTGATAGAAGATTCGCCAGGTTATTTCTAACTTCGATCTTGATTTTATTAACTCCCAATCGAGCAAAATCGGTAACATCGAACCGGTACGGAGCCCACAGCCTTTTGCCTGCGAGATCATCGTTGAAGTAGACCACCGCCGCGTCGCGGACATCGTGTAAGTTGAGATATAACTTGCCGGGCAGTGCGTCTAGCTCGATCTCGGTCTCGTAAGCGACAGCGCCGGAGAAGAACGGGAACACTTTTTCAAGCTCAAACTTGTGCTCCTCATATTCTCCAGGCGTTAGCCTGACGGTTTCATCTTCCAAATTTACAATGAACTGTCCAACCACTCGCAGCGGCTCGCTCAGCCTGGTCTTCGTGATTACGCGAAACTGGTTGGCGCCCTTAACGAGCAAGTCCGTTTCGTCCGGCTCCACGTCTCCCCAGTCAATAAGATGCGGCTGCGCCTTTCGCAAATTTGCCCGACGCCCGTTGACATACAGCTCATGATCCGCATACTCACCATCCAAAACGAGCCTGAGACCCGCGGGATCGACGTCTATGTCCAGTTCCGCCGTATATTCGCCGGCCCAAATGGTGTAGTCCGGCGGGTTCGGGTCCCAATTTACGGGGATGTGAACCTGGTTCTCTCTAACATCAGTCCGGTTTGCGACCCCATCTTTGCCGGTAAAGCTGAAGTTGAAGACCTCTCCAACGTTATATGGAACAGAGACGCGCAGGCCGGGAATTTCGACCTTTCTAATCGCCGGATCCGGGGCGTGCGCTTCGACCGGGCCTGGAGCTTCGGGACCGGCGGTTACGATTATGGATTCGTACGCGCCAAGGGAGATGATCGCCTCCGTGACGCCGCCCCTGCCGTGGGACGGCAGCGGGACCGACCGCCCGTCTTCCGGGGAAATCGCGGTGATCTGTGGCCGGCCCGGCAAGTTAAGCATCACTCTTCGATGGGAATCGGCCCGGTTGACCATGAAGCAAATCTCTTTTCCGTCCTTTTTCCTTCGGAGCAGCGTTACGTCTTCATTGCCCCGGCCTGACAGATGGATGTCCTGTTCGAGAAGTCCGGAAAGCTGTACCACCATCGGAACCAACTCTTCAGTGGGAATGAACGTAATTTTAGCCTGCTGGGGCCGGTTAGCCGCGTCCGGTTCCGTGGAGCGGTAGAGGGCGTAGGTCACCACTCCTTTTTCCGCTATTTCCAAGAGTTTCTGCTGCTCGCGCCAGCGCAAATGGTGGCATGGCGGCACGATTAGAACATCATAAGACTCCTTGCTAAGACATATCCTGCCGCTTTGTATCCATGCGTTTTCCAGAGTCGCGAAGTCCACGAAATCGAAGTCCAGGTGGAAATTCATTAACTCCAGGCAGAGCGAGTTGAGGAAGTTCTCGAGATAGTCCATCTCCTGAGCGTGCCTGTCCGGCTGATAGGCGCTCCAGAAAGCCGCCAGCGGATAGAGAATCAGTATCCGGCACACATGCTTTCCGCCCGTCAGCGCTTCGGTAAGACGATCGATGTATGCCGAGAATGCGTCAAAATCCTGCCAGTGCGGCGACTGGTGGAAGAATGATGGCGGGCTTTCGCGTTTGCGCGGACCGGCAATGCTGTGGAACATTGCGTGCGGAACCAGCAGGTTCACTCCGAGGGAAAACTGCCAGTCCGCGATTTTCTTTAGGTCGAGGAACGTCGTGTCCCAGCCGGTGGCGCCGAACGACTCGGACATCACCCGCGCTTTGTCTTCATGGTGCGCCGAGGAGGAAGCTATCTTGTGCCCTATTATGGATATCCAGGGATTGCCGAGCGTGGCCTTGCCAAGATGATCGACTCCGGGGATGTCCATAGCGCTCATAGAGCCGAACATATTGCCCTGAAAACGAATTTGGTATCTGATCGGCTCCTCGTGGTTATTGTGTCCTGTATAGATGACCGCATGCTGCCTGCACCAAGTCGCCAGGTTCTCGTGATAGTTCTTATTGAACAAAGAGGACACGTGCTCCCAGAAATCCGCCCGGAAAGCCGCGGCCTCTCTTCCCGGATAAAACAAATAGGGGATCATCGGTTGGGCTAGGTAGCCGTGACGTTCAGTGAAGGTTGCGAACAGCGAGTCGGTGTAAGGCAAATTCCAATCATCGTAACCTACCGAGACCCAGTATATTGACGGCTCATCGGTGAAAATCGCCCGAATCGTACGGCCAAATTCGGAGCCGAAGCGGCGATAGTACTCCTCATGGGTTACGGATTTGAACGCGTCGACGGCGGCGCTGTTCAGCGTGTCGATATAGAACCTGTCGCGTTTAGTCTCGCACTCGAAGAAGGTCCAGTCGGCCCCCAAATTGTCCAGAGCTTCCTGATCTCGAATCCAGCTTGTCTTAGTGACCCTGCCGCCTTGAATCCGAGCTGCTATGAGCATTCCAGCGGGTGTGATTGCGGGCGGCCCGGCTTCCTCATCTCTTACGGAAACAGCAAGATATTGGCTGGAAAACTCCGGGTTTCGCGCTTGCACGGTCATGCCCGCCGTGCCGCTGGGCCAGTTCAACTCGTCGTAGATCCAGATGCACATACCGCGAGTCCGGGCCTCTTCGAGACACCAACCTAAGACCTCGAACCAACCATCGCCGGGGTACTCGACGTTAAGTCCATAGCGAGGGTGAACGATTACCTCGCGTATCCCCTGCCGCTGCATCATATCGAGCTCGCGGGCTATCTCCTCCCGCGTGATGGGACTGTTAATGAACCAGAACGGGACCGGCCCTTTTATCTCCATACTTGAATCATTCAGTTCGTCTGAGCGCATTCGCCTCCGAATATCCACTATTGAATTTGGCTCTTACTTAGTCTCGATGTTTCCTACTACCGACTATCGACTAACGACTAATTTGCCGTGTTGTCTTATTCAACACCTAGCCGCTTAAAACCTTTCAGTGATAATTTTACCGATTGGCAATTCCGCTTTACTAGTGTAGAATACACAATGTAAGAGTGGCAAGGAGGACGCGCCGGCTTTCTCCCAATCTGTACGTTGCCGGAAGTTGCAGGTGAGTTCAGATGAAACAGAAAGGCTTTACCCTTATCGAACTGTTGGTCGTTATGGCTATCATCGCGATCCTGGCGGCTATACTATTCCCCATCTTTGCCGCCGCGAAAGAAGCCGCCAAAAAAGCTACGTGTATATCTAATATGAGGGAGATTGGCCAGGCCATCGCGATGTATAGGGACGATTACAACGGTCGGAACCCTAAGTTGTGGGCCGGCCAAAAGACTAAAGATGATCCAGTCGGCGATAACGAATCCTTCTGACATGTGATAACCAGATATATGATGCAGAGGTTGGGCAAAAACGCTAGGAATATAGCCAAATGCCCCAGCGCGCCGTGGCTGAAGCAAGAGTTCCCGCTGAATTCGGGAGACTTATCGAGAACTAGAGTGGGATTCTCTTATCACATGAACGAGACTGGTTGGCTTGACCCCGACATAAGCAAGCGGCGTTGGTCTCTTTGTAATGCCCTGATGGATTCCGATATCAAGCGCCCGACCCAGCTTATATTGATTGCGGAAGGCATGGGCTGGCCCTCTTACGGCATCGGTTATACTGACGGAAACGAAGTCGACAACGAGAACGCACCGGTGATAAGCAATGGTAGTGACGAGGGAAATAAAAGCAAATTTCCTCCCGTGAATGAAGATATCCCTCTAAATGGAGGAACAGCCGGAAAATTTGGTGGAACAAAATGCAAGGTATACAACCTCAGGGTTAGCCATAGAGAAACAGCGAACCTCCTCATATACGACGGCCACGTAAAAAACATGTCCTCCACAACAGGCAGAAACTGGGGCAACTACTACTAAAATCGCGCCATTTCTCGATTCGCCATCCCCTCATCTAATACTAAAGTATTAGAAAAAATACATCTACTTACTTATTGCAAGCGCATATAGCCGGGGGTAGAATGCTAGCAGATGGCTGGCGGGACCGTTGACATTCCGCTCCATCGTTCGGTATTATTTCATGTTGTGTCTGTTTTGCCGAACCGGCATGGCGGCTTGAGCCATCGAGCTACCTGCTGAAGCATGTCAACAATAAATATGGAGGTGAGTCGAATTGAGAATTAGAAAGAGAAGTGGTTTTACCCTCATCGAGCTTCTGGTCGTTATCGCGATAATCGCGATACTCGCGGCGATACTCTTCCCGATATTCGCCAAAGCAAGAGAAGCAGGCCGCAGGGCGGGATGCATAGGCCACATGAAGCAGCTTGGTGTCGGTTTCCGGCTGTATTGCGAGGATAACGATGGGTTTATGTTTAACATAAACTTCCCATACGGTTACAACTACTGTCCGCCTGATTGGACAAAAGAACAGCTTATAGACGCGGATAACGGCGGTGGCACAAATCCTGCGCGCCAGCAGCAGTTTAGCCCTACGTATATGGTTAAGGTTGCCTACGCGGAGTATATCAAGTCCAAAAATGTGTGGCAGTGTCCCGCGGATGACACTTACGGTCTGAGAGATAAAAGACCCGCAGAAAAGTTTCCCGCAGGCTTGTCTTACTTCTATACTGGCTCCCACGGACAACCAAAAGACAACGCCGCGCTTCAGATTCCCGATAATATTCCTTATCCGAGACACTTGGACCAGGACGCAAACGATATTAGAACTAAAGGCCAATTTAAATGTATACTTTCAGACCGACGCCATCCGATAACAAACATCCCTGGGAGGTTGACTTATACTCCGCATGGGCAGGCGCCGGAGGGCAAAGAGGCTCACTGGGGCCTTACCACTGTCAGAATGATGCCGGACCTGCACGTCAGAGTATGCAAAAACTGGCAGCGCGGTCCGATAGAGAGAGACCCGCCAATTCCGGGACAGCCTAGCAAGCCTGATCCGGACAATCCCGCGCATACACGATATTTCGATTGGAACATCCCTTAATCCAACTGAAAGAGGTAAATGTAATTATGAATAATTCACCTGGAAAAACAATTGGCCTGATCGCGTTGGTAATAATAGCCATCGGATTAGCCCTGTTCAGCATTTCCAGATATGTGATTTCGCCACAGTCGAAATTCTCATCCGTTGGAGTGCATGATCAGCCTAAACCACTGGGTTCCGTAGCTCCATTGCCTAACAGACAGTAAAAACCTATACCCCGGCGGGACAATATCCCGCTGGGGTATTTCTTTAACTGGTAATGACCTGACGTTCAGTTGTTCAGCTGTTCAGTTGTTTCAGTTATTTCAGTTGTTTCGGGAAACCCTTTTCCCGAAACACCCTCAGTTGTGCTGGAGTATCGGGACAAGGGTGTCCCGATACAACGTAAAGCCACTATTCACTCTCTTTCGCGTTTTCGTGATAAAAGAGACACTCATAAATTTGGGATGCGCCCGAATTCCAAAAAAGCGCTTGACAGCCAATGATTAACGCGCTATAGTTCGCTTAATACAATTAAATATAGAGTTGGCTGGGTTGCCGCCGGGATGGATTGTTCCGACGGCCTAAAAGGGAAGACGGTGAGATTCCGTCGCGGGCCCGCCGCTGTGATCGGGGACGGCTCCAGCGCTGTCCACTGGGACTAGGAAACGAAGAGTTCTCCAAAGATGTCCTGGGA
>JAUSEB010000102.1 GCA_030650495.1 Armatimonadota bacterium | reverse complement strand
AGGGCGGGCGATGAAAAGCAATCACGCCGGTGTTGTGGGGTTGTCCCACTTCCGGCGATTTGGTGAAGAGGCTGGTCAGTAAGTCCTATGGTCGTGCAGCGCTGGTTAGGGAATCCGGTTCTTGAACCCACGCAAAATTGGTGGGAATGCCGCGCGGTTTTCAACGCGGGCGCCGTTTACCATGACGGCAGAGTCCATTTACTCTACCGTGCTCTAGGTGATGATTATCTATCCCGCCTTGGGTACGCGTCCAGCATTGACGGATTTAACTTCGATGTGAGAAGCTCAACACCTGTTCTTGAATCGGAACCAGGGGATGAGTTTGAACGCCTTGGTTGTGAAGACCCCCGGGTTACGCGTATTGACGGTAAGTTCTATATCACCTATACCGCCGCTTCGGTATACCCATCTTCCAACCCCATGCCTGACGGCTGCACGGGCGCGCCATGGCGCGTGCGCGTAGCGCTTGCCTCAACGGACGACTTTCAAACTTTCCACCGGCATGGAGTCGTAATCCCAGATACCGACAGCAAGAACGCGGCGCTCTTCCCGGAGCGCGTTAACGGTAAATATCTTCTGCTTCATCGGGTATTCCCCAACCTCTGGCTTTGTAGGTCCGACGACCTTCTTCACTGGGACGCTCACTCGGTTCTGATAGAGCCGAGAGATGGATATTGGGATTCCTGCAAGGTCGGCGCCGGCGCTCCGCCGATTAGGACAGATATGGGTTGGCTTGAGTTCTACCACGGCGTGTCCTGCGAAGGAATCTATGGGCTGGGTGTCCTTCTGCTGGACTTGGAAAATCCCGGCAAGACGCTGTTTCGCTCCAATACCCCAATATTGTCGCCGTCCAAAGAGTTTGAGAAGGACGGCATAGTTCCGAATGTAGTTTTCACATGCGGGGCCGTGGAGATAGACGGGCGGTATTTCGTTTATTACGGTGGAGCCGACAAAGCCATTGGCGTTGCGGTGGTAGATAGAGATGAGTTGTTGGGAGAGATAGCCAAGGGGATAGAGTGAGTCGAGGGAAGAGTTGAATGTTGAAGGTTTAAGGTTGAATGTTTAATACACCGGTATTGCCTCATTCAACCTTCAACATTAAACATTAAACCGGCTTCGGCTTCAAAGAGGGAGTGTTCAAAAACCGTAGCCCCGGCCCTTGTGGCCGGTCGGCGGTAGTGAATCTACGCTCAGCAGACGGGGCACAAGGCCCCGAGCTACATAGGAATCGGCATTTTTGAACACTCCCAAGAACAAGCCGAAGGATAGGGCTTCCCCTCTCTAAACTCTAAACTCTAAACTCTCAACTCAACGCGCTCAATTGACATGGATGCAGAGCTTCGATATAATCTCTTATAGTACAGGCCATTTTCACAGTGGGCTGGCAGTGAGTAGCGCCAGCCCATGTCACGTTTGGGAGGATGATAGTGTCCAAATATCAACGACTAATGCTGATCATCGCGGGTATTGCGATAGCTGCGGGATTTATAGCGTTCTCCAATTCGCACGGAGATTTCTGGAAGCCGCTGGGGCCGATGAAACGGGGATTAGACCTTGCCGGAGGCATGCGGGTAGTGCTGCAGGCCGATCCTCCAGCTAGTATGAAGCTTAATAAAGAGGATAGGAGCGCGGCAATCGACGCGGCGGTTCTCACAGTCAAAAACCGCGTAGACGCTATTGGAGTAAGTGAAGCGCTCGTGCAGAAGAAGGGCGATGATCAGATCATCGTTGAGCTACCGGAGATCACCGACAAGAGGGAAGCCCGCGAGATGCTTCAAAAGACGGGTTCGCTGGAGTTCTACCATTTGAAAGACGTCAATGACTCCGATCTGTCAGGGCGTAATCGTTACGCAAGATGGCGGTTGGAGCATGACGAAAAAGGCTCGGTTTTATTTCTCGACACTCGAAAGCCTGGTTCAGAGCCTATTTCCGATCAGAAAAAGATTCGGAATATCGTTATCGGTAAGGATACAAAGCCAATACTGACCGGCAAAGACCTCGTTCCAAAGGGAGCCAGCGTACAATATGACAACCAGGGATCCGGTGTGATTGTAGCGCTGAGCTTCAAACGTGACGCTCAGAGAAGGTTTGCGCTGTTTACGAGGCGCAACGTCCACGAATTTATCGCAATAACTCTGGACAACAAGATACTGCCTCATTCAGCGGCCAGGATCGAAGGCCCGATTTCAGGAAACCCTATTATCAAAGGCGGCTTCACTGTCGAGAGCGGTCAGAAACTGGTTGATCTCCTCAACGCGGGCGCGCTGCCGGTTCCACTCAAAGAGATTCAAACTGAAAGCGTTGAGGCGACGCTTGGAGAACAATCGGTCAATCAGAGCATAATCGCCGGTTTGGTCGGCCTCGGATTAGTGCTCATATTTATGTTGTTCTACTACAGGCTGCCGGGCTTCATCGCCGACATAGCTCTGGCCATGTACGCGCTTTTCACATTCGCAGCGTTCAAGCTGATCGGCGTTACGATGACCCTTCCCGGCCTCGCCGGTTTCATATTGTCGATCGGTATGGCGGTCGACGCCAACATACTGATATTCGAAAGACTGAAAGAAGAGCTGCGTTCGGGCAAAACGCTTAGAGCCGCGATTGACACCGGATTCAACCGGGCGTTTACGTCTATTTTCGATTCCAATATGTGCACGGTTATCACATGCATAATCCTGTGGCTCTATGGAACAGGCCCGGTCAAGGGATTCGCCATCACGCTGGGCGTCGGCGTCGCTATCAGCATGTTCACCGCGATAACCGTCACCAGGACGATATTGCATCTGCTTGTCGGTGTTGAATGGCTGCAAAACGAGGACGCGGGCCGAAAGTTCTTTGGTCTAAGGGATTCCTTTTTTGCCAGGTCGGGCAGGCATTTCGACATAATGGGAAAGAAATACTACTACTTCCTGTTCAGCCTGCTTATTATTCTTCCCGGCGCATGGTTCTGGTTCAACGGCGGTCTGAAGAAGGGGATTGAGTTCTCCGCTGGAAGCTCGATGACTATAAAGTTCCAGAGACCCGTGAACTCAGACCGGATCGTTAGCGCGATGGAGGAAATGGGCTATAAGGGCAGCCAGGCGCAAATATCCGAGCGCAAGACCGCCTTCATCAGGATGAAGGAGCTTAATATAGACGGCCAACCCGGGCAGCCTACCAAGACCGTCGCTCAGGAAACCAGAGAGACCAACCGCATCAAGGCGGAGCTTGAATCCGAGTTTGGAAAGAACGAGCTTCAGGGATTTTCTAAAGTTGGACCGATCATCAGCAAGGAACTGACACAGAAAGCGTTTATGGCGGTTGTGTTCGCCTCGCTGGCGATTGTGCTGTATCTTTCCTTCAGATTCGCAATTGGCGGTTTCATGAACGGCTTGAAGTTCGGAACCTGCGCCGTAATAGCGCTTATCCATGATGTATTAGTCGTGGTGGGCGCGTCGGCTATCTTCGGCTACTTTATGGGCTGGGAGATCGACAGCCTGTTTGTTACCGCGCTTTTGACGATCATCGGATTCTCTGTCCACGACACAATCGTCGTGTTCGACAGGATTCGGGAAAACCTCAAGCATAGAATACGCGGCGAGGGTTTCGAGGAGCTTGCAAATAGGAGTATTTTGCAAACCTTCGCCCGGTCGGTCAACACATCGTTCACGGTTGTGTTGACATTGGTGGCGCTGCTGGTGTTTGGAGGTCCGGTTATCAAACACTTTGTAGCCGCGCTGTTGGTCGGTATTATTTCAGGAACTTACTCGTCCATCTTCAACGCGACGCCTCTGGTAGTCGTATGGGAGAATATAGCGGGACGAGGAAAGGCCGTCGGTGGAAGAGTTGTGGAGGATAAGCCGCTGGTGAGCGGAGACCGCGTGCGAGAGCTTCGACCTGTATCCGAAAGGGTTACGTCCGGCGATTCCACTGATGTCGTTGCCGGGGCCAGAGAAGACAGGACAAAAGCAAAGGCCAAGAAGAAGAAACGGCGGTTTTGACCGGCAGCGGCCCGCTTGACGATTCCAGCGGGTAAACAACGACTGTAAGAGGCCCGCGGTTCCTGAATACGTCAGGCAAGACCGCGGGCTTGTTTAGTTTAGAGTTGAGAGAAGGAGAAGCTGTCAGCTGACAGCTGACAGCTTTTATAACAATGCAAGCAGTTAACGGAAAACGGTGGGTGATCCATCCGTACAATGAGGATTCGGCGAAACGGATAGAGCGTGAGCTTGGCGTGGCTCCGCTGGTGGCCCGATTGCTGGTCAACAGAGGGATCGAAAGTGTTGCGGATGCCGCCGAGTTCCTGAACCCTTCGCTCGACAACCTGCACGATCCGTTCGATTTGCCGGATATGCGCCTTGCGGTCGACCGCGTGAAGCTGGCCATCGAGCGCAAAGAGAAGATACTCGTTCACGGCGATTATGACGTAGACGGGGTCTCAAGCGCTGCTCTATTGATTCGCGTCCTTCGCGCGCTGGACGCGGATGTAGAGGCCCGTGTGCCGCATAGGAAAAGAGAAGGCTACGATATCAAACCGCTTACGGTTGAAGAGGCAAAGGCGGATGGCGTGTCGCTTATAATCACCGCGGACTGCGGCGTGACCGCTTGCGACACAGTGAGCCACGCCGCAAACCTGGGAATAGATATAGTGGTGACGGATCACCACGAGCCTGGGCCTGAATTGCCGAAAGCCGTCGCAGTGGTCAATCCGCGCCGAAGTGATTCCACATATCCATTCAAAGACCTCGCGGGAGTTGGCGTGGCGTTCAAGTTAGCACAGGCTTTAGTGCGTGATCTTGGATATCCTGAGTCAAGGTTTCAGCGCAAATTCTTAGACCTTGTCGCGCTTGGCACTGTAAGCGATGTAGCTCCGCTTCTCGGCGAAAACCGTACGCTGGTCAAGTTTGGCCTTGAGGAGATGTCGAAAACTCGAAAGGTGGGTCTGCGGCGTCTGATACAAAACTGCGGTCTGGAGGACAAGGCGCTCTCGACTTACAATATCGGCTTCGTTCTTGGACCGCGAATAAACGCCGTCGGACGGTTGGATGATTCCGCCATTGCGCTGCAATTGCTGCTGACGCGCGATGACGCGGAAGCGGACGATCTGGTCGGCATTCTGGAGGAGCGGAACAAAGAACGCCAATTGGAACAGATGCGGATATGGTCAGAAGTATCTCGTATGCTGGAGGCGCGTAATTTGGATGGCATGAGCGTCGTCGTTTTAGCAGCTCCGGGCTGGAACGCGGGAGTAGTCGGCATAGTCGCGAGCAAGGTCGTGGAGCGATACTGCCGTCCCGCGGTGTTGATTTCGGCTGATGAAGCGGCGGGCGTCGGCTCCGGCTCAGCCAGGAGTATAGATACTTTCGATATAGGAAGCGCGCTGCATGAGTGCAGCGATCTTTTGGAAAGATGCGGCGGACACGCGCTTGCGGCTGGGTTGTCCGTTAAGCTGGAGAACCTCGAGGCGTTTGAAGAGAAGCTGAATAAAATCGCTGGTGATCTGATAACGCCTGAGGATATGATTCCGAGTATCGACATCGACGGCGAACTGGAACTTGCGGACGTTTCGCTTTCTCTGGCGGAGGACTTGAAACGCTTGGAGCCTTTTGGCATGGGCAATCCGGAGCCGCTTTTCGCTACTAGGAAAGCGATGGTGTTGGACAGGCGTACCGTCGGCAGCGACGGGGCGCATTTGAAGCTGCGAGTTCGCTCAAATGGGGCGCAGCCGACGGACTGTATTGCGTTCGGACAAGGGGGCGCTTACGACTCGGTTCAGGTTGGTTCCCCGATAGACCTGTGCTACAATATTAGGATAAATCATTTCAATGGAATGGACACTGTTCAGCTTACAGTGAAAGACTTGGGTGTGAGTTTATAGTTGATGAGAAGACCCCCCTCAATCCCCCCTTCTCATGGGGGGAAGCTTCGTGGCTCCCCTCCTTACGAAGGTGGGGCTGGGGGTGGTTAAATTCGTAAAGGACTTGGGTCCAACGGAAAATGTCACGGATTGACGAGATAATAGAACAGGTAAAGGGTTACAACCCACAAGCCGATGTGGAGTTGATACGAAAAGCATACGCCTTCGCGGAGAAAGCGCACGAAGGTCAAACACGTCTCTCCGGCGACCCTTATATAACCCACCCGTTGGAGGCCGCCCGCGTTTTGGCCGATCTCGAAATGGACTCCACGAGCATCGCCGCTGGTCTTTTGCACGACGTAGTAGAAGACGCCCACGTGACCGTGGACGATGTAAAAGAACAGTTCGGCGTTGAAATCGCCCGTCTGGTGGACGGCGTTACCAAGCTGAAACTGGCGGATTTCGACATCGGCGTTGGGAACACGGGCGTTGACAAAGCCGCTGAAGCTCCGAAAAAACGCCATGCCGAACTGAAACGCAGCGCCGAAAATTTGCGAAAGATATTCCTTGCGATGGCGCGCGACCTCCGTGTGATGGTTATCAAGCTGGCCGACAGGCTGCATAACATGATGACGCTGTCCGCTCTTCCTCCCGAGCGGCAGCGGAAAGTGGCGTCGGAGACGCTGCAAATCTTCGCTCCACTGGCGCATCGTTTGGGGATTTGGAAGATCAAATGGCAGCTCGAAGATTTGGCGTTCAAATATCTGGAGCCTGAAGCGTATGAGACAGTTGCCGAGAAAGTAGCGCGAACCAGGTCCGAACGTGAAGAAGACCTGAAAGAGGCAGTGAATCAGATCAAGGCCAGATTGGCACAGGACGGTATGGAAGCGCATATCCAGGCCAGGCCCAAGCACCTTTACAGCATTTACCAAAAGATGCTTAAAGAGGGGATCGACTTCCAGGAAATATACGATTTGTCCGCGCTGCGGATAATCGTCAACACGGTCGCGGACTGCTACTACATTCTTGGTATCGTGCACGACCAGTGGATGCCGATTCCTGACAGATTTACTGACCACATAGCAAAGAGCAAGTCGAACATGTACCAGTCGCTGCATACCAAGGTTGTCGGGCCGCGCGGAGAGCCGCTGGAGATACAAATCCGCACCTGGGAAATGCACCGGATGGCGGAGTTCGGAATCGCGGCGCACTGGCAATATAAAGAAGGCGGACGGCCTGGAGACGAATTCGAGCGCAAATTATCCTGGCTAAGGCAGCAGTTGTTCGACTGGCAAGCCGACACGGAGGAGCCGAACGAGTTCCTGCGTTCCGTAATCAATGACTTGTTCACTGATCAGGTGTTCGTGTTCACGCCAAAGGGTGAGGTTATCGACCTGCCTGCCGGTTCGACGCCCGTGGACTTCGCTTATAGAATCCACAGCGATGTCGGAAACCACTGCGTCGGCGCTAAAGTCAACGGCAAGATAGTACCGCTCACGCACAAATTCAACAACGGTGACATAGTTGAAATCATCTCGCGGTCGAACAGCCAGCCCAGCCTCGACTGGTTGAACTTCGTCAAGACTTCACACGCTAAAAACCGGATAAAAGGCCATTTCCGCAAGCTGCACTACACGGAAAGCGTGGCGAAAGGCCGGGAGATGCTGGAGCGCGAGATCGAACGGCTTGGGCACGAAATCCATGCGGTTTTGAAGCCGGAAAAACTCAATAAAATAGCGCAGGGTTTGAACCTGCAATCGGAAGAAGATATGCTTGCCGCTATCGGCTACGGGCATGTTGCCGCGGCGACGATTATAAACAAGCTCAAATCGGAGATGCCGAGTCAGGACGTGCTGGTTGTTGGGAGCGGGGTTCGTCCGCAGGGAGAAGCCAAGCTCGCTCTATCCCTGGACGGCGCCGACACGATGATGATTAAGCGCGGACGCTGCTGCGAGCCAATACCGGGTGACGAGGTGGTCGGCTACATCACCAGAGGAAAGGGTATGGTTTTGCACCGCCAGGTCTGCCCGAACGTGGCGGCATATAGGAATCAGGAGCCCGACCGCCTGGTTGAAGTCGATTGGAACCAATCGGACGGCGAACGGTTTCCCACGGATATTAAGATCGAGGCTCTGGACCGCGTTGGGCTGCTGAACGACATATCGGCCATATTCAGCGAGACAAAGACGAACATTAACGCAGCCAAGATCAAGTCTATGCCTAACAAAATGGCTCGGCTCGAACTGACCGTAGACGTGCAGGACGTAAATCATCTGAACAACCTGATGAACAGCGTCGGGCGATTGACGGATATAATGCGTATCGAACGGGTGGCGTCGGGCAGATGAGGGCGGTAGTCCAGCGGGTCAGCAAAGGCTCCGTAACAATAGACGGGGAGGAAGTTGCCCGGATTGGCTCCGGTCTGGTCATACTGCTCGGAGTCGGTAAGGACGATGGCTCGGACGACGCCAAATGGCTTGCGGACAAAATCGCCAATCTCCGCATTATGGAAGACGAGCAGGGGAAGATGAACCTGTCTTTGCTCGAAACCGGCGGTGAAGCGATAGTAGTCTCGCAGTTCACGCTCTACGGCGACTGCCGCAAGGGACGCAGGCCGGGGTTTGATAGAGCAGCGCCGCCGGATATGGCGGACGAATTATACAAACGATTTGTAGAAAACTTACAGGAGATCGGGATTCGGACTCAAACCGGCCAGTTTCGGGCAAAGATGCTGGTCGAGATAGATAACGACGGGCCGGTTACATTGCTATTGGACACGAAACAGATATAGGGGAGTCGAGGGAGTCGAGGGTTGGGATTCTAACTTCTAACTCCTAACTTCTAGCTTCTAGCTCGGCGGATTGACATGGATCAGAACACAGAGATTCAAGATACTCAGAATATGGAGGCGAAGTTCGAGGATCGGATGAGGGGGCAGGAAGCTCTCTCGGAAGAGAAGGCTCAGCCGACCGCCGACGATAAGCAGCGTCTGGGTGACCAGCACATCGCCAAAGGACACGTAAAAGAAGCGATCACGCAATATACTCAGGCCGCCCGCATGGAGGAGAACAACCCCGCGCGGCACACTCGTTTGGGCGACGCTTATGCTTACGCTGAGGAACCAAGCAAGGCGCTTTCGCAATACCGCAAAGCTATTAAAATAAGTCCGCGAAAGGCCGAACCGCACTATAGTTTGGGTGAGTTGTATCGCCGCCACGGCAGGCTGAGCGCGGCGGTCGCGGAATATCGCAAGGCGGTACTTTATAACTCGATGAACCCGTTTTACCGCTACAAGCTCGGCGATGTGTTGAGCCAGATTGGCATGATCGATGAGGCGATTGACCATCTTGAGGTTGCAGTTCAAATCGCGGCGACGGATGGTTTTTATCATTTTTGGTTGGGCGATTTATATTCAGCCGCCGGCAGGATAGACGACGCAATCAGAGAGATGCAGCAGGCGACGCTCTTCTCGCCGCACGATGCGTATTACAACTTACGGCTCGGTATGCTCTATCTCCGCTGCGGGCATTTAGATGACGCAGTGATCGCGTTGAACCATGCCGTGGGGCTGAATACGCGCGATCCTGTATACCATGCGGTCTTGGGCGACGCTTACGCCCGGCAAGGTAAACGAGCGTTGGCCATGGCGAGCTACCGCGAAGCCGGAGCTTTGGACCCGTATGACATCACTAATCTCGACCGCATACGGCGGTTGTCCAGCCAAACCAAGGAGTCGAAATAGGTGAAGGTCCGCAGGCTTGTAGTTGGGCAATTGCAGACGAACTGCTATATTGTCGCCGACGATAACGGCGACGCGGTCATCATCGATCCCGGCAGTGACGCGGAGCGCATCGAGGACGTGATAGTCTCCCACGAGCTAACGCCGAAATACATACTCTGCACGCATGGCCATCCCGACCACACATTTGCGGCGGGGAGGTTGCAAGCCGCATTCAATATTGATACGCTTATACATGATGGCGACCGGCCGCTTATCGAACAGGGAATTGGCGAGCTTGCTTTTATTTTCGATATGCGGTCATATATGGAGCCGAGTCTTGGCCCGTCGCTTACGGACGGGCAAATAATCCAAATCGGCTCGCTGCAATTGCGGACGATTCACACGCCGGGGCACACGCCCGGCGGCGTATCGTTTCTTTGCGGAAAAGACGTATTCACCGGTGACACGCTATTTGCCGGTGGAGTAGGGAGAACGGATTTGCCGGGCGGTTCCGAGCGGACGTTATTAAAATCAATCGAAACCCGGCTTATGATATTAGATGATGATATTCGCGCGCGTCCGGGGCACAGTCAAGAGACAACCATTGGGGATGAAAGACAATCGAATCCCTGGCTGCGGAAAATTTAGAGCGGATTAACCCCCTGTGGTCCCCCTTCTAAAGGGGGACGGTGAGGTCTCCCCTCCTTACGAAGGAGGACAATCTGAACTCCCCTCCTTACGAAGGAGGGGTTGGGGGAGGTTTCCATACAGTTTTTAATCAAAGGAGTAGGCACAAGTGAAATCGGGCAGTAGACTTGAGCGATTGCTAGACAGCGGACAATTCGTGGTATGCGGCGAAATGAGCCCACCTCAGAGCGCGGACGGAACGCAAATCAAGAGGAAAAGCGACTATTTCAGGGGCTATGTCGATGCCGTCAATTTGACCGACAACCAGTCCGCCGTCGTCAGAATGTCGAGCATCGCTTCGGCTATTCTGCTCTCGCAGGAGGGGCTTGAACCGATCATCCAGATGACTTGCCGCGACCGAAATCGCTTGGCTATGCAGTCCGATTTGCTCGGAGCCTCGGCCTTCGGAATCAAGAACGTGCTGTGTCTCAGCGGTGACCACCAATCCATGGGAAATCACCCCTACGCCAAGAGCGTTTTCGATATCGACTCCGTGCATCTCATCAACATGGCGAAAAAAATGCGGGATGATAAGCTCTTTGAGTGCGGCGAAGAGATGAAGGTCGAGCCACGGCTTTTCATCGGCTGTGCGGCAAATCCGTATGCTTCTCCATTTGAGTTCCGGGTCGTCCGGCTGCAAAAGAAGATCGAGGCCGGGGCCGATTTTGTGCAAACGCAGGCCATTTTCGACATTAAAGTTTTCGAGGAGTTTATGAAACTCGTCCGCCAGCGGGATTTGCACAATCGCGCCAAGATCATCGCGGGTATACTCCCCGTGCGCTCCGCGAAAGCCCTTATGTTTATAAAAGACAACGTCGCCGGAATGAGCATCCCCGATGACATTCTCAACCGAATGAGCGGCGCCGAAGACCCCAAGGAAGAGGGCGTGAGCCTGGCCGTCGAACTCATCCAGCAGTTGCGCGGCATAGAGGGCGTCGCGGGCGTGCACATCATGCCGGTTATGTGGGAGTCCATAGTGCCGACCATCGTCGAGCGCGCCGGCCTGCTGCCTCGCCCCGAACCCGCCGGTATGGATGACGAAACCCCAGCGGAAGTAATCCCGACTGTGGATTAGTCGAGGAAGTTGATGGCCCCGGACATCCATGTCCGGGGCAAAATATCATCGGACATCCATGTCCGATACAGCTTTTTCCCACCAAACAAGGATTTTCCCCGCGTATGTCTAACCTTGCTTAGGTAACAAATTATCCCAGGAGGACAAAGTATGCTAATAGTTGGTGAGAGAATCAACACCAGCCGCAAGGCCATCGAGCCGGCGGTGAGAGATAGGGACGTGGAGTTCATCCAGAAATTGGCGAAAGACCAGGTGGACGCGGGCGCTACATATATAGATGTCAATGCGGGAACGCTTGTGAGTGGCGAGCCGGAAGCGCTGGAATGGCTGGTCAAGACGGTGCAGGCGGCGGTCGACGCTCCCCTTTGCTTCGACAGCCCCAGCGCGGTCGCAATCGAGCGGGCGGTCGCCGTGTATGACTTCAGTCGCGGCAAGCCGATGATTAACTCCATCACAGCCGAAAAAGACCGTTTCGACGCAATTCTGCCTTTGGTCAAGAAGTATAACACGAAGGTCGTCGCGCTATGCATGGACGACACCGGCATCCAGCAGGACGCGGAAAAGAGATATGAAGTAGCTAAGAATTTGGTCAACCAACTGGCAGCCGCGGGAATCGCGCTGGATGACATCTACGTCGATCCGCTGACCTTCCCAATCGGCACCGGCTCCGACGTCGGACTTGCCATGCTCCGCATAATCGAAGGCATCAAGAACGAATACCCCGGCATTCACATAATCGCGGGGATCAGCAATATATCCCAGGGACTCCCGATCCGCAAGCTCCTCAACCAGGCGATGACCGTTCTATCAATGGGGAAGGGGATGGACGCCGCGATCATAGACCCGATGGACCGTTACCTGATGGCCCTAATCGCCTCCACCCGCGCGCTCCTAGGCCAGGACGATTTCTGTATGGATTATATTACGCTGTCCAGAGGGGGTAAATTCGAGGGGTTATGAGAGTGGTTAGTGGCTAGTGGTTGGTGGCTAGTATACTTTATGCACCAGGAAGGGGGCGTGAAATGGCGCTTTTAGATATTTGGCAAGATTCACGGGAGCAACTCGATGGTAAACACGTTCAGCAGATAATCGCGTTTGCTGGATTAGGCAGGCTTCATGATGGTAGCGCAGCCAGTGGTGAGTTTCGCGAGTTTCTCAGCCATATTCCGTCATCTTTCCTGTCTACTTACTCGGCCCAGTGTCTGAGTGACAAGTTTGATGACAATGGGTTAGCACTGCAAGACATCATAAATGAGGTCGGAAGACGTCTGGAATTCAATGTCACTAACGGTCGCTATAGAGGAACATCCTCTGGTACGGGTGCATATGATGGATTGTGGCAGTCCGCCAAATCTTGGAGTATCATTATTGAGGTTAAGACAACGGACGCCTACAATATCAATCTTGATAAGGTCGTGGATTATAGGCGTAACCTCATAAAGTTGGATTCTGTAGCGAAAGATAAATCCTCCGTATTAGTCATAGTTGGTCGTCAGGACACGGGATCTCTGGAAGCGCAAATCAGAGGTTCCCGGCATGCATGGGATGTTAGATTAATAAGCGTAGATGCTATGTTTCGCCTCCTGAACCTGAAGGAAAATCTTGAGGACCCGGCAATCGTTGCTAAAATTCAGCACATTTTGATCCCTCAAGAATTCACAAAAGTCGATGGCATAATTGATATCGCGTTCTCCGCTGCAGAGGATGTGCAGCAAGAGGAAGAGGCTATTACCTCGGATGATGCCATCATTGACGATCATAAAACGAAGTTTACGCCGGTCAGTTTCAACCAGGCATGCGCAAAGCGCGTCGGAAAGCATATTAATGTCGATTTGCTGCGTAAGTCACGTGCAACATTTATGTCTGCTGATGAGTCTGTAGCGGTAGTTTGCTCTGTCGCGCGTGAGCAGAAAGAAAAGACTTCGCCACTATTTTGGTTCGCTTTCCATCCATATCAAGCTGTTGTGTTGGGGAAATCCCCTAAAGCTTATGTGGCATTTGGGTGTGGTTCTGAGGAGAGAATAGTATTGATTCCCTATGCGGAGTTTTCTGACATGCTAAGTAGTTTGTGGATAACTGAAAGGCACGGAAGTCACTATTGGCACGTCCACATTGCAATTGAGGGCAGGCGAGTGCTGCTGCGGAGGAAAAAGGGATTTGATGATATAGACGTTACGGCACACATGCTCTAACATCGCAATCTGGCGTTCCAATTGACGTTGTTACCTTATAAAAAGCCCCTGCCTTGATTCCAAAGCAGGGGCTTTTTGAACGAGTCGATAAGCCGGGTTCTGTCGCGGACGCTCATCTCTCTTACGAGTACGATTGCTCGGACCCTCTAGCGGCCTTTACCCGGGAGGTCGGCGGGCAGCCTTCTCCCGCTATTAGCGGGATCCCGCGTTTAAGCGGGAAACCCTCCCCTATGCGGCCTTGCTCCAGGCGGGGCTTGCCAAGCCGGTATGTCACCATACCGCTGGTGGTCTCTTACACCACCGTTTCAGCTTTGCTCCCACATTCGCCGGTTGCTTCGGTAGTCTACTGCCGAAGCCCGGCTAGATAGGGGCGTTTTCTTTTCTGTGGCGCTTTCCGTATCCCGATTGCTCAGGACCCTCGCCGTTAGCGAGCGCCTTGCCCTGTGGAGCCCGGACTTTCCTCCATCCTAAAAAGGACAGCGAGCGTCTGACTCGTCCAAGCATATTCTACCCCGAAGCGGCGTGTGGGTCAAACGAGTAAGGGTTTAAGCTGTCAGCTGTCAGCTGTCAGCTTAAATCAACCGACAACCCATACCCAACGTGGTTGACAAGGGAGGGAACGGGGGCTAAAGTA
>JAUSEB010000078.1 GCA_030650495.1 Armatimonadota bacterium | reverse complement strand
AACGCCTTGAGAGGGAGGTCTACACGGAATGGTCTATTAATGAAAAGGTCGCTTTCGAAATTGCCCTAGCCGCCAGTTGGACCGGGCTGCGGGCTGTTGTGACGATGAAACAAGTAGGGCTGAATGTTGCCTCAGACCCGCTCTTTAGCGCCGCATATACCGGTGTGAAGGGCGGATTTATCGTTATCTCTGCCGACGATCCTGGTCCCCACTCATCCCAGACCGAGCAAGATTCGCGTTTACTGGCTCTTGTCGCCAAAGTTCCTGTCTTCGATCCGTCCACTCCTGCAGAGGCGCGGGCGATGATAAAAGACGCGTTCGAGCTCTCTGAACGATATAAGATTCCTGTCATCTTGCGCCCCACAACGCGGTTGTGTCATGCGGTGCAGAGCCTGCTAATTGACGGCGCTGATTCTCCCGATGATGAGATTCCTTCCGTCAAATTCCAGCGCGACCCGCCACGTTGGACAGCCACGCCGAAATTCCGCAACCTGCTGCATATTGAGCTCAACCAAAAGCTGGTTGATATTGCAAACGAGTTTTCCGATTCCCCGCTCAATTATATAGTAGAGGCGGATAGCGGCGGTAGGGTAGGGATTATTGCCTCCGGGGTCGCGTTCCATACCGCGCAACAAGCGCTGCATGAATTGGGCGCGCAGGTTTCAATCCTCAAAATTGGCACGCCTTTTCCGCTGCCGCAAAAACTGGTCAATACGTTCTGCGCGCGATTTGAAACCTTGATCGTACTCGAGGAGCCGGACGCCTGCATTGAGATTCAAATCCCGGATCGGAAGCGCGTAAAAGGACGGCTTGACGGCTCTGTACCGGGGGCTGGCGAATTAACACCGGAAGTGGTTTTCTCTGTATTGAGTAAAGCTCTGTCAGAGGCTGGTTATCAGGTGAACCCGTCGCCTGAAGATATTGAGTTGATTACGCTGATCAAAGGACTCCCTTTGCCAGTCAAGCCCCCGCGTTTATGTCCAGGTTGTTCGCACCGCTCCGCCTTCTTCGCCATGAAACGA
>JAUSEB010000075.1 GCA_030650495.1 Armatimonadota bacterium | reverse complement strand
CAAGTATCGCGGAGGCTGGAAACTCTGCTCTCCACGGCGGACAGAGGGCGAATTTACCGGGAAGGTATAGCGTTGGCTATAGTTGGACGGCCAAATGTCGGCAAGTCCAGCCTGCTGAACGCGCTGCTGCGGCAGTCGAGGGCCATCGTCACGCCTAGTCCGGGAACGACCAGGGACACCATAGAGGAGACGATCAATATAAATGGAATCCCGGTTGTGGCGATAGACACCGCCGGCCTGCGCGAAACCGAAGACGCCATTGAGCTGGTTGGTGTAAAAAAAGCCGAGGAGACAATCGAGAGAGCCGGGGTTGTCCTGCTGGTATTGGACGCTCAAGAGGTTATAACCGGCGAGGATGTCGAGTTGCGCCGCAAATTTACCGGAAAACCGGCGCTCGTTGTCCTCAACAAAGTTGACCTTCTGACGGAAGCGGAATTGAAACGATGTCTGGAATCAGCGTCTAATAGTTTTGGGAGCGATGCGATAATGGCGGTTTCGGCATTGACAGGATATGGCATAGAAGCCCTGGAAGACCGGATTGCGGAGGTCTTATTGGGCGGAGCCGTGTCATCCACGGATAGCGTTTTAGTCAGCAATGTCAGGCACAAACGCGCTATGGAGTCGGCTCTTGCCGGCCTGCGCCACGCCGGTCAGACAGTAGATGACAGGCAGCCGGTCGATCTTGTCAGCATCGATCTGATGGCCGCCCGAAACTCACTTGGCGAAATCACGGGCGAGACAGCGGCGGAAGACCTGATAGATCGAATCTTCAGCGAGTTCTGCATTGGCAAATAGATTTTAGGAGTGAGAAGTTAGAATAAACCGTCATTCCGAGCGAAGCGAGGAATCTGCTTTCTCTAACCTCTAACATCTAACCTCCAACATCTAAACCGGGGGAGGTCTTCCTTCTCTAAACTCTCAACCCAACGCCTATCACCCATTAGAGTTGGGTTATTCGTCAACTACCTCGGCGGGATGGGCATTGGCATGCGCGGCGCGGGAAACGGCGGCTGGCCGGGCATTCCATGCATGAAATGTCTGGCGAAGACAACGTAGTATATTATCCCGACGAGGCCAAGCATTAACCCAATCGCGCCAAGGACGATGCCAATAATTGCCATTGTCTTTGTTGAGCTGTCTTCGGTTCCGGCGCGTTTGTCCGTGCTTTGGCCCATTACACCAAGCACGATAGCCACTATTCCAGCGATCAACGGCAGGCCGGGAATGCAGCATGATAACAGCAATCCAACGGCTCCTACAATTAGTGACGCAAGCGCTAGGTTGTAACCCGGCTTCATAGCTGGACCATAGGGTTGTTCCATTCATAACCTCCTGGCATTGATTTGCGAAACTAAACGACAAGAACCCAATGACGAACAGCACCGGCGCAGCCGGCCTGAATCATGGCTAAGAGTATGGCTGATGGCGTTAGCCACCAGTTTCGCCCGCTAATCTTCAGCAGAGCCGTCAACGCGGCAAGGTTTGCAATAGTAAGCGCTAGAAGAAATCCCACCACGCTTGCCACTCCGGCAGCCGATGTGACCGTTCCACCCTGTAGACCGGCAGCCGCTGACACAATGGCGGAAAGCCCCATGGCTCCCACGGCTTCCCACATCGACCTGACCGGCGCCTCCATATTTGTCTTAACAGACAGCAGCCTCGCGCAAGCCGGATTTACCAGCAGCGCCGCCGCCGCTCCAAGCAAGGAACCGAATACAAGCCGCTGGGCGTTTCCTCCAGCGTCAACTCCTCGGATTATATAGAAAGCGACATCCGCGAAGTTCAACGCAATCGGCGCCAACAGGACGATCAACACGCTTCTATGCGGGAAGCCTTCGGCGCGCAGCCTTCTAGTGGCCGCAAGGCAGACTAGGGAGCATAATACGCCCAAATACATTCCCATACATCGAGCGCATAACGGCGAAAGATGTCCCGCCGCCGTAAGCGTTCGCTCCGGCGCCTGATGGCACACGCCCGAGGCTGCAAAATGCAGGATGTCCACAGCGCCCTCCGATACGGCGCAAGCGGCCAAAGTTTGCCTATAATAACAACCAGGGCGGGTGGAAGTCAATTATTTATGGTTGAGGGTTGAGGGAAGGAAAAGCCAGCGATGAGCGATGAGTAACGAGCGATGAGTTATATGCTTCGGCTTGTTCTTTGAAGCCGAAGATAAGTTGAATGTGCCGGTGTTAGTCTGCATCGGCGCAAAAAGCCTTCCGACGAATAGAAGCTGTCCGTCGTCGGCTAGCTGGGAGTATACTTAGTAAACCCGATGATATATATAATCCCGGCAGCGCCGAACATACAATCTACCACACCAAGTATGACTCCAAAGGCCGCCGTTTTTCGCGTCGAATCGTTATCGGCTCCCGAACGCTTGTCCACGCTTTGGCCCGTCATGCCCAACGCGATTGCCATGACGCCAAACACCAATGAAACTCCGGGTACCAAACACAACGCTAGTCCGATGATGCTGACGATCAATGACGCAAGCGCAAAGCCATAGCCCGGTCTTTCAGATGGGTCGCGGGATTGTTCCATTCGATACCTACCTTCAACTATGGTATGAATTTAGTAATGTCGCCCATATTTCTATGCTTCGGCTTGTTCTTGGGAGTGTTCAAAAACCGTAGCCTAGCCCCTTGTGGGCGTCATATTGCATTCAACCTGAGCGTGAATTGACGGGCACAAGGCCCTAGGCTACAAGTATATGGGACTTTTTGAACACTCCCTCTTTGAAGCCGAAGCCGGTTTAATGTTGAGAGATTCTCCCCGCATCTCACGAATCCAGAGCCAATTCCGGGAACCAAAGAGCTATCTCGCGCCGAGCTGCTTCCGGGCAATCAGCGCCATGAATCAAGTTCTTCCGTGTGTCCGTTGTGAAGTCCCCTCTGATTGTTCCGGGAGCAGCGTCAAGAGGGTTAAGAGCGCCCATCATCTGACGGGCCAGAGTAACGGCGTTTTCCGCCTGAAGGACCATCGCCACAACCGGCCCCGACGTTATGAACTCCAGCAGCGCGGCGTAAAAAGGCTTTCCCTTGTGGGCTTCATAATGTTTCTCCGCCAAGTCCCTTGACATGGTTAGCATCTTCAATGCGATTATGTCGAAGCCCCTGTTCTCGAATCTGCGGATTATTTCTCCAACCAGACGGCGTTCCACACCGTCCGGCTTAATCATAATAAACGTTCTCTCCATAAACACTCCCAACCGCGATGTAGCCAGCGTGCTTACTATATCAAGAGGCGGAACAGGGGTCAAGGGTATTTAATCGCGGAAATGGTTGAGAGTTGAGAGAAAGCTGACATCTGACAGCTGATAATCTTGTTGCATCGGTAGCCTGCTGCCGATGCCGGCGCCAAAGGCGCCGCTACTCCTTCTCCTTTTAGGGGAGGGCTGGGGTGGGGTCCTAACTTCTAACTTGCCGGTGTTTCGGGATTTGAATGGAGCGCAGCGGAATGGAAATCCCGAAACAAGCCGTGTAAAGGAGGGGGAATTACTCCCTCCCCCTTCTAACTTCTAACTTCTAACTCCTAACTCCTAACTCCTAACCCAACACCCATCACTCAGAGCCTTCGCCATCGAGCAGTTCGCGGGCGGCGGTTGCCATTACTTCATATAGCGACGCCAGATCGTTTTCCTCGACCGCTGAAAACGCCACGCGGATGTCGCGCTGACCATCGGCTATCACGCCCACGCCGTATTTCTCCAGCAGATGCTTGCGGTACGTCTCCGCATCGATCCCTTTGAGCTTGAGGCACATAAAGTATCCCGCGTTAAACGGATATGGCTCCCACAGATCGGCGAACTCTGCTGAATTCAGGATTTTGTGGACCGCATTAGCCCTGGCTTCGAGTATCGCGCGTTTTTCCTGCCGCTCTGCCGGGAACGACTCCTCGCCCATTGCCTTCACCAAAATAGACTGCGCCGGATGGCAGCAGTTGGAGATCGCGCTGCGAATCGCTCCGGCGGCCTTCTTCTCCAAAGCGCCATAGAGAGCTTCATCGCTGAGGGCGGCGCGCGCGCTGAAGGTCAACATACCCGTCCTGAATCCCCAGACATACTCCTCCTTGGTCGGACCATCCACCTTAACCGCGAGAATGCGCTTGTGGAGCGAAGCTATCCGCGCAAATAGCGACTCCCGCAGCACATTCTCCTCGTAGAATAAACCGAAGTATGCGTCATCGGTTACAACTACCAGGTTGCAGCCGTTGTCAGCGGCCTCGTGAAGAACAGCAGTGACCGCTTCCGCTTCGCTATTCGTGATCGAGTAACCGGTCGGGTTGTTCGGGAAATTCAAAATCAGAATTGTCTTTCCGCTGCTTGAACGCGTGGCAAGCGCCTGCCGCAGACCTTCAACGTTGAAACCGCCATCCTGGTCGAAAAATGGATAAAGCGCAAGCTGCGCCTGCATCCGCACGCCGAATAGAAGCTCGTAGTTCTCCCAGAACTTGTCCGGCAGCAGAACCATATCGCCTTTGTCTACAAACAGATCGCCGACCAGACTCAGCGCGTGAGTCACCCCGCTCGTCACTATGGGCGCGCTGAAACTCTTGCTCGCAAGACTTGGATTCTTGGCCAGCAATTCCTCGCGCCACTTCTTGCGCAAATCGGCCCGCCCGGTGGCGGGAGCGTAGGTCAACGCGTCGGCGGGCGTGAGCTTATCGATATACTTCATCACCGACGGCAAAAACATCGGCTTGCCCTTTTCGCGGGCGATGCCGATTGTCGCGTCAAATCTATTCGCCTTCTCCTTGGCTTCCGCGCTCTGGCTCAGGATGCCCTTGGGGAAATATATCCTCCTGCCCAACTCGGACATCATCGCGTAAACGTGCGGGTTCTCGCGCTCGATCACCTCGTTCAACTCCGTGGCGAGCGACCGCAGCTCCGTCCCCGGTTTGAGCATAGAGATCGGCGCCCTCAACCGCAGCCGCAGCGCTTCGTGCTGATCCCAAATGGCCTTGGGAAGCCGGTTCCCGAATTGCTCCAAAAAGTCGGAAACCTGCTCGGTCTCTTCATACCAGTCATCCCTGCTGACCGCGAACAGTTTGCTCAGCGTCTCCCGCGAGAGCTTCATGCCGGTGAGATCGAGGCTGTCCGGCGTCGGCACGTAGCCGATCGGCGTCTTGCGCGCGTCGCCTTCGCCCCGGCAGCGGTCGAGTATCCACTCTATCACGCGCAGGTTCTCGCCAAATCCCGGCCAGAGGAAATTGCCGTCCTCGTCCATTCGGAACCAGTTGACGTGGAATATCTTGGGCTGCTGAGTCATTCTCTGCCCCATATCGAGCCAGTGTTCGAAATAATCGCCCATGTGATACCCGCAGAACGGCAGCATGGCCATCGGGTCGCGGCGGACTTCACCCACATTGCCGAACGCGGCGGCTGTTCGCTCCGACGCCATTGTCGCGCCGACATACACCCCATGCTCCCAATCGAACGATTCATATACAAGCGGGGCCAAGTGCGCTCTGCGTCCTCCGAAGACTATCGCCGAAATCGGCACGCCGTGGTGGTGTTGGGTGCGATATGAATGAGAAGGGCACTGGGTCAGCGGCGCGGTGAACCGGCTGTTTGGATGCGCGCCAAGGACCGGCTTGCCGTCTTTGTCCACCATATCGGGCTTCCAAGTATTGCCCTTCCAATCCGTGCCCTCCGCCGGCGGCTCGCCCTCGCCGCCTTCCCACCAAACCGAACCATCGGGCGTCAGCACGACGTTCGTGTAAATGGTGTTGCGGCTGATGGTCTTCATCATATTGGGATTGGTCTTGGAATTCGTCCCCGGAGCCACGCCGAAGAAACCCGTCTCAGGATTTATCGCCCAAAGCCGCCCGTCCGTGTCGATCCGCATCCAGGCGATGTCGTCGCCAACGGTCCAAATGCGATACCCTTTGAGCTTCATCCCTTCCGGTGGGACCAGCATCGCCAGATTAGTCTTGCCGCAGGCGCTCGGAAACGCGGCGACGACGTATTCAACGCGCCCGGACGGGTCTTCGACCCCCATAATAAGCATGTGCTCGGCCAGCCAGCCTTCGCTCTTGCCGAGATAACTCGCGATGCGAAGCGCCAGGCACTTCTTGCCGAGAAGCACGTTCCCGCCGTATCCCGAACCGACGCTCCAAATCGTATTGTCCTCAGGGAAATGCAGGATGAGCCGTTTGGAAATATCCAGATCGGCCTTGCTGTGCAGGCATTTGGTGAACTCGCCGCCCGTGCCGAGATGTTTGAGAACGACCGAGCCGATGTGAGTCATAATACGCATATTCAGCACGACATATATACTGTCGGTCAACTCCATGCCGATCTTGCTGAACGGCGACCCGACCGGCCCCATCGAGAATGGGATGACGTACATCGTCCTGCCCTTCATGCTGCCCTGGAAAATTTCGCCGGCGCGGCGGTAACCCTCTTCGGGAGACATCCAGTTATTGGTCGGCCCCACGTCCTCACGAAGTGTAGTGCAGATATACGTGAGGTCCTCGGTCCGCGCGACATCGTTCTCCGCCGTGCGATGATAAACACAGCCCGGCAGTTTCTCCTGGTTCAGAGGAATAACCTCTACCGTCGCCAGAGCCTCCTGCGTCAGACGCTCCTTTTCCTCATCTGAACCATCGACCCATACGACTTTATCGGGCCGACACAACCGCGCCATTTCCTCGACCCACTGGACAAGCTCACGATGTTCGCTCACTGAAATTCTCCACTCCTTTAATTTTGGAACCAACGATGTTGCTTCGGTAGCTCCGCTTGGTGTTTCGGCATTTCAAATGCCGAAACAAACCTGTTGTTGCTTCGGTAGCCTGCTGCCGAAGCTGGCGCCGTAGGCGCCACAATCCCTCTTTCAACTTTCAACTCTAAACTGAGCGAGGGTGAATCAAATACCTATGCTTCGGCTTGTTCTTGGGAGTGTTCAAAAACCGTCATTCCGAGGAGGAACGACGAGGAATCTGCTTTTCAGAGACCATACATTGTGCTTAAAAGCAGATTTCTCGCTTCGCTCGAAATGACGTGTCGCGCCGTCCGTCGGC
>JAUSEB010000067.1 GCA_030650495.1 Armatimonadota bacterium | reverse complement strand
ATCTGATATCTTAAACCTTCAACATTCAACCTTCAACTATCTGTCAGAACCTCAGCGTCACGTCCGCGCGACCTTTGAATGTCTCGATTGTAACTGTCTCAGTCGAAGCATCGTACGTCCCGCCGATTGCCTCGATAGCTTTTCGCCCCTGCGGGTGCGGCAGGCGAAGCGCGATGCGCTTGGGCTTTCGGTTGGAACTGCAAATTACCTCAGCTCTAATGACTCCCTGCTCCAGCAGCGATTCTACTTTTAACGACACTGGGCCGAAATAGGTGGCGACACTATCAAGTTCGATGCGCTTTCCGTGCTCCAGCCAGGCCCTTGGAACTCCCGGCAGGAGCTTCAGTGTCTCGCCGTCCTCCATATAGAGCATCCACCGCGTTTGCATAAGGAACCAGCCTTCCTCGTGCGTCTTGTGCGAGCTGACGAAGAAGATATGCTCCCAGAATGTGTAAGTATCTCTATCAGCAAGTCCTGAAAAGCTGTTGAAGTATGCCTTCAGGAACGGCTTAACTTGCCCCATTCGCAAATGTATGCGCGGATGAGGGCTGTAATATGGCTGGCTGAACGCCGCGTTTCGCATGTGGAAAATCTCCGCATGGTAGTCGATCAGCCATTTCGCGGCGTCTTCATTTGGATCGACAACCTCCTGAAAAACAAGGAAAAGCGGGCCTAGCAGGGAATCCCTCGTCCCAACGGTTCCATGCGAGAACCAGTTCGCGTTATCGATCAGAAAAGCAGCCGGAGCCGCCGCTTCCGCCCACGGGGGAGAGGTCGGACACCACGTTCCGTCTCCCAGCGGAGCCACGGGGGATTTCGCCATCGACTCGAAGAACGCGTTTCTGATGTCCTGCTTCAAATCCGCCGCCGCTTTTGCCAATCTGGCGGACTCCTTGGGATTTGACTCGGACAAAATTTCAGCCACCCGGCTCAAACCAAGGTACGCATAGCCATTCAGCATGAAGATATGGAACGGGTCTTCGGGGTCGGCGACCTTGCCCTCCAACATTCCATATCCCCTGCCCTTCAACTCCTCACGCAAGTTGCGCTTCCGCCAATCTATCAAATAATCGCAGGACTTAATCAGCTTGGGCGCAACTCGCTTTAACCATGCGTCATCTCGCGTATATCTGTAATGCTCGCCCATAGACCACAACGCCGCGCCGGTTTCGAGCATATACCCGCCAAAATTCTGCATAAAGCCGTCGTCGTGCTGCTTTTCCAGGAAATACTCCAGGGATCTTTCCGCCAATTTGCTCCAGCCCATCGAATCAATGAACTGGATTATCGGCGAGCTTTCAGAGCCAATCGGGCAGTAAACCCCGATGGTCGGGGCAACCGGGCCGTCCGGCTCAAGACCGTAGGCGATGATGTCCAGATGCAGCAGGCCGGCCTGAACCATCTCGTTCATACGCTTATCAGGCAGGTGTATTTTGGCGGCGGAGGCCAGCTTTTCCTCCCAAAACTTGCGGCATTCGGAGCGCCGCGCCTCGAAATCCTGCTTAGCCAGCTTCGCGGCTCTATCCCGGTTGATCGAACTGTGAGGGATCAGCATCTCAAAAACGGCGCTCTTGCCGGGCGCGAGCAAGACGGCGGTTTCCTCCTTTGGAACCGGAGCGCCGTTCAATCTACACGCGGCATATATAGTATCATCTCCAAGTACGCCCAAGCCGCTTTCTCCTTCAAATTTGAACTTGATCTTGCCTTCTGGCCGCAAAGTTTTAAACCATGCATAACGGGGAGCGGAACCGGTGTTGACCGCTTCATAGCGCATAAACAGGACCGTCTCCTCGTCACGGTTTATCTCTCCTGGGGCAAGCGCGTCGTACTCCGCCTGCTGCTTCTCAGTGAACATGTGACCGTAGCCATGGCCATCAGCCACAAGGTAATGCGTTCCACGAAGGGAATCCGACGTCAGCTTGGACGTCTCAGGTACCACAAACGCGGTCATGTTGTAAACAACATCGTCATCCGTGATCTTCCCGCGCAATATAGGTAAAACGCCCTCCTCAAGCCTTCTGACCAGGCTCTCGGAGCAGCCGGCGCCGCGCCCGATATAGTAGATGTAGCTTACATGGCCGCCTTCGGGCCATGGCACGCGATAGCCATGAGATCGCGGCATAATAGTAAACGCCAGTTCCGTTGAGCTGACTTCAAAAATCCGCATGTCCCTGCTCAAGCCCAGCCATGTCGGAACTCGCTGCTTGCGCGTATGCGCGGCGGATTCCTCGAAACTCTCCTCCGGCTCGCTTTCTATCTGCTGAAGGCGCGTCTGCCCTCCCCGGCCTTTTATCGCATCAGCTATCTCTTTATATGAGCGAAGGTCATCAACCGTAGTTACCGCGACGCCAAACTGAGGAATGAAAATGGGACATTCACTCATAACATCGCGGACAAGAAAGCTGAAAGAGCCTTTATCAGAGGTTATTGAAACGACCGTCGGATTCGCAGAGTGGGAGATATTTACATGCCCCATTTCAATATCAAAACGGCATCCGGCAGCCGATGCGCAGGCAAATTCATTTGCCTTGACCTTGCCGGCTCCTCTTGCGGTCTTCAAGCTCTCAAGTTTGCCATTCCGAACTTCGATCGAACCCTTCAACGGACCCTTTTCCCACTCGACGGAAACGATTGCCTTCATTCCGATAACTCCTGTTTGCGCCCTTTCAGGCATTTTATTCTTTGTGCTTTCTATCGTATCTTTCACGGATGGCTGCGCTAGTCCGGCGGCCAAAATGAGCATCAAGCTCCCCAGCGTCAGCGCTCTTATAGTTTTTCTCATCACCAGTTATCTTAGCTCCAAATAAATTCATTGCAACCGGGCTATGTCACTTGCCTGCTTACATAATATTCATTGCGGCGATGATTATGTAGTTTCCTGCCCGAAAAACCAAATCGGGCGTGACCTATGAAGATCACGCCCGACCAGGTTAAACAGTTTGACCGGTGTATCAGGAACTTTATTCCCGATACGGACTTAGGTTTCGGGAACAAGATTCCCGAAACACCACACCTACTACATGGAAACTTTCTCTCGTATACGTTCCGCTTCGAACTTCCCTTGCGATTTCATGTGCTCCATAATCTGGGTTACTTCGCGCTTGAATTCCTCAAAATCCATTTGGTTCGCGCGCACGTAAGGCCCCCATCCCATGTCCATTCTCGCCATATAGGCAACTTCTCTTATTTCTTCTTCCGTCGCGCCGGACATCCTAGCGGCCTGCGCGCACCAGAAGATTCCGTACTTGTCGCTGACGGCGGCCTGCATTCCCAAGCCGATAAGCGCCTGCCACTTATTAGGAATTGCCTTCTCCGCCGTCATCGAGTTCTTCCAGGAGTTCCATTCCTGCTCCAAATACTGATCGGGAACATACTTGAACAGTGTAGGGACCATACCCATAGTATCTTCGATCTCGCGGTAAATTTCTTCGCGCGTCATTCTCATCACCTCCGGGGAGTGTTATTCCCAAGAATATGACCAGCTATGGCAAGCAGGCGGGGTAAATTATTACGGATTTGGAATCCGCTCCCGGACTTTATGCCATGACTCTTTTTCGAGGAAACTGCCGGGGATGTTCTCCTCCATCTCGACGAACATGCTGTATGGAACAGTGAATGAAAGCGTATTCGGGTCCACATACGGTCTTGCGGAAATGTCGGTCATTCCAACCACGGCTTTCGGCTCTGCCTGCAGCGACTCGTGGTAAGGTATGAGGCAAATGGAATGGCATCCGGCGCTGAACGGCATCGTCACACTGTTGGCAGCTCGTCCAAAGTTGGCCAGAACCACCAGCGCGGACAACTGGTCCGGCGTTGCGAAAAAGACCACTAGCTCCGGCTTCTCCTCGTCCGGGTCAACTTGCTCCAAAGGTTTGAACACGACATACTTGTAAGGAATATCGGTTATCGGAAGCTGATCTATAAACGCTTTCGCCAATTCCGGTGTTTTCTTATAGGCTTCACCTTCTCGATGACCTTCTCCCCTGCCCGTGGACAGAAAGTATTCGATGCCGCCTGGAAACTCGGCGTATGCGTCGCCGAAACAGAGTCCGACTTGACCGCCTCCGCAGCCGAAAGTCTTGCGATCAAAACATGCGGTCTTACCCTTGGAAGCGGCGGCAAGCATCGAGACAACACATCCCCAACGTCCTTCTTGAAATTGCAAAGCGCCTTCCGGTTTTTCATCGGTAAAGATAACCGCCACCGGCAAGTAACGCAATTTCAGTTCTTTTGCGATACGGCTTTCCATGCTTCTCATTCCTTTCAATCTTCGCGATTCGAAAGTGATGGGACTTGGAAGTCCCGGGAATTTGGCCCCGGACATAGATGTCCGGGGCCATCAAGACTGGAGCCATTAAAACTATTTACGCTTTGTAGACCGCAGGGCTTCTCTGTGTAAACTTTCGATCACGCAAAGCGGCGACTCGGCGGCGTCCATTGCGGCGCGGTCCATCGCAAGGGCTGACCGGGGGCAGAACCACGACACGCATATCATAGGCCGGTCTTCCCTTGGCAGGCTGCATCCTTCGGACGAAAGATAGCGGCAGGGCGGAGGCGTCCTGTGGCGGTTTAGCCTAAACAGCCGCTGAAAACCGTGCGCGATGGCGTTCCAGACCATCCATGGCAGAGAGTAGATGCGAAGGTTTCCCGATGGAGCCGGAATATCGGTGTTCCGGCGGACGATTTGGTCAAAGGGAGTGAACCTATCAACTTCTTCAAAGCAGCATCTTCCGCAGTCGGCGCAGACTCTGGCGCAGATAGCAGTTGTTTCAGCCAAAGCGAGATGCGCTTCGCGGCGGCGCTCATCAGCGATAGGATCAAGCGCGGCTTCGTCCTGCAATTTGCGTGGAAACCGCCAGGCCAGCCACACAAGTTCGATGTTATACCAGAATACCCACCGGAGCAGAAAACGTAGGCGGCGGGGAAGGGTTGAGGGTTGGTTGAAGCTGTCAGCTGTCAGCTGACAGCTGACAGCTTCAATCTTGTTGCATCGGTAGCCTGCTGCCGATGCTGGCGCCGAAGGCTCCAAACTCCCTCTCCTTTTTGGGGAGGGCTGGGGTGGGGTCTTCCCTCGACTCCCTCGACTCACGATTTTGCCAGCTTTAGAAACTCGTCCGTTGTGATGATGTAATCGTATCCGGTGGCTTCCAAATCCTTCTTCCGGCTTGACTCCACGGCGTTCGACGTTCCATCCTCGATACAAAGGATTTTGTAGCCCAGCTTCTTGGCGGCCTCGGCGGTCTGGCGCAGGCAAGCCCCGCTGTGGCCGCCGACGAATACCAGATTCTTAGCCCCCAGATTCTGAAGGATGAAGTTTATGTTCGAGGAACTGAAAGCGTTCCAGTCGGTCTTTGCAATCGAGTATTCCCCTTCTTTCACGCCAAGAATTTCCGCCGGACGTGAGTAGTCCAAGCTTATATGATGCGGCCATTTGCCGACGTCGGTTCCAAATTGCCGCATGAAGTTCTGCCGGACGGCGGGCGCGAGGTCCATGCCGTCTTTGAACTGATAGCCCCAGTATATGAATATCAACGGTTTTTTCATCTCGCGGAACGAATCGGCGACTCTACGCGCGTTCGGCAAAGCTATGTCAAAAAGAAAATCCGTAGCGGCGTTTGTGTCTTCTAAAGTCCAGCCGTTTTTCTTCCACTCCGGCGGGATTTTCTTCCGATGTACCCTCTTGTCCTGTTGAAAATCGACGCTGACAAATACGCAGTCCTGCAAGAAAGATTTGTCCGGCATTTTGTTCTTAGTTCCTTTCATCGATTCCGCCGCGGACGGCTGCGCCATTCCGAAGGCTGAAATAACTATGAATAGTCCCAGCGCCATTATTACCTTATTACTCATATTTATCCCCCTATACAACAGGATTCGTTAACACGCCTACACCGCCGATTTCGATTTCCACGGTGTCTCCGGGCCGTAGGAACACCGGAGGCTTTCTTGTGAAACCAACTCCGCCGGGAGTGCCTGTTATGATGACTGTCCCCGGTAAAATAGTCATACAATGCGACAAATAGCTTATAAGCTCAGGCGCTGAGAAGATGAGGTCGCTGGTATTTGAGTCCTGCATGACTTTGCCGTTCAAACGGCAGATGACCGTCGCGTTGGCGGGGTCAAAATCCGTTTCGATCCAGGGTCCGAGCGGGCAGAACGTGTCGAACGATTTCCCTCTCGCCCACTGCTTGTCGATACGAAGCTGCGCGTCGCGGGCGCTCACATCATTCGCGCAAGTGTAGCCAAACACGTAGTCCAGCGCGTCTTCGGGACTAACATTCCTCGCTGCTTTGCCTATCACGACCGCCAATTCGGCCTCATAGTCAACTTCATCGGGAGCGAGTTTAGGCAAAACTATCCGCTCTCCCGGCCCGATAACGCTCGTGTTGGCTTTTATAAACAAGACCGGGGCTTTGGGATATTCTGCATTTGTCTCTTTTGCATGGGCGCGATAGTTAAGCCCAATTGCAAGTATGTTGGGAGGCAAGACCGGAGCCAGAAGCTCTACTTCTTCAAGCGGGAATCTATCGCTCGTTTCCTCCGTGGACACGAGGAAGTCGGTAGCGAGCGGAATAACCGCGTCACCGTCCAGCCGCCCATATCCAACGCTATCACTTGTGGAGTATCTAACGTATCGCAAACAACAAATCTCCCTTTCAAAGCAACCTTCAGATGCTTCGGCTTGTATTTTGAAGCCGAAGCCGAACTAAGTTACGTAACTTCGGCTCCAAAGAACGAGCCTAAGCATAAGAATCTGCCATTCATTGCAAGCTGTATAACTATTCTTTCGGCCTTTCTACATTGC
>JAUSEB010000047.1 GCA_030650495.1 Armatimonadota bacterium | reverse complement strand
ATTTCCGGAATGGGATTGCGAATAAGAGAAGCTACTTATAAAGATGGGCTAACCGATTTGGATGCGTTATCATCTGCTGTAACTGAGTCCACGGGCGCGGTTCTTCTTCAACAGCCCAACTTCTTTGGAAATATCGAGCCTGCGCGAGAGATAGGCGCAATCGCAAAATCCAAAGGCGCGATGTTCGTAGTAAGCGTTGACCCGATCTCCCTTGGAATGCTAACACCGCCGGGCGAATACGGCGCGGACATAGTAACAGGGGAGGGGCAGTCGCTTGGAATTCCACCTGCATTTGGTGGTCCATTGCTCGGTCTTTTTGCAACGCTAAATAAGCATGTGTGGAGCCTCCCTGGCCGGCTCGTCGGTCAAACGCAGGATTCCCAAGGACATCGCGGTTTCGTCCTGACGCTGCAAACGCGGGAGCAGCACATCCGCCGTGAGCGCGCTACATCCAACATCTGCACTAACCAGGCGCTCATGGCCGTGGCCGCGGCGGTCTATTTATCCGCGTTAGGCAAAAATGGCCTTGCCCAAGTAGCCGATCTATGTTTCAAAAAGGCACATTACGCTTATAGACAATTGTTGTTACTCCCAGGAATAGAGCCTGTCTGGAATGCGCCGTTCTTCAAGGAATTCGTCATTAGAACATCTATTTCGCCTGATGAGTTGAACGCCGAATTGCTGGACAAAGGCATACTCGGCGGATTATCTCTTGGGCAGTATTATCCTGAGCTTTCCAACTGTCTTATGTTCGCCGTCACAGAGAAGCGGACGAGGCAGGAGATCGATCATCTTATGTCGGTGATAAAGAGCTATGTTCGTAAACAAACCAGAGCCGCTCATATTTGAGCTTTCGGCGCCAGACCGCAAAGGTGTTTTACTCCCTATATCTGATGTCTCGGAAATAGACACAAACGACCTATTACCGGAGGATATTCTCCGCAATGACTTGCCACTGCCTGAGGTCAGCGAGGTAGATGTCGTGCGCCACTTTGTACAACTATCTCAGAAAAACTTTAGCATAGACACCGGCTTATATCCTCTTGGCTCGTGTACGATGAAGTACAATCCAAAGATCAACGAGCGTATAGCTCGACTACCGGGATTTGAAGCGATACATCCCTTACAGCCTGAAGATACCTGCCAGGGCGCATTGGAGCTTATGTATACATTAAGCGTAATACTTGCGGAAATTGGCGGCATGGATGCGGTAACATTACAACCCGCGGCAGGCGCATTGGGCGAGCTGACCGGTATGCTGATGATCCGCGCATATCACGAGAGGGTAGGGGACCGGTCACGGCAAATGGTCATCATCCCTGACTCCGCACATGGCACGAACCCCGCTACCGCCGCCCGCTGCGGTTATCAGATTTCACGGGTACCCTCGAACGAAAGAGGAACCGTAGATACGGCAAAGCTTAAGGAGCTAATTGGCCCACATGTCGCAGCGATCATGCTGACCAATCCAAACACCCTAGGACTCTTCGAAGATGAGATTTTGGAGATTTCGGACATGATTCATGGCTGCGGCGCATTGATGTACTGCGACGGCGCGAACATGAACGCGATTCTAGGTAAAGCTCGCCCCGGTGATATGGGCTTCGATGTAATGCACTTCAATTTACACAAAACCTTCTCCACTCCACACGGCGGCGGCGGGCCAGGCGCAGGGCCTGTCGGAGTCAAGGAATTCCTCAAGCCATTCCTGCCGGCCCCTGTTATTGAGGAAACTGATGGTTATTATAAGCTCAATTACGACAAGCCACAGAGCATAGGAAGAGTCCATAGTTTTTACGGAAACTTTAACATACTTGTACGCGCCCTCGCTTATATTCTCTCGCTCGGACCCGATGGTCTAAAAGCTGTAAGCGAAACCGCCGTCCTAAACGCCAACTATGTCCGTAATAGGCTGCTTAACGCTTATGATGTTCCTTATGGATCTCAATGTATGCACGAATTCGTCGCGTCCGCCAGGCGTCAAAAGGCGCATGGTGTTCGTGCTCTGGACATCGCTAAGAGAATTATCGATTACGGTTTCCACCCTCCGACGATATACTTTCCCCTGATTGTCGAAGAAGCCCTTATGATCGAACCTGTTGAGACGGAGAGTCTGGAGACACTAAACGCTTTCATTGACGCGCTCCTTCAAATAGACAAAGAATCAATAGGGGACCCGGATATAGTAAAAAACGCTCCGCATGAGGCATCAGTCGGCAGGCTCGACGAGGCTCTGGCGGCAAGAAGATTGGATGTGCGATGGACTCCACCTGGCGACTGATCGAGCACGGATGCGGCGATCCATATTGGAACATGGCTGTTGACGAAGCCATCTTCAAGTCCTTTTGTGCAGGCAAAAGCCCTCCAACAATTAGATTTTACCTCTGGAATCGGCCATCAATAAGCCTCGGTCGGTTTCAAAAACCGGATGGTTCAATAGACACCGGTTACTGCAAAACTAATGGAATATCGATTGTCCGCAGGCCGACCGGAGGCCGCGCGGTTCTTCATGGAACAGACCAGACCTTCAGCGTCGTCAAAGAACATGGCGGCGCGTCCGTTGAAGAATCCTACGCTGGTCTCAGCAGAGCCGTCACCGAGGCGTTGACTGAGGTTGGCGTTCCCGTAAAGCCGTTTTCGACGGCTTCAGACCGCCTGGAAATGGTTTCGGCGGCGAATTGCTTTGATTTAAAGGCTAGGTTTGAAGTGGCTTTACACGGCCGTAAAATATTCGGCTGCGCGCAACTCCGAGCGGAACAAAGCGTTCTTCAGCAAAACTCCCTTATACTGGAAGCTCCGGATGCCGATAATGTTAATGCTTTCGTCGGGGGTTGCCCGAGTATGAGTGGAGTCTGTGTTGCGCATTACGCTGACAGAGATACGATCACGCGCTCGATTTGCAAAGCAATCGTACGTAACTTACGGGTTTCATTGCATCTGATGGACCTTACAGATGAAGAGTCTGAATTAGCAAGTACGCTTGTCCGCTGCAAATATAGCGCGGATGCATGGAACAAGAATGGCCGGCGCGATTTCGTTGACAGTGAACTCAGCGGCGTGATATACTGACCACGATAGCTCTTTAAGGGAGGCGACCCACGTGCCTAGGAAAATATTAGCGGTTGATGACGAAAAACATATAGTCAGGCTTGTCCAGGTTAATCTTGAGCGACAGGGCTATGAAGTAGTTACCGCAAACGACGGTAAAGAAGCCTTGCAGAAGGTCGAAGACGAGCGGCCGGATTTGGTCGTTCTGGATGTCATGATGCCTTATATGGACGGTTTTGAGGTATTGCAAAACATGCGACGCAATCCGTCCACTCGTGACATACCTGTGATAATGCTCACGGCCAAGGCTCAGGACGCGGACGTGTTCAAAGGCTGGCAATCCGGCGTTGACTGCTACCTGACAAAGCCATTCAACCCAATGGAACTCCTATCGTTTGTTAAGAGAATTTTCGATTCACTCGACGGTGGAGGCGACGGCGAAAAGCGGTTTGAACTATAAGAATCAAGGAGACGACTAGTGGGAAACCGTAAAACGTGGGCGATTATTTTGGGAACTACAGCCGGAGTCACATTGGTTTCGGTCGCCGTGACTTGGTATATGAAAACTCACAGCGCAGCCGGGCCAATTGTAAAAGATGTGCAAGGCATGATTTCGGACGCATACGAGAAAATACAGAACTTGGAACAGGCTCTAATAAAACGTAGGCAGAGCGAAGAGGCTGCGTAGAGATTCTCGCCTTGATTGCTTATTGTTAATAGAATACTGGAAATAGAGAGGCGGTAGGCAATGTGTCCTGCCGCTTTGGCTTGTACAAGATCGAACGTCCGATAATATATCTTATGTTAACATTCTTACGCAGGTCATCTTACATCTCTCCCCCACCTTATTCATAGCGCGCTTCTTATAGCAGTCTTAAAGCTGTATAATACCAATAATCACACTCCATGGCGCCGGGAGACTCGAGAGGTACCACTATGTTATCCAAGGTTGCGCTGGGTCGGACCGGATTGCATGTGTCTCGACTTTGCTTCGGCTCCTTAACGATCAGTCCATTGCAGGCAAACCTCGAACTAGACAAGGGCGTTCGACTGCTTATGGATGCTTACGACCTTGGAGTAAACTTCATCGACACAGGGCATACATATCGTTCTTACTCCTACATCAGAGAACTGATCAAACAAACTGATGAGCACATAGTTGTCTGCAGCAAGTCATTTGCTCGCGACTATGACGCAATGCGGCGCGAATTGGAGTTTTGCCTTGCGGAATTAGACGTTGACTGCGTCGATATCTTCATGGAACACGCTACAAATAGCCTCGATTCCCTGAGAGACAGGCGCGACGCGTACAAGTGTCTGCTAAAAGCAAAGGAAGAGGGGCTAATCAAAGCTGCGGGCATATCCACGCACTCAGTTGAAGTCATGCGGGCGATAGCGACCGATGATGATATTGACGCGATCCACCCTCTGGTCAACATCGACGCAGTCGGTATCCTGCACGGCTCGCGAGATGAGATGCTGGAACAGATACGCATAGCCCATGAGCGCGGCAAAGGGATATTTGCCATGAAGCCGTTCGGAGGAGGTATGCTGCACAAACGCGCCGAGCAAGCGTTGAAATTCCTGGCTAATATTCCAGAAATCGACTCTATCGCGGTGGGAATTCAGAGAAAAGACGAGCTTCTAATGAATGCCGCCATATTGACTGGTCGAACGGTCTCAACGGAAATGAGCGAGAGGCTGGGCTCTTATGCAAAGCAAATCCTTATCGAAGACCACTGCAAAGGATGCGGAACCTGTGTGGAGAGATGCGACTCCGGCGCTCTGAGCGTCTCCAATGGCATGGCGGTTGTAGATAGATCGAAGTGCATTCTATGCGGCTACTGCGGCGCGGTGTGTTCGTCATTCGCTATAAAAATCGTTTGACTAGTGTTCACAACGATTCCCCTATCACATCAAACCCGCGGTTTTTGAAATGTCGATCATACGCAAAGACGTTCGCAATATGGCTCTTACGAATGATCTCGAAACTTATACAATCCACAAAACTTGCGCTTCGATTACCGGACGATGCTAGAACAGCGGACATCGCTGCAGTATGAGTCGATGGGTCGACCCATTCGATGAGTACGACTGGCAGCATCTCTTCAGCGAGACGGCGCACCGCGGGAATACCATGCCTGCTTTGCAGTAAGGCGGTAGTCTCGACAACAACATAGTTAGCTGTAACAATGAGTTCCTGATCGTCTATCAGCCTCAACCAGGTTCTCACAGCAGCTTCATGCCGTTGGTCTTCGGAGTTGAAAATAGCAAGGAAGGCAGAAGTGTCTATGTAAACGCTCATTCCGACGCCTTTTCAGCGTAAGCTTCAGCAAGGTACTTGTCGTGATTTACTGACAAGTCCGGCACGTCCCTTATGAAACCTACCGCTTCCTTGGCGCGTCTGCGAAGCTCTTCGTCAGATATTCCTAACTTAAGGACCATATCCACGCCTTCGCGAACAAGTTCGGAAACAGATACTCTCTGTTTCCTTGCCCGTTCCTTCAGCCGTTTTGCCTGGTCTTCCGTCAGTTGAATAATGGTTCTTACCATGGGCATCCTCCATGATGACATATTCCATAGATATGATAACATTGAGCGGATTGGAAATCAATTGGCTTTTTATCGTATCACAATGTTTAGTTCCGCGCTGTCATACGCGCACTTACCATCGTCAGTGACGGCAGCGATGCGCGTCGAGTAGCCGGATCGCTCAACGACCAACTTCCCACAAGATGGACAGTAAGTATTCTCACCCTCATCCGTCCGAACATTGCCCAGGTAGACGAACTTCAGCCCACACTCCTCCCCCACCCTCTTCGCCATTTTCAGGGTTTCGATCGGAGTCGGCGGAACGTCCTGCATTTGCGCGTACGGGAAAAATCTAGTGACGTGCCACGGCGTCAGTTCTCCCAGATTCTCAACGATCCACGACGCAATCCCGCGTATATTCTCCTCGCTGTCGTTCCAGCCTGGAATCACGTTGGTCACGCACTCGACATGCATATTCCACTTGCTTTTCGCCATAGCAGCGCTTTCGAGGATGCCTTTCACGCTGGGAACCTTGATGAGTTTCCTGTAGAATTCGTCGGCCATGCTCTTGATGTCCACGCGATAGATGTCCAAATAGGGACCGATCATATCGAGGTGTTCGGGGGTAACGTAACCATTTGTGACATAGCAAGTGTAGAGACCGGCTTGTTTGGCCAACTTGGCGCTGTCGAGGGTATAATTGAGCCAAATACCCGGCTCATTATAGGTCCATGCAACGCCCTGGCTGCCTGTATCAATTGCCCTCTGCACGAGTTGCTCCGGTCCGAAGCTATACTCGCAAAAACCAACTGGAGACACCGCGTCGGCAAATGCAATCTCCCAATTTTGGCAGAAAATGCAGCGGAAATTACAGCCAAGGCTTCCAACTGAAAAGCACACGCTGCCGGGCTTGTAGTGATAAACGGGTTTCTTCTCAATAGGATCCGCGTGCGCGGCGGAGACGACCCCATAAATGGTGGTGTAGAGCTTCCCGCCAACGTTGATGATCGTCATACAATATCCGGCTTTGCCTTCGGGGATATTACACCGGCGCAGACAGATGCCGCATCTTGCGCGACCGGAAGACAATTGTTCGTACAGCAGAGCTTCACGGACATTAGGCGCGCTTAATAGCCGCTGGGCTTCACCAGGCTCCAGTTGAACCAGATCATCATCCCGAACCACGCTTTCATCCGTTGGCATTTGTCGTCCTCCAGGATTTTGCGCAAAACCGGTGTTTTGGGCATTTTCATGCCGAAACCATCCTACCCGTTTGATGAAGCGCTTGAATACGAGCTTATGATTTGCCGGCTTTCTTTTCCTCAGCTCGCTTATGCCTGGAAGCAGTGACCGCAATATCAATGATAGAGGCCAAGTATGAAAACGCTCCTATACCAAGGAAAAGCATGAGCCAGATGCTTGGCCACTGTGCGGATATTGGCGCTGCGTCATCAGACGAACCGGCGGTAAAGAGGATAGTGAAAACCTGTTTTATGAACAAACTTGTGCTTGAGGATAGCGCTATGACGATTACTGACAGTAGGAATGAACCGAATAAGATAGCTCCTTTTATCAACTCGCCATTATATATTTGCCCTATACCGGGGGCGGCAAATGAGAGTATCAAGGCTATATTTGCGTTCCGGCGCGCAGAACTATGATCAGGTTTATCAATAAAATCTTTAACAGTCTGCTTTTCCCGCTCAAGCTCAGCAATCTCCAACGCCACTTTCGCGTATTTTCTTTCAGCGTTGGCAAAGCTGCTATCCTGCTCCATAAGCGAATGGTATTGTCGCATTGCATCCTGAAGCTTTCCAAGAGCATATAGAATATCACCCAGCATTTCGCCGGTCCTGAGGTTTTCCGGCTCGATCGCCAACGCTTCGCGACAAGCATCCTCGGCGGCTAATAAGTCTCCACGGACGCGGTGCGCGTTTGCCATAGTAAGCAACTTGTCAACAGCGGCGCGCCGCTGCAGGTTGTCGTCAGATGAGTTCATTCCGTATTCTCTGAAATTGCAGGTCTTTCAGCTTCCAGTGTGGCTTCAACGTTCCTCCACATAGCCTCCAGGTCATAGAATTCGCGTTCATCTGAAGCAAATATATGCGCCACTACATCACCGGCATCTATTAAAACCCACTTGCTTTGAGCGTATCCTTCAACCCTCGGATGCTTCATTCCGCGATCCCCAAGTTTATCGAGAATCCCATCCACAATGGCCTTGATATGAACGTCGGAGTTGCCGGAGCAAACAACGAAATAATCGGCGATTAGCGTACGCCCTTGGAGGTCGAGCGTTTGAATATCTTCCGCCTTCTTATCCGTCGCTGCTTTAGTTATCACTTTGAGCTTCTGCTCTGTAGTCATCTTTCGCATTGATGTTTTTCCTAAAGACCTATATCCTTTCCTACAATAACCGTTACGTCAGTATCTGTATCGCTTTGTCTATGTATTTCCACAATTCTTATACTATACAACAAGGTGGACAACTGGCGGACTTCATCGGTAATCCCAATGCGAGTGCGGACTTCCGAAGTATCTAGATTTGAATCCTTCGCATTGCCTGTCGACATCACCTGGTATCCTGATTGCGTCAACCTCTCCGCTATTTTGGCTGCTGCTCCTTGAATACCGGTTCCATTGAGAACTTCCACACTCGGCTTCAGGTCGGGCGGCGGCAAAAACCTAAGTAGAGTATCAACCATTAGCTGTGCTTTGGCAGTATCATGAACCCAATAGCTGATCCCATCGATGTTTTCCGGCGCCCCGGGCAAAGTTTCCATCTGAATCTCATCCGGCTGGACATGTCGGGCCAACTTTGCCAAATACAGCAGATCCTTATCGGACATATTGGTTTCCACATTGGCCTTTATCCCTTCGATAATCGACGGCAGCTTCGTCAGGTTCTCTTTCGCAAACATCCGCCGCGCTATGGCTCTCAGAAACTTCTGCTGCCTCTGTATGCGTGTAATATCGCCCATAACATCGTGCCGAAACCGCACATATTGCAGCGCCTGATCGCCATTCAGATGCCGGTAACCTTTTCTCAGATTAATATTGAGACCGCCCCGCCTATCGCGATAATGCATATTCTTCTCAATATCGATCTCCACTCCGCCGACTGAATCGACGGTACTTTTCAGCCCCCCGATGTTTGTTTTAATGTAATACTGAATAGGTATACCCAGCAGCCCTTCCGCCGTCTGGCGGCTGAGTTCCGGTCCTCCAATGGCATAAGCGGCATTTATCTTGTCGTAGCTATCACGTCCGGGAATAATACAGCGGGTGTCACGCGGGATCGAAATAGCGTTTATTTGTTTCTTGTCCAAATCTACCGCCGCCACCAAGACCGTGTCCGACCGCCCATGGATGTCCTTCGACTTCGTCCCGGTGTTGTCTTCTCCCAGAGCCAGGATGTAGATTTGTTTGCGGCCTTCAAACGGAGGCGCCAAGAATTGCGCCGGAGACATGCTCATCTGTTTCGATAAACGCCCGGCCAACATACCGCACACGGCTCCAATTATTGCGCCAACAAGCCCAATCAGGACTATAGTAAGCAGAGATTTTAATCGGCTCCGATTTCCATTCTGTTGTTTTGCCACGTGCCTCTACCTATAAAGCTGACGTCTAGCGACGTATTGTTCCACGGCATCAGGGACCATGTAGCGGATCGACCGTGATTGCTGAACCCGCGCGCGAAGGTCGGTTGATGAAATATAAATTCCCGGTACTTCCAGAAAAATAATGCGTTCCAGATATTCCGCCGGAACCCGTTTCTCAAGCTCGGCAAGATCGCAGCCGGGGCGAGTGGCGGTGATCAATTTGCACAGCGACAATAGTCTTTCAGGTTGATGCCATGTCGGTATCTCAAGAACGGCATCGGCCCCGGTTATCAGATAGATGCCGGTCCCCTGCCCCACCATTTCCTGGAACGCTAGGATAGTGTCGACAGTGTAGGATGGGCCGGGACGCTCGATTTCCATTCGGGAACACTCAAAAAAAGGATTAGTCTCAGTCGCCAACACAGTCATAGCGTATCTGTGCTCCGCGTCCGATACGGTATAATCCTGCTTATGGGGCGGATCTCCCGCCGTAACAAAGATGACCTTCTCCAATCCGAACTTAAGGCGGGATTCTTCGGCGATGATCAGATGCCCGTAATGGATGGGGTCGAAAGTCCCTCCCAAAATGCCAATATCGGCCAAGCGTTTAGCTCCTAATCTGCCCGTTGCCGTCAATCACGTACTTGTAAGTAGTGATTTCATGCAATCCCATCGGACCTCTGGCGTGCAGTTTTTGATTGCTTATACCTATTTCCGCGCCGAATCCGAACTCATAGCCATCCGTGAATCTGGTGGAGGCATTGACGTAAACACACGCCGCGTCAACCTCCTCCTGGAACATCTTCGCAGCGTTATAGTCCGCAGTCACAATAGCTTCGGAGTGCCTGGTGCCATGTTCCGTTATATGCTCTATCGCCTCATCGATTCCCGAAACGACTCTTATGGATAATATCATCGCTAAATATTCCGTGTCCCAGTCTTCATCTGTCGCCGGAACGGTATTGGGATATATTGCCATGGTCTTCTCGCAACCCCTGATTTCCACGCCTGCCGCGACCAATCTATCGCAAATGGCCGGGATAAATCGCGCCGCCACAGGCTCGTCCACGAGAAGCGTCTCCATTGCGTTACACACGCTGCATCTTTGCGCTTTAGCGTTGAATGCAATTTCCTCAGCCATCTTCAGATCCGCGGTCCGCTCCACGAATGTATGGCAAAGCCCGCCGCCATCGAAAATAACCGGAACGGTAGCATTCTCTGCCACCGCGCGAGCCAGGCTGACTCCGCCGCGAGGCACAAGCGCGTCCACGTACTTGTCCATCCGCATCAACTCGTTCGCGGCGGTCCTATCGGTCGTCTCGATAAGCTGTATCGCGCCCTCAGGAACGCCTGCATTCGCGGCAGCTTGCATCAATACATCGGCAATTGCTTTATTAGAGTTGATAGCGTCAGTTCCGCCTCTAAGAACACAGGCGTTGCCGGCCTTCAAGCACAACCCGGCCGCGTCAGCCGTTACATTCGGCCTGGATTCATAAATGATCCCGATAACGCCAAGCGGCACACGGACCTTTCGGATTTTCAAACCATTTGGCCTCTGCCAGCCGCTTATCACTTCGCCGATTGGATCAGGCAGCGCGGCGATAATCCTAAGACCTTCCGCCATACCCTCGATTCTCTTGTCATCGAGCGTAAGGCGGTCTATCATTGAGTCAGAAATGCCCTTCTCACGAGCCTTTGCCACATCGATCTTATTCGCAACTGACAGCGATTTACTCTCACTGAGCAGCGCGTCAGCCATCTCCACTAAAGCCGCGTTTTTCACGCCTGTCGATGTTGACGCCAGCTTTCTCGACGCCTCATGCGCCAAACGCGCTTTTTGTTCGACTTCAGAACCGGCTAAAATCGCCATATCAAACTCCCATTACCATATTATCTCTGTGTATCACTTCGTCGAAATCTTTATATCCGAGGACGGCTTCGATCTCATCGCTTCGCTTCCCCATTATTTGACGTAATTCATGAGCGTTATAGTTCACGAACCCCCGTCCAAAACACGCTTTCCGCTCATCGGATATTGCGACAAGATCGCCGGATTTGAAATTCCCAACTGTTTCGATTACGCCCGCCGCAAGCAGGCTTTTGCCTTTCTCAATAAGCATTTCCCTGGCGCCGTCATTTACCAATACGGTTCCTCGCACGGGCATACCGAAGGCAACCCAGCGTTTTCTGCTATTAAGAGAAGACTCATCGGCAATAAAACGTGTTCCAATGGATTTGCCGGAAACTACGTCCTGGATGACTCCAAATCCGCGTCCATCCGCGATGACCATTGCCACACCGCTGCGCATAGCTATTCGAGCTGCTTCTATTTTGGTCTTCATGCCGCCTGATCCGGCATTACCACTAGTTCCACCAGCCATGGCGATTATATCGCGGCCAATATGCTTGACTTGGGGAATTATCTCCCCTTTTCGTGGAGATTTTGGCCGCATGTCATATAGCCCGGGCACGTCCGAAAGGAGAATGAGAAGGTCCGCGCCGATAGCGGCGGCCACCAACGCCGCCAAGGTATCGTTATCGCCGAATTTAATCTCCTCTGTCGCAACCGTGTCGTTCTCGTTGATAATCGGTATCGTCCCCAGCGAGAGAAGCGTGTTGAGCGTATTGCGAGCGTTGAGATATCGACGGCGGTCGCTGAAGTCATCCCGTGTCAACAACACCTGCGCCGCCGTGACGCCGCAGCCATCTAGCAACTCGGTATATGTATGAAGAAGCAGCCCCTGCCCTACCGCCGCCGCGGCCTGTTTATCAGGTATACTCTTTGGCCGCGACTTCATATTAAGCCGCTCCATGCCCGCGCGAATTGCGCCCGAAGTGACCAATACAACCTGTGCGCCCGCGTGATACTGCGCCGCAAGCTGATCGGCAAGATTAGCAATCGCTGAACGGTCAATACGCCCATCGGCGTCCGTAAGTGTGCTGCTCCCTACTTTAACAACGATTCTTGAAACCTTAGATTTCGGCATCTTCATCCTGATACTCAAACTCGATTTGTCGGATTCGGACCGTGTCGCCATCCTGCGCGCCAAGCTGTTTCAACTTTTTGTTCACGCCCATACGCTCCAGCTTCCGATGCAGCCTTCGCAGCGCGTATTCGTTGTCCAAATCGGTCATTGCGATCAACCGCTCGATCTCGCGGCCAGATACCGTATATTCGCGCTCCCCTACTTTTTCCGCCGTCCACGGAGCTTCTACCGGTTGAACCGTATATGTCACAACTTCCTCGATAACGGGAGCAGGCTGTGCTCTCTGCTTCTCCACAAGATCGGCCAGTGTGTAAATCAGAGGCGGCAACCCCTCCCCAGTGAGAGCCGATATTCGGAAGACTTGCGCGCCCTGCTTGCGAAGTTGTTTCTCCACTTCGTCAGCTATCTCAGCGGCGCCGGGAACATCAATCTTATTCAGCGCGACAACCTGCGGCAATTCCGCCAGTTTTGCGCTAAATGACTTCAGTTCCACGTTGACCTTCTCATAGTCATTCAGCGGATCGCGTCCCGTGTGCCCCGACACATCCAACATGTGCACAAGCGTTTTTGTCCGCTCTATATGCTTTAAGAACTGAATCCCCAGGCCGACTCCCTCATGCGCTCCTTCAATCAGTCCTGGTATATCCGCGACGACGAAGGACCGCCCTTCTTCTACTCTAACAACTCCCAGGTTAGGAATCAAAGTAGTAAACGGATAATCAGCTATCTTAGGCTTAGCCGCGGATATCTTAGATATAAGCGTCGATTTTCCTGCATTAGGATATCCGATCAATCCTACATCCGCGAGCAGCTTTAACTCTAATCTGAGTAAACGAGTCTCACCCGGCTCGCCCTTTTCACCAAATTTAGGCGCCTGCTGAGTGGAAGTAGCAAATCTCGCGTTCCCCCTGCCGCCAACGCCTCCTTTTGCCAATACGGCGGACTCTCCCGGCTTTGTCAAATCAGCTAATAATACGCCCGTTTCCCGATCATAAACCATAGTCCCCGGAGGAAGGGATATCACAAGGTCAGGCGCATCCTTGCCATACTTATTCGCGGAACCACCATGAACGCCGCGCTCGGCCTTATACTTTCGCTTATAACGAAGGTCGGCCAGGGTGCCAAGCGAGCTATCCACTATGGCGATAACGCTTCCCCCATGACCACCGTCACCGCCATCAGGCCCGCCTTTTTGCACGAATTTCTCGCGGCGGAACGACACCATCCCGTTGCCGCCGTCCCCCGCCGTTACATCTATTTCTACTTCATCTACGAATACCATAGCAGACACTCAACTCTTGTTGCAACATCATAAAAGTTGCTAGCAACTAGCAACTAATTACTAACCACTAACCAAAAAGCCCGGCCCTTTTTCAAGAGCCGGGCCAATCGATTTCAAATGATGGATAGAGATTGCTATTCTAAGCGATCACATTGGTAGGCGCTGTATAAACGCTCACTTTCCTGTTTCCACCGATGCCTTCAAAACGCACATATCCGGCAATCAGCGAAAACAACGTGTCGTCTTTACCTCGGCCAACATTATTTCCAGGGTGAATTTTCGTTCCGCACTGCCGGATAATTATGCTTCCGGCTTTGACCTGTTCTCCACCAAATTTTTTTACGCCCAGCCTCTTCGACTTGCTATCGCGGCCATTTCGGGAACTACCAACTCCCTTTTTATGCGCCATTTAACTCACCTCACTTCGCTACTTCAATCTTCTCGATAGACAGTTCAGTCATCAACTGGCGATGGCCATATCTGCGGGCGCTGTGCTTCTTGGGCATATAAGTTAGGCCCTCGATCTTATCGTCCTTTACTTGCCGCAGTACTTTCGCCGTCACCTTCGCGCCATGCACGAATGGAGTCCCTACTTTTGTGTCCCCATCGCTGTTGACCAAAAGGACTTCTTTCAGCACGACCTCATCGCCGGCTTCCGCCTGGAGCCTGTCTACCAATATGACAGAATTCTCTTCAACCCTGTATTGCTTTCCACCTGTCTTGACTATAGCGTACACTTGTTAAT
>JAUSEB010000036.1 GCA_030650495.1 Armatimonadota bacterium | reverse complement strand
GAATGATCTAGCTTACTTAGCGTACGTCTCGAACCCGTCATTCCGAGTGAAACGAGGAATCTGCTTTTCCACGCTTATAAAAAAAGCAGATTTCTCGACTTCGCTCGAAATGACGTGATCCGTGCGTTGCGCCTATAAAATTAAGTTTGAACCAACTCGAATCATAAAGGAACGAGTCACCCACAGTTGGTATAACCCCACTGCGGAGTAAGCGCTTCCGGTTTGCCGTCCAACTCCAGTTTGATAACCGTGTCGTACGGATGCGGGGCTTTCTTTGGCAGGCCGCGGAAGTAAGTCCGGTTGTTGCTTGCTTTAACGATCTCAAGATTTTGGCCTGTTTGGAGAATAGTCGCCTTCTTTATCTTGTTCTTTATGTTCGGGATACACGCCTCGCCCTGGATTGGCCAGCGGAATATGTGTAGATACACGTTGTTGCCTTTGGCGGTGCATATTCCCATTATGCCTGCTCGGAACGGCGTCCGTTCAGAGCCGTAAATGGACTCACCGTTGGCCGCCATCCATTCGCCTATGGCTTTCAGGCGGTCGGATTCTTCTTTGCGAATCGTGCCGTCGGACTTCGGACCGCAATTCAGCAGAAAGTTTCCCTCTCCCGCCGCCGCGGTTACAAGATGCTGGATGATCTGCGGGACGGTTTTGAAGTTGGGATTGTTTGCTATGAATCCCCAGCCGCAGGAATCACCCATAGTCATGCATGATTCCCATCCTCGACCTGCTGCTGAAGCTGTTACGTGCTGTTCGGGAGTGTCCAAATCCTCGGCCAATCCAGACCGGTTGTTAATCAGTATGTGCGGCTGGAGTTTTCGCACCATCGCGTTCATCTCTTTTGCGCCCCAAAACTCCGCTATATTTTCTTTTTCGAGATTTGGAACCCAATGGCCATCATACCAGAGCACGTCGATTTTGCCGTAGTTGGTCATCAGTTCTTTGACCTGATCGTGGGCTTGCCGGACAAGGGCTTTTGCGCTTTCCGGCTTGCCTTTGTAGTCGAAGTAGCCGGGAAAACGCCAGTCGAGCCAGGAATAGTAGAACCCGACCTTCATCCCGCCGGCCCGCGCGGCGTCTACGTATTCCCGCACTATGTCCCTCTTCGCGGCGGTCTTTACGCTGGTGAAATCGCTAACCTGGCTGTCAAAGAGGCAGAAGCCATCGTGGTGGCGCGTTGTCAACACCATATACTTCATCCCGGCTTCTTTGGCCAGAGCCACCCAGGAAGCGGCGTCGAGCTTCTTGGGATTGAATTTTTTGGCAAGATGGGCGTAATCAGCGGCGGGGATTTGCTCCTGATACATCACCCACTCACCACGGGCGGGAATGGAGTAGAGACCCCAATGGATAAACATCCCGAATCTCGCCTGATGGAACCATTTCATTCGCTCTTCATAAGATGGAATCGTGTCGCTCATTCTTTCCTCCGTGCTATAGTAGTCTATCATTCTCACCCTTTGCGGCGCCTTTGGCGCCGGCTTCGGCAGCAGGCTACCGAAGCAACAGATCATTCTTTCCTCCGTGCTCTAATCTTGTACTACGAATCGCTCCAGATATCTTAAACCGATGACCGTTCCCTCGTCCTCCAACTGTCCACGGAAAACGTGGTCGTGCCAGCCTTCGATGTTCAAATCGTTCGTATATCCCTGGCGGCGAAGCTCTTTTATGCAGGCGCCCCAATCGGTGTCACCGAGGCCGGGGAAACAGCCTTCGACCACACCCGGATACGAAAGTCCGTATTTTGAAAGCAAATCGGTATATATATGCGCGTCCTTCGCGTGGACATGGTAAATCTTTGAGCCGAACTTGCGGACCGTTCCAATTGGGTCTATGAACATAACTATGAAGTGGCTGGGGTCCCATTCCAGGCCCAGAGCCGGTGAAGGAACCTCATTAAACGCGGCCTCCCAAATGTAAGGCGTGCACATCATGTTGGTTCCGTGCGATGGCGTGTTCACGTCACCCATCGGGCAGTTCTCGAACGCTATTTTTATGCCGTTGTCCTCGGCCAATTTGGCGTGCTCGCCCCAAATCTCTTTGAACTTAGGCAGGCTGGCCTCCAGAGGCTGATTGACCAACCGCCCGGCGAACCCGGCGACCACTCCAACGCCAAGACGCTTTGCCAGGGTGATGGTCCCGCGCACGCAGTCAGCGCATTCTTTCTCTTTGCCCGGCTCCATGTGGTTTATATAGAAGCCCGCGACGCAGGAGATTCTCAAGTCTTCTTTAGCGTAGGCTGCTTTCAACTCGTCAGCCTTAGCTTCCCATCCCGGATCGCCTGGGAAATAGCCGTCTCCAGGACCAGCCATAAGCTCCAGACTTTTGAAGCCGTGACGCTTCGCGAAGGCAATTCGCTCCGGACTGTAATTCATCATAAAACCGATTCGCATGTTATCGACGCCCCTTTCAATCGCAATCGCGCTTCGGGGCGAAAAGCGAGCCCGCGAAGCATAGAAAATATGTGTCCTTTCACTTCTTAACACTCACTCAGCGCCATTCCTTCCAGAAGTTAGAAGTTAGAAAGAAAGCTGTCAGCTGTCAGCTGACAGCTGACAGC
>JAUSEB010000035.1 GCA_030650495.1 Armatimonadota bacterium | reverse complement strand
AACGCGGACGCGTGGAAGGTCGAACCCGGCAAATCCGCTGTTTTGGCCGATCTGAAAGGCCCCGGATGTATTACACATATTTGGATGACTCAGTCGGGCGAAGGAGCGCTGCGGAACGTTCTTATCAAGATATATTGGGATGACGAGACTGAGCCGAGCGTGCTTGTCCCCTTAGGTGATTTCTTCTGCCTGGGACATGGAATCGCTAATTCGTTCCAGGAGCTGCCGTTCAGCGCGTCGGCGAACGCGCATTTCGAGAATAGATTTGCCAATAGGGTCGCGCTGAACTGCTATCTTCAGATGCCTTTCAGGAAGGCCGCAAGGGTGGAGGTCGAGAACCAGTCGGATGAGGATTACTGGCAGTATTTTTATGTTGACTACGAGGTTTACGACGAGCAGCTTTCAGCAAACACCGCCTATCTCCACGCGCAGTTCCACCGCGAAAATCCATGCGATGGTTGGGGGCATGAGATACAGGTGAACACGCCCGAATCCCACATAGTGAACACCGAGAAGCTGGCGTGGGAGCATAATTATGTTATTCTTGAGGCAGAGGGTCGCGGGCATTATATCGGCTGCAATTTGTCGGTCACTAACTTCAAGGGGATGTGGTGGGGCGAAGGCGACGATATGATATGGATTGACGGCTATAAGTGGCCGCCGGATATACACGGCACGGGTTCGGAGGACTATTTGAACCAGGCTTACGGTATGCAGAAGAACGCTTATTTGATGAACGGCTCCTCGATATATCAGAGCCAGACGGGTGATTATCAAACGTCTTACGTGTTTCATCTCACCAATCCAATCAGGTTCAAGAAAGAGATAAAGGTCATGATCGAACACGGTCATGGCAATCATTTGGCGAACGAGATGGCGTCGGTGGCGTATTGGTATCAGATCGAGCCGCACAAGCCGTTCGGGATTTTGCCCATCGAACAGCGGCAGCCGGTGAAGCGGGTGCAGTGGGGCGAGTGGATTATTGACCCAAGTAATCAGACGCCACAGAAGAAGATGGAGTTGAACGCGGAGATGAAGGAGAATAAGAAGATCTGGGCGGATAAGGTGAAGGGGCAGAAGTAGGGTGTAGGTGTGGGGTAACTGGAATCTTGTTCCTGATACGAGCATACTTTCAGCAATAAGAATAACGTACCGGTTACGTCATTCCGAGCAAAGCGAGGAATCTGCTTTTAATAATAGGAATGAAGAAACTATTTTATGTATACATAATGGCCAGTCGATCCCGTACCCTATATGTTGGTATGACATCCGACCTAGAGACGAGAGTATATCAACACAAGCATAAGCTGACGCCTGGCTTTACTAGCGCTTATAATATCAACCGGCTAGTTCATTTTGAGGAAGCCGGTGACGCTGCCAGCGCTATTGCGCGAGAAAAGGAGATTAAAGGCTGGTCACGGGTAAAGAAAGTGACGCTGATAGAAGCATCAAACCGCGTTTGGGATGATCTGAGTGAGGGCTGGTTTGAAAAAGCAGATTCCTCACTTCGTTCGGAATGACGGTGGCGTGGGGTTCGGGATAATTGAGAGTAGTTTCATAGGACATCGCATCGCCCGTTATTTCGAGCGGAGCACAGCGGAATCGAGAAATCTGCTTTTAGGCATTACGTTTTGAAAAGCAGATTCCTCACTTCGTTCGGAATGACGGTTACCTAAGTATAAACTAATAATAAACGTATAAACATTATATGGAGGTTATTTTTTGAAAATCGGAAAATGCGAATTGGCAGTAAGGGCGATGATGCTTATCGTGATTGCGGGTCTGTGTCTTATGATAGCGGGAGCGGCGATGGCGGACAAGAGCAAGCCCGTTGTGGTAAGGGGCAAGGATGTCATAGCGCCCAAGGTTGGCGAGGCGGTTGACGTGGCTCCGTTTGGCGAGTTCAGGAGTTGGAACAACGGCAAGGACATTGGCGTTTTGTGGGAAGACACCCGCGAGATATTCAAGGTCGCCGTCAAATTCGCTGACAAATCGGCTATGCCCGACCCGGCAAATGTCAAGCTGCAGTATTGGAAAACCGCATGGCCGCAGGAGAGGGTTCCCCGTGACGCGGTTCTCGGTTCCGGCAATTGGGGCTGGATCGAGGCCGGGGACTGGTATAACGGCAAGTGGAGGGACGCGGATGTGGATGTGGTCGTTAATGGCGATAAATGGACTTACACATTCCGGCCGATCAACAAGAGCGAATATGATGACCTCGACAAGTTTGACGCGACGTATAGAACCACGCTCAAACTCCGGATTTTATTCCCGGAAAAGGCTCCTGAAATAGCGGCGCTTAATACGTTCACTGATTCCACCTGGCAGCAGACCAGCGCAATTGTTGGGTGGGGCGGGACCGCGAATTCGTCCGAGCAGATTTGGGACGGCAAGGCGGAGGTATATAACGGATATCTCGCCGCAGTCCGGCCTCTGGCGGGGAGCAAAGTCAATATGAAGGACGGCGGCAATTGGTCATCTACGGTAAAGGATACAACCGATGGCGTAGTCATTGACTACTGGTACGCCAAGCCTGTATCAATGCACTCGTTCGACGAGACGGTCGTGACTGTTCGCGCAAAGCAGCATAATTTCTCATTTGCCGGGCGGGAAGTGGCGGACGGCAAACGCATATTCATACGCGATTATGGCGTGTTGCTTAAACCCGTCAAAGACGCAACGACTTACGCGGACGCGGAAGCGGCGTATCAGAAAGCGCAAAAGACCGTCTACCAGAAGGTCGCGGAACTCCCCGAGCAGAAGCTGGAACGAGCCTGGAGCGATATGCCGCAAAAGGGCAGGATTTATATGCCCGTGGCCGTCGAA
>JAUSEB010000095.1 GCA_030650495.1 Armatimonadota bacterium | reverse complement strand
TTTTTGCGAACATAAAGTCGAATAAGGGATTGAGCAGGTTCAGCTTAAGAGGGATGATGGGGGCCAAGTCGGAGTTTTGGCTGGCTTGTATGGCTCACAACCTAATGATCTGCGTAAGAAAGATGGCCGCAGCCCGGTTATATGCCTTATGCGCCGCGCGCATTGCCGGTCTGCGACGTTATTTTTCTTGCTGGCTGGTCCTACAGGTTGGCGCGGCCCGGCAAAAGCACAGCTGTTGCATAGTTCTGCAACAGCCTGCTTGACACCGCTTTTCCCTCGACTCTCTCGACTCCACTTTGAGAAATCCCCTCCAATGCTGTAAAATATAAGCGGAATAATAAATCAGCGTGGATATTACGGCAGGAGGGAACTCAGACAGATGCATATCAATGATGGAGCGGCGTTGGCCGGGCGCGTCAGCCTTTGGATACGCAACCAGGTTGACGCGGCTAAGGCGGACGGCCTCGTATTCGGAATGAGCGGTGGTATAGATTCGTCAGTAGCGGCCGCGCTCGCCAAGATGGCCGTCGGACGAAAGGCGTTAGGTCTGATTCTCCCTTGCCACAGCAACCCCGAGTCGGAGCAGCACGCCAGGTTAGTGGCGCGCAAGTTCTCCATCGATACCGTGACCGTTGACCTTACCACCATTTATGACGACCTAGTGACCCAATTGCCCGACGGCGAAGGTATGGCGATTGTCAATATCAGGCCGCGCTTGCGAATGACGGTCCTATATTATTACGGCAATTTATACAACAAGCTCGTGCTAGGAACCAGCAACAAAAGCGAGATGATGGTCGGCTATTTCACAAAGTGGGGTGACGGCGGAGCCGATTTGCAGCCCATGGGCGGGTTGTTCAAAGCGCAAATCCGCCAACTTGCCAAGGATTTGGATATGCCTAAGGAAATCCTTAATAAGCCACCGACCGCCGACCTCTGGGCCGGGCAGACCGACGAGCAAGAGTTAGGCCTCACTTACGAGGAGCTTGACGTGATACTCGCCGGCATCGAGGCGGGGAAGATCGGCTCATTCGACCCGGATAAGGTCAAGAAAGTGAAGAACTGGATTTCGCAAACCGATCATAAACGGAAACCTGTCCCGGTCTTTCGTGATGAATGAGGGTAAATGCAGAGAATCCTGATTGTCGAAGACGAATCCGCGCTCGCCGAAACCCTGGCGGTCAACCTGAAAGCCGAGGGTTATAGGACTATAATTGCCTCAGACGGCGTTTCCGCACTCGATCTTGCGGCGAGCGAGCGTCCTGATTTGGTCATCCTCGACATCATGCTTCCCGGCCTGGACGGCCTGGAAGTCTGCCGGGCGCTTCGCAAACGCACGGACATCCCCATTATTATGCTCACCGCGAAGGCCAGGGAAGTCGACAAAGTCATCGGCCTTGAAATCGGCGCGGATGACTATATCACTAAGCCCTTCAGCATGCTGGAGCTTATCGCTCGCGTGAGGGCCGCCCTGCGCAGGCATAATAAAGATATTGGGAAGCAGGAAGTCATCCAATCAGGCGATCTGACTCTCGACCGCGCAAGCCATACTGTCACCATATCCAGCGTCGATGTCGATTTGCGCCCAAAGGAGTTCGATCTACTCACCGTTCTATTGGAGAATAAAGGACGTGCCTTATCCCGCGAAGCCCTCTTGCGCCAGGTTTGGGGAGAGGACGAATATATCGACCACAACACCGTCGATGTGCACATCCGGCGCCTTCGCGAAAAGATCGAAGACGATCCCAGCAAGCCCAAACGCGTGCTCACCATCCGCGGCGCGGGATACAAATTCGCGCCTTAAATTCAAATCGGGAAGAACGCAGATGGCAAAGCTGTCAGCTGTCAGCTGTCAGCTGACAGCTTAAAAATTCTATGCTAATTCGCAGTTTCCGATGGCGGCTCACGGCTACCTACCTGAGCCTAATAACGATACTAATTGCCGCGCTCGGCCTATATCTTCTCAATCTGACCGAGCGGTACTATATCCACGCCCTTACCCGCGAACTGGTCGGTGAAGCCACACTCGCCGGGCAGGTAGTCTACAAGGGATTCAAAGCAGGCTATACCCCCGATCAAATAGCCGATTTGGCTGGAGAGCTGGAAAACGGACTCACCGGACGCAGAGTTACTATCATCGATCCATCAGGCCGGGTTCTGGGCGATAGCGACCACAATCCCAAGACAATGGAAAACCACCTGTCTAGGCCGGAGGTCTGGCGCGCCCTGCACAGCAATTCCGCCTTCAGCATTCGCTTCAGCGAAACACTGCGCGTCAAGATGCTTTATGTGGCGGTTTCCGTCCCCGACCGGCAATCCCCTAAGGCCGTTGTCCGCGTGGCAGTTCCCCTCTCCGGGATTCGGGACGTTCAAGCAGACATCAAACGCACGTTCATTCTGGCTATGATCGCCGCTTTGGCCCTGGCGGTGATAATCGGCTACCGGCTCACCGGTCAAATCGCCTCTCCTATCAGCGAAATGAAAGCGATGGCGGAGCGGATAGCGGGCGGTGATTTGTCGAAACGTCTGAGGCTGTCCAAACGGCCGAAAGATGAAGTATTCGCCCTGGCCGCCGCGCTCAACGATATGGCCGAGACTTTGCAGCGGCTCGTTGAACAGCTTTCCGAGGAAAAAGGCAAGGTCGAGACCGTTTTCGACAAGTTGGATGACGGCGTTCTGACGCTCGATGATCGCGGCAGGATTCTGACCATCAATCCCGCCGCCGAGACATTCTTCGGCGTGAAGGGAAGCGATTTGGCCGGAAAAACGCTTATGGAAGGCGTCCTTCACACCGAGATGTCCGAACTCTGCGAAAGAACTCTGTCATCAGGTGAACCCGGCTGGTTGGACATCACCGTCACGTCCCCAAGGGAGAGACATCTCAGCGCCTTTTGCGCGCCGATTGCGGACTCCAGGCAGCCGGACCAGCGGCAGGAGGGCGCCGTGGTCGTCCTTCACGATCTTACTGAAATGAAACGTCTGAACCGGATTCGCCGTGACTTCGTTGCGAACGTAAGCCACGAACTGCGTACCCCCCTTGCCACTCTGCGCGCTATGGCGGAAACCGTCGTCTTGCGCGCCAAAGACAGCCCCGACACGGGCATAGAGTTCGCGAATAAGATAGTCGATGAAGTCCAGCGTCTCACGTCGATAACTGACGAACTGCTCGATCTCGCCGAAATGGAAGAAGGCAAGCGGCAACTGGCGACCTCGCGGGTTCCAATTTCACTTATAGTCGAGCAAGTATTAACGCAGGCCCGGCCCGCCGCCGAGTCAAAAGATTTGACGCTCACCGCCACCGGCGGCTTGGACCGCGAAGTCGAAGTAGACGCCGAGGCGATGGTTCAGGCCCTATCCAACCTCGTGACCAACGCGATCAACTACACAATGCCCGGCGGCTCCGTTAAGATTGAAGTCGAACGAACGGAAAACGCGGCGCTGATCTCCGTCATCGACACCGGCATCGGCATATCCAAAGCCGACTGCGAGCGCATATTCGAACGATTTTATCGAGTAGACAAAGCTCGCTCCCGCGCCTCCGGCGGAACCGGCCTCGGCCTCTCCATCGCCAAACACATAGTCGAACTCCATGAGGGAAGGATTACCGTAGAAAGCGAATTAGGGAAGGGAAGTAGGTTTACGATTGCTCTGCGAAGCGTGTGAAACCGCAAAAGCCCCGGGTCTTCAGGAAGCTTTCCTTTTTTGGACAACCGTGCGCTGAAGGACCAACAGTTCGTCAGTGCGCGCACGCCAGTATTCCAGTTGTTGTTCGCACGACATTCCTGTCAGCTTTGCCTGCACTTTTTCGGCCCCTCTGCGCTTCATATCGACACAATCAAAACTCTTCTTCGTTGCCATAATGCAAGACCTCCAACGGAGAAAAAACGCAGGTGTCTACATAAACTCGCAATACACGCATATGCTTCCCTCGCTGGTATTATACCACAGCCTAGGCGTGATCGAATAAAGCGTCCCGCCTTAAATGGTAGGGAATTCCGAACAGTGCATGTTCAAGGAACAAGATTCCCGAAACACCAATCACGCATAGAAGGTCACTTTATACTTGATACACTGTCAAGCCTCCTGAATATCACCTTCAGCCAGAAAAAGATTACCTGCGTAAAGGCGTGCGTTGTCGCTGTTGAACTCGTATTTCACATCTACAAGCAAGCCGTGAAGATCCAGTAGTTTCCAATGCCTGCACTTGTAGATGTTATTTTCGCCCCTGCGTCCATCCATGAATATCTCGTAAGACAGAACGAAGTGATGGCCGTCATGAGTTATCTTGCATTCCTCGGAGGGTGACAAGTAAAAAGAGCGTTGAGTCGTTGCGACATTCTCGATATTGTAGGTCTTGCACTCAATGTAACATGTTCTCCCGACAGCGTCTTGAGTTTCAATGTCTGGGTAACCAGTGCTCTTCTTCTGACCGGACGTGCATGTCGGCGTTTCAGCCCGATGTCCCAAGTCCCGTAGGGCTTGTTTTACGAATGGTTCGATGTCGTTTCCAACCTCGTTTGGCCGACTTCGCACTATAGGATTCCGATTTACGCTTTGCCCGGCGGCTTGTGCGACTTTCCTGAGTAACTCAAGCAACTGCCCGTCGTCGGGGTTACTAATGTCAAATGGAATTACTTTCTGTCCGGATAGACTTTCGATCACAAGATGGAATGGCAGTCCACGCAACGGACGTAGCATTTGCTTGACCACCAACTCCAACTGATTGACGTATTGCTCATCCACGTTCAATATCCTCCCGTTGCTGTGCGCCTATTTGCTGAAGAGCACAATGCGATTGCTATTGGTACCTTTCGCGTTATTTGATACTCCCCAAATATTCGCTGTTTTAGTGAAGGTCTGCTCATTCACTAGAATGCCTTCACATTGAAATCCCGCAGCCACCCCTACGGGAGCCACATACTCCTCTAGTCTTACGCGCCCACCTCTTACTTCACCAACCTCGAAAGCTACCCATCCGCCAGGCTTTGTAATGCGATGTAGTTCCAAGAGCACTTCCTCGACGAAAATGCTCCATGCTTCTACCGTTCTGGCCATGGTTATCTTGCTGCTTACTTCTTCCGCATCTATGTTATTGAACCAACTTCTGAGCCAGTTGTCCGTAGCATATTGCACGACATCAAGGAATGGCGGTGAGGTTACAGTAAGCGTTACATAGTTGTCGGGTATGGACGATGTGCATTGAGCATTTCCAGTGAGGAACTTTACGCTCTCGCCGCAGTGTCTCAAGGCATCTTTGTCAGCTTTAGACAGACCCATAGTAAGTGTCCGAGTTTTCCTAACAATAAGTGAGCTAGTATCGCGGTAATCTGGACTCTGATTACGTTTCTTGTTAATCTTCACCTGCCGGTCAGGCGTGACTGCTTGATTTGGGGGAAGTGTATACACTGAGAAGAATCCTGGGGAATGACCAGTTAGCCGATTTGTTGCAACCATGCGAATCCACATATCTAATTCATCCTCGGTTCTGTCAGCCCTCCTAGATGCGAGATAATTCCTTAACGCGATAATCTCGGCTTCCGTATCAGGGTGGTAGAACATGGACAGGTCAAACTCGACATGCATGCCAGGAGTTCTGGGAATCGACTGCAGGCGTTCAGCAACATCAGCAGCGGATGGAATGCAGAATCTGGGTTGCGCTAGAATCTGACTGATAGGATTGATGTCATTCGACACGGCACGCCTAGAAAGCAATCCCGCTTCAATAGCCGTCGTACCCCTACCACCAAACGGATCGTAGACCACATCGTCCGGCTTAGTCAGGAGTTCAATGAAAAACCGTGGTAACTGTGGTTTATAGCAGGCTCTATATGAGATTTCGTGAATTGACGCAGCTTGCCGCTGTCTTGCTGTCCAGAATTCATTCGTGAATACAGGCACATCAATGTCATTTACAGAGAGGCAAGTTATGCTGGTGTCGCCTCTGCCATCATCCGAGAACAAACAACACTGATCCAGAAGGTTGAAACCTGCAAGAAAAGACCTGAAATGCTCGGCCCTTGAAGCTTCTACCGCAACTGCCATTCAGACATCCACCTCATCTCATCCTCCGTAATATCTGCCTCCACTATAAAAGAGGTAGTTATGCTTAGTAAGTCTATCCAGTAGTCCAGCAACGAAAGCGTCGTCGATAGCCCCTTCATCGGCTGAGTCATGGATTCCTGCAAATCCTGAATGCTAAAAGTCTGAAAGATTGGAGTATCTAATATAGCGTAATGACTCGAAGTATCTTATTTGTCGGCTGATACTCCAAAGCGACCATAATCTTTGTAGGTAACTCGTTTAGAGACCCACCAACCTCAATCATCAAGTTGAACTTGACAACTCCGTGGTCCTCTAGATATACGAGGTTGTAAACATAGTTTGCGAGTATCTTCGATTTGATGAGCTCAGATAGTTGCATCTCATCCATTTCCGCTAAGCAAGCCTTCTTCAATTTTCCTGCCTTATCGGTTCTCAGGTACTTGAGCTTCGATTCCTCAATCAATACCTCGAAACTACTTAGCGGTAATACCATGTCGGTAACAGCATTTAAGGCAAAATCAGTATCTCTCTCGAATCCAGAGAATACAGCGCGCTCAGTCTTGTAGGAGAGAAAAACGTCAAAATAACTCGACTGGAGGCTCAGGCATTTATAGCCATTCTCTTCAAACGGGAACCCTGCTGTGTTGACGTTCTCTTCATTTGGCAAGTCATCTTCGTGACCCATAATGATTCGGGAGTTACTCTTCAGGAAACAGGGGACAAGAGTCGCAGACAGATAGGTCTTTGCTCTCGACGAAAACGTTGCTGGGATGAAGCCAACATAAGGTTCAAAGTCAGTAAGACCTTCGTGAAGATTCTTTAACATTACCCCCGAAAGATTATTGATATAGATGCAGTAGAGTAGGCTGCTGTGAACAAATTCAAATGACTTAGCTAGTAGCAGGGACTCTTGCAGCAATTCGAACATAAGCTCTTGGTTTTCGTGGATAAGGTCACCACAGAGGACACTGTGGGAACTACGACAATCAAGTTTTGGAATTACTGCCTCAGCAAATTTATATCCGTACCACGATGATCCAATCTTTTGCGAATTAAAAATGAACGCTGCTTCGTGGCGATCTACGCTGGGAACCAATGCTGACCGTAGCTTAGGATATGACACACCCTTTTCCGCGAGTATCTCCTGTACTATCAAGTGCATGGCCTGAATTTCTCGGTGTACCTGTGGGTCACTCAGCGTGAAGTAGTCACGCATGACCTCAAGCATTATATTGTCCCTAGCGTCTAGAGTAAGAATAGGTTGCACAAATGGCCTCGTGAAACATAACACCTGTCTTTTTTCGGTGTTCGGTGTCAGTGTTTCGCTAAACGAAAGCGTCGTTGATAGTCCCTTCATCGGCTGCGCCATGGATTCCTGCAAGTCTCCAAGCAGCAGAAGCCCCGGCGGTTTTCTACCTTTTGCGCCCTTCGCGTTTCGCCCCTCCCCATCACCCGCCGAGTATTGCATGTTTTTTCACTAAACTCTCAACTCTCCGTTGACTGACTCCGTTCCCGCTCGCTATAATCGGAAGGTTGCTTTGTGTATTGCGACCGGGGGTATAAATGAGCCGGATTGAGCAAAGGCCGTTGTCGGGTGAGGCGAAGGACCGGTATGTGCAGGGACTATTTGCCGCAATCGCGCCGAAGTACGATCTCTTAAACTCGATCATCAGCTTCAACCGGCATAAAGCATGGCGCAGGTTCGCGGTCGGCAAAGCGTTGTTGAAAGAAGGCGATGCGGCGCTGGATGTCGCCGCCGGAACCGGTGATTTCAGCATCGAGCTTGCCAAATCAGTCGGGCAAAATGGGGAAGTAGTGGCGGTCGATTTCTGCGCCCCGATGGCCGGAGTAGGCCGTCGCAAGACATCCGCGCATTCGAACATACATTGGTCCATGGGTGACGCGATGAGCCTACCGTTTGCATCGAACACGTTCGACTGCGCCACGATAGGCTTTGCGCTGCGAAATGTGTCGGACGCGCCGCGCGCCATCTCAGAAATGGTCAGAGTAGTCAAGCCCGGCGGGCGGGTAATATCGCTTGAGATCAACAGGCCGGTGTCAGCTTTATTCAAGCCGTTCTGGAGCGTGTATTTCTATGGCCTATTGCCCGGAATAGCTGGATTATTCGGCGGAAAACGAGACGCTTACACCTATCTTCCGGCGTCGGTGAAACGATTTTATACTCGACAGGAGTTAACTCAGATAATGATGGATGCAGGACTTAGGGACGTGAAGGTTTACGACCTTACAATGGGTGTTGTCTGCGCGCATGTGGGGGTCAAAATATGACCGCTCATTTTGTCAGTGCGCCGCATAACAGCAAGCCGCCGGACTGGGCCGCCTGCGCGCGGCAGGAATTGGGCGATATAGAAGTAACACTCGGCAAAGTCATCGGCTCCTCGGTGCCGACGATAGCCAGGATTAACGATCATCTGTTGACCTCCGGCGGTAAACGCCTCCGGCCTGCCCTGGTGACTCTCGCGGCCAAGGCGTGCCGTTTACCATACGATCCTGACCGCGTGGTGAACATCGCCGCCGCAACCGAACTGCTGCACATGGCGACGCTGTTGCACGACGACGTTATCGACCGCACGGATTCGCGCAGGGGCAGGGTGACCGCCAACGCTTTTTTTGGAAACAAAGTGACCGTGCTCTCCGGCGACTACGTTCTATCCCGCGCATTCTGGCTTCTTGCAAAGGACGGCGACCGCGATATTCTGCGGCTTATAGCCGATCTGACCATAGCTATGACGGAAAGTGAAGCGCTGCAAGTGGTCATAAGCGGTGATGTGAAGAGTTGGGAGGAATATTACTGGCGGATTATAAGGGACAAGACCGCGAGGTTCCTGGATGTCTGCTGCCGGAGCGGCGCTATTGTGGCCGGGGGCGACGAGGCGCTGCAAGACGCCTTCTCGGAATACGGTCTCAATTTGGGAATCGCGTTTCAGATCACCGACGACATTTTGGACATTACCGGCGATCCGGCCAAAACCGGCAAACCCGTCGGCAGCGACCTCCGCGATGGCAAGTTCACATTGCCCGTACTGTTGACTCTTCAGAACTCTACCGATGAAGAAGGTTCGGCGCTGATGAAAATAGCGCGGCAGAAAGAACTGAGCGAGAAGGATGTCGCCGCGCTTTGTGAAGCAACTGTTCGATGCGGTGGAGTGGAAATGGCTCGTGAAGCGGCGGCGGGTTACGTCGATAAGGCAAATCGCAGTCTGGAAGGTTGCGCGCCATCACCGGCATTGGATGCGCTCTATGCGCTGGCCCAATCCATCATCACTCGGATGAATTAGCCTCGGCTTCATGCCGCAGTCGCGCTCGAAGCGCCTTAAGAGCGTCCTGCGCTCTTGAATACGTTGGGTCAAGGCGAAGAGCGTAATCATACTCATACTCCGCTTCGGTCGGAACACCGGCGGCCTCGTAAGCCTGTCCAAGGTTGAAGTGTATGCTGGCGACGTTCGGATTGATCTGTTCAGCGCTCTTGAACGCTCCTATTGCCGCGTTATATTTGCCCTTGCCCGCGTAAGCAGCGCCGAGGAAATTGAACGCCCGGTAGTTGGTTGGATCCTTACGTGTCGCTTCTTCGAGTTCAGTTATAGCGGTCTGCAGGTCGCTGGCCTTAAAAGCCGCCAAACCCTTCTCAATATGACCTTCAGATTCCGTCATCTTCACCTTACCATTCGAGGTTATTAAAGCCAGTATAGACGCGGCGGCTGAGCATGTCAACGGAAATTGGTCGATAGTCGGTGGTCGGTAGCCGGTAGTAGTGTTATAAGAGGTTTCGGCGTTTCAAATCAAGAAACACAGATTAGAATATCGGCCAATTTGGAGGATTGTATGCGGAGGGTTTTATTGAAAGAGAGCGGCTTTGGCGTGGATTGTCCTTTTCTTGTGCAGGACAGACAAGGGAAGGTTTGGGCTATTCTTGTTACTCAGGGAGACAAGCCGTCTTTCGACAATGGCAGTATAGTTGTTCACGACCTTTCCGGGTCACAACCGCCGTTGACAGTTACAACCCGGCCTGGAATCTATTCCTCCGCATCAGGTGTATTTGATTCGCGGGGGAATTTATGGATTGCGTTTTCTGAGTTCAATGATGGGAATAGGCGGATTTGCCTTGCCGGTGTAAGTCCTAGCGCCGAAGTGTCCGGGCCGGTCGAAATATCCAATGGATTTGGAAAGTATGACTCCCCTACTCTTGCGCTGCATGAGGGTGAATTGTGGGTTGTCTGGGAGAGCTACGAATCCGGCGGCTGCCATATCGCGTCCCGGCGCACATCGGTCGCAAGCACTCTTCGATTTTCGGAACCGCAGGCAATCACGCCAATTGGAGAACGAGCGTGTCGTCCAACTCTAGCCTCGGCGGGCGGGGAACTATACCTAATATATGAGTCTTACTCCGATGGCCGTTACCGCCTTATGGCAAAGGTTTTTGGCAAATCCGTTTCTCAATCAGTGGAGATTGGTTTTCCCGATGGCAATGACCTCTCGCCTTCCGTCTGCGAGCACAGTGGCAGATTGATCGTCGCCTGGGACAACTCATCGCCGCTAAGTAAGGGCTACGTATATCACCGGTTCCCGGAAATCACTATTCCCGCGTTCGGGCATGGATGGAGAGTTGACGGCAGGATAGGCTTGGCTCGAATAGCTTACGAAGATGGAAAATGGTCAATTGACTTTATAGATAGAACCGATGGCCGTTCGCATGAGGTCGCTATTGAGGCTGCGGAGTCAAGCGGCTGCCCAAAAATATTCACCAATGATAATGGATGTTTGTTCTTAGCGTTTCTGTCCTGCAACCAGTCGCAGCACGGCTGGCAGGTGGAAGCGTATACTTGCGAAGGAGACGTATGGCGCCAAATCGAGACAATCGACTGCGGCAGTCCAATACGAATTACTCCAAGCGCGATATACTCCGCTGAGCATGGCTCGGTTCTCATCGGCCATATATTCAATAGCCCCGAAGATAGAGGCTTTCTGGTCGAATCGGTCGATGTTGATGATATAAAAAATAAGCCTGTTCCTTTCGTCTCGACAACAGCCAGGCCAAAATGTGAGGAAAGCAATGAGGCTCGTCCGGGCGTCGATTATGAGGGCAAGTCGCTCAAGCTCTGGTGGGGAGATTTGCACATGCACTCCAACATCTCCTCCTGCAGCCTTCATCCGGGCTTTCATTGCTCCGAAATCGAGGAGAAGTATCGCTTCAGCCGCGACGTTGGCGGCCTGGATTTCGCCATGGTGACCGACCACGACAATATGGACGAATTCGACTGGGCCAGAACGCGCCGTGCGGGAGCTTTTCATAATATGCCGGGGGAGTTTGTCTCGTTCACCGGCTTCGAGTGGACCTCATCCATGATGACAGATCATCCCAATTTCGGGCACGAAAACGTTCTATTTTTAGAAGACGACGCACCTTTGTATGGGCGGAGGGATATGGAAAGCGATACACCCGATAAGCTGTGGGCGAAACTTCGCGGACGCAATTGCATAACGATTCCGCACCATCCATCGGACGAGGCGCATCCCGTCGATTGGTCTTATCATGATCCCGACCTCCGTCCTTTAGTGGAAATTTTCCAGGTAAGAGGCTCATACGAATACGACGGCTGCCCGGCCAATCCGCTGAACTATGGTCGCAAAGTGGTCCCAGGCCGCTCGGTCAGGAACGCTCTGAATATGGGTTACCAACTGGGATTCACCGCCGGTGGGGAGCATGAGGGCGTCGGCGTCACAGCCGTATTTGCTGAGGAACTGACCCGCGAGTCGATTTTTGCCGCCCTAAAAGCCAGGCGGACCTACGCTTGTACGGGCGCGAGAATCTTCCTCGACTTCCGCGTGAATGGAAGAATGATGGGGGAAGTCATCCCCGCGTGTGACCATGCGCGTATTAGCATTAAGGCCGGAGGCGCAGATCGGATAAGCAGCATTCGGCTTGTAAGAAACGGCGAGGACGTAAGGGAATGGAAGGATTTGGGGTCAGAGGTGGAGATGGAGTGGGATGATCCTAATATCCGCCTGCCGGGATACTATTATGTCGTCATAACCCAAATGGACGGCGAAATGGCTTGGTCGAGTCCGGTGTTTTGGGAACAAGCTTCCCGAAGTATGCCAACACTGGCAATTATGGCCTAAACTGGAATATATGCCAACCGGGCGCATATTGCGGATTGAGGACCGTCCATATACGGTGCGCGGAGATGGCGTCCATTATCAGCGCTACGGCAATGAAATGGAGCAAGAGAATCGTTCGCGCTTTCGTCTTATAAAGGCCGGCAAAGATGAGCGCTAGTAGCGCCATGAAGCCATTCAAAAGATAACGACCACCGGCATTGAACTCATAATCGACCATCCAGACTTGCATTTGGTGTCCGATGACAAGGCTTGCGAAGAAAAGCCCGGCCATCCAATTTCCGGGATCAGATACTATGGATTTCCCTTTGCGTGAACATAGTGATGATATACCCTGGTATGCTGAGATGCTCAGAAGCACAGTGAGAATGGCGTAGACTGAGATCTCTAATGGTCCCGGGTGCAGCCAACCGCGTTGAGCCCAGATACTAAGATAAGTCTCTCTTAGCGTAAGCATCAATAGATGCATTCCCTGGCCTGTGATCTCAGCTAACTGAAGTCCTGAACCAAATCTTCCGGTCGTATGAATGAATGGGGTTTTGTAAAGATAGCTGTTCCGAGCATACCACCAACCCGAAATGGCAACAGCGCCGAGAACCGTGTAGAGAAACCGAACCATTCGCTGCTCGCGCGCTCTCTCGATATCCACATGCGAGTCCCGGAAGTGAGCGAAAATGATCATAGGCAGCGTCCCAATTACTGTGAACTTGGTTATCATTCCGAAGCCGAGAGCAAGGCTGAGGATTACACGGTCAGGAATCGTGACCGTTCTTCTGACCATACGCAGGCACATAAGGAGTATAACCGAGCACATTAGGACTGAAAGAATATCTACATTGATATAGCTGATGTGCATAATAGTCAACGGTGTGAGCATAAACGTAGCAGTGGCGGCAAACGCAGGCGCAAATTGACCGCGGAAATATTCAAGGAAAAACTTTCTGGCAACCAAGAAGAGCGCTGCGCCAAGAATCAATGAGAACCATCGGAGCACATGCCAACGCCAGTTCTCAGCAATCCCTCCCGATATCTTATAAACAACCGCAGCCATGGCATAGTAAAGTGGAGGATGCTGGGACTCATAATCAGCTTCACCTCCTCCGTTAGGCTGCCAAATCGGCAACCTATGCGTGTTGGCGAGGAATTGGACGTAATGGACGTGTGCATTTTCATCTCCAGGGCCGCCAAGAGGCTGAATTATGCTGAAGACAAAACCAACTATCATCACCAAAACAAATAACGCAATCCATGCGCTACGGCCACGATGCGAAGTTGGTTTAATGGTGATCTGAGAAGCCCCTGATGCCTCGCTCAATATGTTCCCTCTTTAATAGCTAATGCCAATTCTATTATCTTCAGGGTACGCTTTTTCATCCCGAAGTATGCCAACATTGTAGCATAAGCCGTGTATCAACTGGTGGAGGAAACGTTACTTCCGCAAAAAGTGACGGCGGTTTTCTCTCAAGTCCAAAGGACCGCGCGACTTGTATGAAGGCGCACATCGCGAAGACACCGCAACTCGCTCGTCGCAATCCCTCGCAACCATTATATATGCCATCGCGCAATCCGCGAGAAGCATTTCCCAACTGGGGCTCATATAAGGGCCCGATGTTCCCAACACATAATCCTTTGTAAATAGCTTTCCCACCCGCTTATTGCCATCTATGGAACCACCGATTCCAATTTCCAGGTGATAGCGAGCGTATGATCGCCACCACGAATTCCGGATCCCTGAGCTGCGAGACTCCAGACTATGTCAACGGTACCGGAAGTTGGATTAGCGTTACTCTGATATACCTCGGTAAAGCCGACGGAACTCAGGCTACCGTTGAAGCTTGTACCCCCCTGAGCATTACCTGTTGTCCATGAGACGTTCGATGCGGCAATTGCCGTGCCACCAGGTGAGATGAAATCTGCTGCATTTGCCTTTACGCTGATGCGCAATGCACTGCCCGAAACAAGGTTGGCATTGACAAAACTTACCGTCGTAGGGTTGGGGCTTCCCGTTGTTGCAGTGCTGATGTCTATGACGTTGAACACAACTGACGTTGGAACAGTGATATCCACCGATTCGGCAAAGGTCACTCCGACACAAGATGCACAGACCAACATGTACAACACGAGAGACCAGAGTAATGTTCTCTGCATATATTCCCTCCGGATTTTAGCAAAAGCGGCTACTGCAACTCCTGAAACACAATCTCCTTCTCCCGTTTCAGTAAACGGAAGGTAATCCCGGACATTGGCCTGTCAGGCAGCAGGTCCACGGTTATTTCAACGGGAGATGCCGGGACAAAACCTGCGAGCAGCCTATCTGTATCCAGGCTGATGGTATGGCTACCGGGCTCCAGATTGTAGAAGCTAAACGACCCATCGCTGCCAGTAACGGTTGCGAACCCTGCAACGTGTATAACTATACCCGCCACGCCTTCATCAGGGTCATACTTCCCGTCGCCGTTCTGGTCACAATAGGCTCGTCCGGTAATCGTATTCAGCGGCACGGCCCGGAGGTCGATCTGCTCCCGACTGGCGCTGGTTATGTCTATAAGTCTGGGCGTTTCATCACCTTTATAGTCCGCCGGAAGGTTTTCATTGTCCAGGCATATCTCGTATGTGCCACGAGGCACATGACGAAAGAGGTATCGTCCCCCCTCGTCAGCCACAGTACGGTATGCACCCAACTGAACAACGGCGTTGGGGATGGGCTGGTTAAGTAAATCCACAACTCGCCCGCTGACCTCTCCACCGCGCGCAGGAGTCGCCACACCCCACTGCTTTCGCAACATGATCATGAAGCCTCTCTCCCCAGGGCTGATGCCAACCCCCTGGAATGGAGAGAGGCGGCCGTATTCCACATTGAGCGAGAAATCCTGCTGCAGATCCTGGCTGAGACGCAAGCGAAGTCGGCCGGGCTCCAGCATGTTCGGAAACCCGCTTATAGTTTGGAACTGCGTGCGTGGTGACAAGCGCCACGTGCTCACCAATTGCTCCCAGCGACCGCTGTATATTCCATCCTGCCAGCGAGTGCTGACCTGGAAGTCAAAGCTTACCCGAGGATTAGCGAAATACGCCGCAGAGGCCATCAATTCCCGGCTGTTGCTGCCAATCCAATCCAGAGTTGTGCCGAACGCAGGCCGCTCGCTCTTACGCCACTGATGTCGAACAAGCACGCGCACGGGACCGACCGGCAGAGTCAGCATTGCTGCACTAGCGTCGTTGGCAGTTGCTCCTGTTTCCGTAAGCGTGTGCTCCAACGTCAAATCTACACCGGGGCTGAGCGGCAACCGCACAGAGAGGCTGCGCCAGTCTTGCCTCTTCTCTCCTCTACCTGAGCGGCTGATGCCTCCATACAAGCTAATACCCCTGCCAATGTCATAGGATGCAAAAAGCCCCGTTCCGCCGGTTGAACTGCCGGATGTAGAACGATGATACCCATACAGGCGGAGCCGGTCCTTCTCAAACCGGCCTTTAAGCAGCAGCGACCCGTTTGTTGCCACCTCGCCGCCAACCGACAGGTTAGGATTCAGTGCGATCTCATCACGGTAAGTCAACAGCATATCATGACTGCCGGAACGTGCGTTCTTGAGATACACGGAGAGCGAAGGCCACCGATTCTCAGCGGCTCGCCAGGAATAACGCGCCCCACGTTCAAGCCCCCAAAGATCGCTGAAGAGGTCACCCGCTTCCACACCCCAGCCAAACTCCTCATCCACCAGAGAGAGACGCCCGCTGGAGGGCCGTAAACCTCGCTGTCCCATTGTCAGAAATGTACCAAAGTCCAGGTGAACACCTCTAAGACCCCCTGATGCCGTTAGTTCCGTTGCCCAGTCCGCTCCTTGCACGTAGCCTAGTCCCAGGCTGAACCGCAGACTATCATGGTTTGGCGGCAAATACTGCTTGATGTCGCGGCTGGCGCCGGGACCGGTGTGGACGGTTGTTTCCGCACTAATCTCTTGCGGCGACTTCTTGATAGTGAGTGTCTGCCAGCCGTCCGCAAGTGCAGGTGGCTCATTTCGAAGTGATCTCAAATCGGCGCGCCGTGTATCGCGATCCACCTTGAGCTGTAGACCCGCAATCTCCGCAATAGCATTTATGGGTATGTAAGCTGCCGTAGCCAGGATGAGCGCCGGGTGGTCGAGGAACAGAGTTCTCCCTGCCGAGTTGAGCGAGTTGTCGCCGCCTCGTGCTCGCCATTCTGTCCCGTGGGAATCGATGAGCAGTAACTCATTTCCATTTATACTGATGTCTAGTCCCAGCGCAGACCCCAGGGCTGAAACGTTTATGGCAGGAGCATCCCAATGCGTGATAGGCGCTGCGGGACCGGTGATATCTGCTTCGTCCAGGTAGATCCGCCATGAACCCTGTGCCGATCCGACATTCATGGCAAGGCCACACATCAGGAGCGCTGCCGCAAAGATGCTGCCTGCCCTATTTAGTTTGCGGCGTTGATGGAGTACCACGGTCGACGTCCATTTCCTTCTGAGCGCCAATGTAGTGGTCCACTCCGATGTCGAGAACCGCCCGCACTAGGTATCGGCCGGATGGCAGAACACTTGCATCCGGCAGCATGGCGCTCAGTATCCCGGTATTTATCGGTTCGGGAAGAAGTGTGCTTCGTGGAATCAATGCGACCGCAGCAGGCTTGCTGTCACCGGGCTTGACGAACTCAAACCGGCCCTCTATTCCAAGCGGGCTGTTGCCGTCATTGCGGAGCTTCACTGTCGCAGAGTTGGGGAGAATCCGCACATCCATGATCTGCGCAGAGCGATTTACAGGCGAAATGTAGACGAATATGCCTGTGGATATAGATGCGTAGAACCGCATACCAACGCCCTCAGGCCGTATCGCCATAGGGTTAGGCAGTTCGTCCACAGTCAAAGCACACCAATAGCCGCCTGGTTTCACATCGGCCGGGATGGATATCGAAACGCGAATAATAAGCGTTCCGCCGGGATCAACAGCAGCTTCTACCGGGTTCAACTTCACCCAGCTTGCACAGGACCGCGAGGGAGTGCCTGGAGTACCCGGCTCCCGGTAGAACGACTGCTTTCCGTCCTCGCTGTGCCACCAATCATCGAGATCGGCTCTGAAATAGGTGCGTTCCTCCTGCTTGTCAATCGTCATCTGAAAACTCCGATTCACAAGCTGACCAGGTCGGCCTTCGACCTTGATGGAATCAAGTGACGACCGGAAGTTGAGGGCGAAGGTATTACTCGGGAACTCTATGAGAAGCGAGAACAGTAAAAGTGTGTAAATCGCGGTCCGTCTCATACTTGCATCTCCTGGAAGATATCCGGCAGAGCAACTCGCAGCCGCCCTGCCGGATATCTGTGTGAGTAAAAGCACGTTGACAACTACGCGCCGATGGATTCTACCTTCCAGGTGGTGGCCAGGGTGTGGTTTCCCGAGCGCTTGACGGTGGTCTTCGCGGCCAAGGTGAAAACCAGTCCCGTAGTCGAACAACTGGCAGAATCAGCGGTTGCAGTAGCCACTTCGGTGTACGCGGCACTTGAAAGAGTACCCGACGCACCTGTTCCAGTAGTCCACGTGGCCGCGTTCCAGGTCACATCACCTACAGCCCAGGTCGTAGCGGCGGTCACGGAGGGTGTAAAGGCGGCGGCGCTCGCTTGAATAGAGAGCTTAAGCTGCTTAGTAGCGGTTGCCAGGACGATGTTACTGATGGTAACCGATGCCCCGCTCGCAGCCGTGCTGCCTGAGATATCCGTTACGTTGAACGTAACAGTCGACGGCACCACTATGCTGCACTGCTCGCTCACATTTGCCGTCAGGGTGGTAGTCTGGCTTGAATCGGAAAGGGTTACCACTGCAGCCGAAGCCGCATGCCCCATCAGTCCCATCAGAAGCAAGCCAACCAGAATCATTGTAATTCGCTTATTCATTTTTTGTGATCCTTTCGTCGTTTGACATTTCTTTGTTTTTTACTCATGTTACGGTAAGCTATTTCCAACTACTTATGCATGCATCTACAGGATGCAGTTCAGGCAAGCAAGCGACCACCTCCCTTGAATGAATTGGCTACTCTGTTTACCATCCTCATGGCCACAAAAGCAAAAGGATGCTCGCGCACAGGAATAGTGCAGGCTAGTTGCAACGTCGTCTGCGCGATAGCCCCGCGATATGCCGGTCAAGATCACCTCGCATCCCGTGAGACGTGCGGATTCCATAGCTTGGTGGATGGGGTTGGTGATCTTCAGGCGTACAGATGGCTCGGTCGTGAGGTCTTCGACCGCCGCTGTTGCTTTCAGGTAAAGATGGAACAGAGTCTGAATGTGTGTGTGGGGGGGGG
>JAUSEB010000014.1 GCA_030650495.1 Armatimonadota bacterium | reverse complement strand
GCCTCTCGGACGATTTGCCGCCGGTATTGCCAAAACACAGGACTGGCGCCGCGCCTGGTTGGGATTGGTAAGAGAGAAAGTCCCGCTTCTTGCCATAGCCCTGGCTTCCAGTGTTGCTGCATTTATAGTTCAACAGAAGATTGGGGCAATTAGCTCATTGGCTCAAATTCCCGCCGGGGTTCGAGTCGCTAACGCTTTAGTCAGCTACGTTGAATATATCGAAAAGACTATTTGGCCTGCTCGCCTGGCGGCCATATATCCTCATCCCGGCAATTCGCTGCCGGTTTGGCTGGTCATATTCTCGGCATTTCTGTTGGTTTTCATATCCGTCCTGATCTTTAAATCCGCGCGACTACGTCCATACTTGACGGTAGGATGGCTCTGGTATCTGGGAACTCTAGCGCCGGTGATTGGGTTCATTCCGATCGGAGCGCAAGCCCTGGCTGATAGATACACCTATATACCGCTTATTGGTCTTTTTATAGGCGCCGCTTGGTTGGCTTCTGACATGATAATGTCCAAGTCGCGTTTAGGAGTGAGCCGAGCAAAGATTACATGCGCCGTTGCAGCAGTTGCCGTTATACTATTGTTGGTGGGCCGCTGTCATACTCAGGTCGGTTATTGGAGCAACAGTGTTATATTGTTCAAGCATGCGATAGCTGTAATTCCCGGAAACTACGTGGCATATAATCAGCTAGGCTCGGCCTTTCACGAGGCCGGCGATCTGGATGAGGCTATCGAATGTTATGAACAATCGTTAATAATCAACCCCAGCTATATTAATACGCATGGGAATTTGGCCAGGGCTTTGGTAGACGCGGGAAGGGTTGATAGGGCGATTCCCATATATTTCAAGGCGCTGCAGGCGAATCCCAAAGACATGAGAACACGCGTCAACTTGGCCGATGCTCTGGCGCAGCAGGGCAAAATCGATGATGCTATCCGCCAGTATAAGCAGGCAGTCGCTGTTGCGCCTGACTATATATCCGGGCGTGGAGGCCTTGGCAACGCATACATGTCGAAGAAGAAATACAAAGAGGCAATTGAACAATATCTGGAGATTCTTCGCATAGATCCAACTGACATTGCGGCTCACACGAATCTTGCTGTAGCCTATTATAATATCCACGATTATGCTTCATCATGGGTCGAGGTTCACAAGTGTGAAAGCCTCGGAGCAGACGTAAACCCGGAGTTCCTGGAAGCTCTTTGTAAGAAGATGCCCGATCCTGGAGATTGAATTTGTGAACAGCCGGCCTTCTGGAGGTATCTATATGTCCAAGCGCATTCGCTGGCGCGCTCATTTGGTGATATGCCTGATACTCATAGCCATATCAGCATTCGTTTTTTTGCAGACTCTGGATTTTGCCTTCACCAACTACGATGACGACAAGTATGTTAGAGACAATCCCTACGTGCGGGCCGGGCTGAGCAATCAAAGCATAAAGTGGGCGTCGATGGCGGCCTACGAGGGAACCTGGCAGCCGCTCGTATGGCTGTCTTTTATGGCGGACCGCCAGTTCCAGGGCCATGAGCCAGGCGGTTACCACCTCACGAACGTTTTACTTCACATACTGTCCTCTCTACTCCTCTTTCTTACATTGAATAGAATGACGCGGTCTATTTGGCGCAGCGGCTTCGTCGCCGCGCTTTTCGCCATACATCCTCTTCATGTGGAGTCCGTCGCCTGGATAGCTGAGCGAAAAGACGTGTTGAGCGGCTTTT
>JAUSEB010000013.1 GCA_030650495.1 Armatimonadota bacterium | reverse complement strand
GATTCTTAGGAGTTCCAGAGTCGCTTGGGCAGGCCGTCGGATTGAGCAACAGCGTCGAGCGATTCCTGGCGCCGAGTTTTGCGAGGCATGCCGGATCGCAACCAATGGATTTACAAATCACACTGATGATCGTGACAACTGTACTTACGCTTGGGGCAATATACGCGGCTTACCATGCTTATGTAAAACGTCCGGGAACGGCGGCTGCGGTGGCGCAGCGGTTCCCTACCCTATACCAACTTGTCTATAACAAGTATTACGTGGACGAGATTTACGACACTTTGTTTGTAAGGCCGGGCAAAGTGATAGCTTTGGCGCTTTGGAAATGGGTGGATGTTAAAGTGATCGATGGCGCTGTCAATGGCCTGGCCGCGGCTATTGCTTACAGCGGCGCGAGGCTGAGGCAAGCCCAGACCGGATATGTGCGGAATTACGCCCTGGCGATGCTGGCCGGAGCGGTGCTGGTGATCGCGTATTTGTCGGTGAGATAGGGAGTCAAAGCTGTCAGCTGTCAGCTGACAGCTGACAGCTGAGAATAACCGACAACTTGCCGGTGAGATAAGTTATGGAATTTGTTGCAAATCATATACTATCAATCGTTATATTCCTGCCGCTGGCGGCGGGGGTAGTGGCGCTGCTCGTCCCAGCCAATGCGCACAGGTTCTTCAAATGGTTTGCGCTGATCGCAAGTCTCATTACGTTTGGCCTGTCTATTCCACTTTACACGGGATTTCGAGAGGGTATTGCTGCGCCGCAGTTTATGGAGCAGGCGCCGTGGATCAGCCTATTCGGGCAGCAGGCGATATGGTACCGAATCGGCATTGATGGAATCAGTCTATTTTTGGTACTTCTGACAACGTTTCTGACGCCCATTGCGATACTGGCGTCCTGGAAAGGAATCACTACCAGGCTGCGGGAGTTTTACGCATTCCTGCTGATACTCGAAACCGGGATGATAGGCGTGTTCTGCTCGCTCGACCTCTTCCTGTTTTATATCTTCTGGGAAGCAATGCTGATTCCGATGTACTTCCTGATTGGGATGTGGGGAGGGCCCGACCGTATATACGCCACAATCAAGTTTATTCTATACACGATGTTCGGCAGCCTGCTGATGCTGGTGGCGATTATCGCGTTGTTCTTCCTGCACGAGCGGGCGACTGGAGTATACACGTTCAATTTGATGGATCTGTACGATACGCCGCTGGGCCGGACGACACAGCTTTGGATGTTCGCCGCGTTTGCCCTGGCTTTCGCGATTAAAGTCCCATTATGGCCGTTCCACACCTGGCTGCCGGACGCGCATGTGGAAGCGCCGACCGCGGGAAGCGTGATCTTGGCCGGAATACTGCTGAAGATGGGGACTTATGGATTTATTCGATTTTGCCTACCGCTATTCCCCGGAGCGTCGATCAGCTTCGCGCCTTATATCATCGCGCTGGCGATAATAGGAATCATCTATGGCGCTTTAGTGGCGTACGCGCAGCAGGACATCAAACGGCTCGTCGCTTACTCCAGCGTGAGCCATTTGGGATTTGTTGTTTTGGGGATATTCGCGTTCAATATCCAGGGGATTGAAGGCGGGTTGGTCCAAATGGTCAGCCACGGCCTTAGCACGGGGGCGTTGTTCTTGATAGTCGGGATGATCTACGAGCGGCGGCATACCAGGATGTTGTCCGATTTCGGCGGAATATGGAAGTCGATGCCTGTCTTCGGCGCGTTCTTCTTGATAGTCACGCTGGCCTCGCTGGGACTGCCTGGGCTGAGTGGGTTTGTAGGAGAATTTCTGGTAATCTTAGGCGCTTTTAAGGTCAGCTTCTGGTACGCGGCTCTGGCGGCGTCGGGAGTCGTCCTGGCAGCAATCTATATGCTTTGGCTCTATCAAAAGATGATGCAGGGTCCGGTGGAAAATCCTGAGAATGTGAATCTGCCCGATCTGTCGTTCCGCGAGGTCATGGTCCTGGTTCCGGTCGTGATTTTCATCTTTCTGATAGGCGTATTTCCAAGAGCAATTATGCTCGGCAAGATGGACGCATCTGTGAATAACGTTATTCAGACGGTTGAGCGGCAGGCGCATGGAGGCCAAAGATGACAACCGCGTCTCCCAGCCTCCAGGCGTTCATACCAAAAGCGGCGGATTTAATGGTCGTCGCGCCGGAGATAATCGTAATAGCAGCCGCATGTCTCATTTTACTCGCGGAACTGCTCCCCAGCCGGGTATCGAAGCTATTGGCCCCCTGGATTGCCGCAACGGGGCTTGTGGGCGCGTTTATACCGATTGTGATTAACGGTGTGGCAGTGCGGCATGCGTTCTCCGATATGATGGTCACGGATGGATTCGCTACGCTCATCAAAGCCGTTCTAGCAATCACGGGACTGCTTACTATCGGGATTTCGGCCAATTACATAAAGCGGGAGGAACTCGACCAGCCGGAGTATTACGCGCTGATACTTTTTTCCATATCAGGAATGATGATGATGGCCTCAAGCGCGGACTTGATAATGGTATTCCTCAGCCTGGAAATCCTCTCCATCTCGCTTTATATCCTGTCGGGATTTGCCCGGACGCAGCCCAAATCGGATGAGGCTGCGCTCAAATACTTCTTGTTGGGATCGTTCGCGTCGGCTTTCTTTCTCTACGGAGTTGCGCTTATATACGGCGCGGCTCAGTCCACCAATCTGGCTAAAGTCGCGGAAGCGATTACCGCCGGAGGAATGGCCGGAAACCCGCTGCTGCTCATAGGAGCAGGACTTCTCACCGTTGGGTTGGGGTTCAAAGTAGCCGCCGCGCCGTTTCATATGTGGACGCCCGATGTGTATGAAGGAGCGCCGTCGTCAGTGACTGCGTTTATGTCCGTCGGGGCAAAGGTCGCGGGATTTGCCGCTCTGGCGAGAGTCGTTATGACGGCGTTTGGCGCCGAGGATTTGAATGCAGCGCTTTGGGTGATTGCAGCCTTGACAATGCTCGTCGGGAACGTTGTAGCAATCGCGCAGACGAATATCAAGAGAATGTTGGCTTACTCCAGCATAGCTCACGCGGGATATATACTTGTCGGTATTGTCGCGGCAAATAAGACCGGCATATCGGCTATTGTATTCTACCTGCTGGTATATGCGTTTATGAACTTGGGCGCGTGGGCTGTGGTGATTCTAATCGGCGGAAAGGGAGACAAGAGTATTAATCTGTCCGACTACGCGGGCTTGTTCTGGCGGCGCCCCGGACTTGCGGCGGCGATGGGTGTGTTCATGTTCGCCCTTGCCGGATTGCCGCCCACCGGCGGGTTTATGGCTAAATTCTATATATTCAGCGCGGCGCTACAGGCGAACTTAGTGGGATTGACGGTCATCGGCGTGTTGACCAGCCTGATTTCAGTCTACTTCTATTTGCGTATAACCGTGCTGATGTTCATGCGGGAGCCAATGGAGGCTGGAGAGCCGATTCCCATACCTTTCCTGCTTGGAGCAGTCCTAGTTGTGACCACAATCATCACGCTCATCCTGGGCGTATTTCCCAATGAGTTGTTCAAGCTGGCTGGGCTTGCGAGAATCGCAGGGCTATAGCAGGGCGAAAGGTGAGGAAATTCCCGGCAAATACCGATATTATTATCGGGTTTATCGAGAATTCGGCAGGGGTTTTGTTCCTGCTGGAGGTTTTTGTTTGATGAGCCTGAGCGTTTACGGAACATTATTGATAGTAGAAAATGTTTCTCCAGGTGGTGACGCAATTGTTGGAAATAGTTAGATTAGCGGCTTATGTCCTGGCTCCGCCCGCGGCGTTGTTCGGCGCGTTTTGCGCCGTAGCGGCGCTGGTTTCACGGATAGAAGACCGGTCGGCGGAGGATTTGAAAATGAATACTCCCGACGCCCAAACCCCGATGCTGAACAAAACCTCAGAGACGAGCGATTACCTACAGGATTTGCCAAAAGCCGCTTGAGCTTTAAGCGTCATTTGGAGATTTGACAGTCCTCAACCTAAGCCTATTTGTGTGTTATAATGCAGATAGATGAGCGCGTCTGAGCCAATCCAAGCCGAACTGGAGAGTTAGTATGGAAGGCATTCTGGTTTCGACCTTTCGATGTAATGCAAAGTGCCACATGTGCAACGTATGGATGTATCCCACAGACCCAAAGCAAGAGCTTGACATAAAATACTACAAGCGGCTTCCAAATTTGGAATTCCTCAATATCACCGGCGGCGAGCCGTTCCTCCGTGAAGAGTTGGAAGAGATAGTCGCTATCGTCAAGCCCAAGATGAAGCGCATTTGCATCAGCACCAATGGCTTTTACACCGACAAGGTCATCAAACTCGCCAAGCGGTTCCCGGACATCGGCATTCGCATCAGCTTGGAGGGCTTGCCTGCGGCGAATGACGAGCTTAGGGGGTTAAAGGACGGTTTCGACCACGGAATTCGGACCCTACTGCAATTGAAGCGAATGGGGATGAAGGACATCGGTTTCGGCTGCACGGTTTCCGACAGAAACGCGCGGGACGTGCTGGAGCTTTACGAACTGGCAAAGCATCTTAAAGTCGAGTTTGCGACCGCGATAGTCCACAACGCCTACTACTTCCATAAGTTCGATAACGCGGTCGAGAAGAAACAAGAGGTTTCGGAGTCGTTCCGCGAGCTGATTCAGGAATTGTTCAAGACACGGCGGCCTAAGAACTGGTATCGCGCGTATTTCAACCACGGGATTATAAACTACGTGAACGGCGGCGCTAGGCTTCTGCCGTGCGAAATGGGTTCGGACATCTTCCTGGTCGATCCGTGGGGCGAGATATACCCGTGCAACGTGCTAAAAGAGAGCATGGGGAATATCAAAGATTCGGATTTCGACACGATTTGGAACAGCGATAAGGCCAAGGCAATTAAGGAAAAAGCCCGAAACTGTGGGATGAACTGCTGGATGATCGGAAGCGTTTCGCCGGAAATCAAAAAGAGAAAGCTAAGCATACTGAAATGGATTCTGCGCAATAAAAAGAGCTACTCCGATTATGAATGCGCGCTGAACCCGTCCGTAATGCATAATCCTGATTTAGTGATACCTGAGTGCATGGCGACGCCTCCCGGCGTTGACCCGGCTGCTCCGGCGGAGAAGTAGGGGTTTTGGCGCCTTCGGCGCCAGCTTCGGCAGCAGGCTACCGAAGCAACAAGTGGCTAGTGAATACTAGCCGCTAGCCACTCTAAGAGAACAACTACTTCAGCAGCAGCGTTTTTATTTCGTATTTCCCCACTGAAACCGTTATTCCATTCCGCCCTATCAGATTTGCTTTACCAGAGCCGAGCTTTTCATCCATGCTGACTTCGGACCAGAGCTTCAGCCCGCCGGCGACTTGTATGCGCGTTTGCACGGGGGTTCCGGCGGATTCATAGAACCTGAGTATGAAGCCTTTTCCGTCTTCCGCCTTCTTGAACGCGGTGACTATGATATTCGCGGAATCGACCGATACAAACGATTTCTCGGACGGCAATTTGCCTTTGTGGACGCTGGCCGCTATGGCTATCAGCGGGTTGTTCAACTCATAAGACCTGCGGACTGTCCCGGCCTGGCGCCAATCTCCGGCGTGCGGATATATCGAGTAAGTTACATCGTGCATGCCGACATCCGGGCGCGGATCTGGATCATAAGGGCTGCGCAGAAGCGTAAGCCGCATTGTGTTGTCTTTCACGTCGTGACCGTATTTGCAGTCGTTCAACAGACTGACGCCATAAGAGCCGTTAGACAGGTCTATCCACTTTTGTGCCGGGACTTCGGAACCGTCGGCTTTCCTCTCAATCGAGCCAAAAGGAATCTCGAAGGTCGCCTTGCCGTCTTTCACATCCACGGTGAAGGACGTTTTGAGCGTGGTGGAGCCTTTTTGGGGCGTACCGACTTCCTGCCAGTCCGCTGTCAGGTGGATATCAATTCTGGGAACTCCGGCATAGAGTTTGATGTCCTGCGCGAATCCCGATTCGCGATACCAGTGGTCGGTGCGTATCGAGGAGCAAACCGGCCCCTGTTGCAGGACTTCGATGTCGCGGCCACGCGCAAGACTGACTGTGCTCTTTATCTCTCCCATATCCCAGGCCGACATGCCAATGGGAGCTTCCGACAAAGCTTGGAGCAGCGAGCAGCTGCGGCCTTTCGTTACAACCTCGCGGCGCGCGCGCTTGTCGTAAACGCTAACTATGGTCCCGGTTGTGCGGCTGACTTCCACAGCCAGAAACTCGTTCTCTATGCGGCAGACGCTGGGGCCGGATTTGGCGCGTGCGTAGGATTCCGATCTTGCGCGCGCCGGGCCACTGCGTATCCAGTAAACGGCATAGCCGAGCGATGGAACATCCCGCGCGGTAAAGACGACATCGCTGCCGATACGCTGCGCCGGGAACTTGCGTCCATGGGAATCAACCACATGAACGTCCGTGTCTTTCCCGCCAAGTGGGGATGCTACCTCCACCACGTCCGTTCTAGTCCAGGCAAGCGGGTTGAAGACGACAATAGGCGTCCCCTTCCCTCTCGTGTCTATCCGTCCTGCTATATGCTTGAGCGATCCCTGAAGCTCGCCGGACGCCTGCTTCTTGAGCTTCTCGAACAACTCGCGGGAATAGTCATAGGAGCCGTGAATTGCTGAACCGTCGAATATGTCGTGGAACTGGTTAAAACATGCTTTATGCCATGAGTCGCGGAAATCAGATGATGGATATGACCGCCCCATTTGATTCGCGATTGCGCAAAACGCCTCAGCGGCCGGGAGTAGATTCTCCGACTTTCGGTTCATAAGCTTCGCGTCGGCATGGGTGGTATAACAACCTCTAAATGTGAAATTCAGCTCTCCGTTCACGACCGGGAAGTCTTGCTTCTGTTTAAGCGCGGTTCGGAAAAATTCGTGAATCGAGCTGAATTTGACTTTTGGCGCCACTGTTTGCTTGTTGAGATTTGCAGCCGCTTCGATGTCGGCTCTGGTTGGCCCGCCGCCGTGGTCGCCGACGCCATAGATCATTGGGCAGTCTCTTATCCCTACCTGTTTGGACCACCTTAGCGTATGATCGGTAATCCGACCGACGAGTGATCCGTTGAATGTATTCGCGTTGAAAGCAAGGACTCTTGACCCATCTGGGCTTTGCCACCAGAACATGGGCTTGCCAACACCACACCGGACGAATACGTAGTATTTAAGACCGCTCTTCTTTAGGATTTGTGGAACAGTCCAAGCGTGGCCGAACGTGTCCGGCTCCCAACAAACTTCAGGCTCCTTCCCGAATGTCTCTCTGAAATAGCGCTTGGCGTACATTATCTGGCGTACTATCGATTCACCGGAGGCCATGTTCATGTCGCCTTCGACCCAAGTCCCGCCGGTGATCTCCCATCTGCCGTCCTTTATACGCTCTTTTATCTTGGCGAACAGCTTGGGTTTTGAATCCTGTACAGCTACGTATGTTGGCGGCTGGCTCTGAGAGAACTTGAATTCGGGATACTCTTCCATCAGATTAGTGACGGAAGTAAACGTGTTCTGACAGACCTGCACCGTTTCCGGCCAAAGCCAGAGCCAGTTCATATCTATGTGCGCATGGCCGATAAGATGACAAGTGTATTGATCGGCGATGTCCGAGAATGGCTTGAGCGCGGCCTCGGCCTTTCGCAGGGATGCTAGAAAAGCCTGCGAGTCGTCGCGGTCATGCGCCGCGAAATCGATGGCTTTGGCGCACTCCGCCATTGCGTTTTCATAGATGGGACGCTTGGCGGCATCAACCGTTCCCAGTATCGCAGCCGACGTGCGATAATCTTCGCTCAGACGCCGGGCGTCATCGGCCATTAGCTGGTAAAGCTCCAGATTGGCCAAAAGCATCCTGCCGGGGCCGCCCGTGTTAAGCATTTTGACCGCGATGTTGAAGGTTTCCCCCGGCTTGGCGTTTTCTGAAAGCACGACGTTACAGTTGTCCCAGTTGAATTTCCGGCGTAAGACGCCATTTACAAACACTTCTCCATCGTCGTCAACGCCCAATTGTAGAACGACCTTCATCGCCACGGTTCCTATGGTTTCGGCTTTTCCCGGTATTACAACCGTTTTCCTGGCCCAGGCGACAGGACCGTCTCCCCAATTATAATCGGGAGTCCCTATCTTCCAGGAACTATCGTCAAATCCCGGTTTTTCAGCGCCATTAACGTCGCCCTCAATGTATCTCCATTCTTCGATTCCCACGTTCTTGACCCTTGCGATCCGCTCCAGCCGTACGGCAACGCTGGGTTCATCAGCGGAAATCGCGGGCGCAATCAGAATGCTGGAGTTAAGAAGTATAAGGATTGCTATGGCTCGGAACATAATAAATCCCTTTCAAAATGTGTAAGGTCATAATTTTAGTCTGCCTTCCGATGTTTCGGGATTTCGGTGCGCGGCAAGCCAAGATGTACGGAAAGCTTAGGTTAGAGAAGGTACATCGGATAGCGGATGACAAAAATCCCGAAACATCACAGAGGAAAAAGCTGTCAGCTGACAGCTGACAGCTTTTTCCCTTTATCTATTTCAACAGCAGTGTCTTTATTTCATGCTTGCCTACCGGTATGGAGATCGAACCGTTCTTGATCTTTCCACCAGTGTCCGGCAGCGCGTTTTCCATAAGGTCGGACTCAACCCAGCTCTTGGCAGGAAGTCCGATTTGGATTCTCGCCTTGGTCGGCTCGCCAAATGCCTCGAAGAAGCGAATTACGATGTCATTGGAATCTTCGGCCTTCTTCAAGGACGTAACGACAAGATTCCCCTGCTCTACCGATACGAATGATTGACTGGCCGGCAATTTGCCTTTGTGGCTTTCCGCGACAAACGAAACCAGCGGATTGTTCAACTCCCAAGCGCGCCGCATAGTGTGCCCCTGCTTCCAGTCGCCCGCGTGCGGGTAGAGGGAGTATTTCATCTCATGGATGCCCTGGTCCGGCCGCGGATCGGGATCATAGGAACTGCGCAGCAGAGTCAACCGCAAGCGATTATCGGATACATCATGACCGTATTTATTGCTGTTCATCAGGCTCACGCCGTAGTTGGCGTCCGACATATCGATCCACTTGAGCGAAGGGTATTCTTTCCCTGTATTGTCTCTTTGGATGAAGCCGAACGGCAGCTCGTAAGTGGTCTTCTCAGCCTGAACATCGACAGGGAACGCCACTTTGAGCATCGCGGAGTCTTTCTTTTGAGTCCCCTGCTCGTACCAGTCCGCCATAAGATGGATTTCGACCTGCCGCGAACCGGCTTTCAGGCTGATCTCCTGGGTGAACTGAGATTTGCGGAACTTGTGCTTTGTTTGAATAGTGGCGCAGTTCGGGCCTTCGTTCACAACCTCCACCGACAAGGCAGTTTTCAGGTCGCGGCTGATTGAGATTTCGCCGATGGTCCAGGAACTCATGCCGTGAGGCTTCTCCATTAGGATCTGCAACTGGTTGGCAAAGGAGCCTCTTGGAACTATCTCCTTGCCGACGACTTTGTCGAAAATGCTGGTGATAACGCCCTTCTTGGGATGGATTTTGACTCTCAAATACTCGTTTTCAAGAGTCGTGCCGTCGATCTTCACGGAAGGTGTTTCGCCGGCTTTGTTCTTGCCGAGCCAGAAGACCTTGTAGCCAAGGGATGGCACATCGGTTGCAAGGAAGACCAGCTTGCCGCCGACCTTTTGCACCGGAACAGTAATGCCTTTATCATCCGTTGCCGTTAGCTGAGCCCTGCGGCCCAGCTTCGAGTTCGTGACCTCGACCAATTCCGTGCGATCCCACGACAGAGGGTTGAAAACAACCACGGGGACTCCTTCGACAACGGATGTGTCGATGTCATCGGCTAAAGCGCTAAACGAATCCGCAAGGGTTGAAGTCCATGCGGACTCTACCTTGTCGAATAGCTCTTGAGAGTAATCGTAGGTTCCGTGAATTCCCGATCCGTCGAGAATGTCGTGGAACTGGTTGAAGCAGGTGATTTGCCAGCCCTCGCGGAACGTTGCCGCTGGATAGCGATGGCCACAGGACTCGGCGATTACGCTTAAAGCCTCGACCACGGGAAGGTTGTTCTCACAAACCCTGTTCATCCTCTTGATGTCGGCGTGTGACGTGTAACAGCCTTCGAAGACGAAATTCATCTCGTCTTTGATAACCGGCAATTTTGGCTTTTGGGCCTCGATTTCAGTCATATAATTGTGGAACGTGCTGAACTTGACGTTGGGCAGAACCATTCTGTTCTGCATCTTAACGGCGGTTTCGAGATCGGCCTTGGTGGGGCCGCCGCCATGATCGCCGACGCCGTAGACAATCATCGCGTCCTTGACGCCATACCGCTTGTTGAGATCGATGACTTCCTCGGCATGGTGGTATCTCAACGTGCCGTTGTAGTCGGCGTCGTTGAAGGCAAGCACGCGGGAGCCATCCGGGCCTTCCCACCAGAAAATCGGCTCGCTTTTTCCGCATCTGAAGAAGTAGTAGTACTTCAGGCCGCTTTTTTTAAGAATCTGAGGGACCGTCCAGGCATGGCCGAACGTGTCCGGCTCCCAACAGACGTCTATCGTTTTGCCGAAAGTCTCTTTGAAATAACGTCTTGCGTAGAGTATTTGACGAACAATGGACTCGCCCGAAGCCATGTTCATATCGCCTTCCACCCAAGTGCCGCCGGTCAACTCCCACATGCCGTCTTTTATCTGCTTTTTCATTTTAGCGAAGAGGTCGGGCTTCGTGTCCTGGACACAGATATATGTAGTGGGCTGGCTTTGGGAGAAGGTGAATTCGGGAAACTCCGACATTAGATTTGTGACTGAAGTAAATGTGTTCTGGCAGACTTCAACAGTCTCCGGCCAGAGCCACAGCCAGTTCATATCTATATGCGCGTGGCCTACCAGGTGGCAGGTGTATTGCTTGACGAACTTGGCGACTGGCTCCAGGGATTTGCGCGCCGGTGCGAGTGACTTGCGGAATTTCTCGATGTCTCCGGCTGCAAGCGCGTCTAAATCCAGATATGTCGCGGATTCGGATAAAGCCGCTTCGAGTTTTTCGCGCTTTTCAGGCGAAGCAATGACCACAGCTTTTTCGCCATAACGGAAATCAAGGATGTATTCCTGAACATCGGGGATTGATTTTTCTACGGCTTCGATCTCAAGCGCGGAGAACAGAAGAGCGCCGGTGGAATTGTTCTTCGATCCTTTGATTGCGATTTGGAAGCTCTGTCCCGGCTCGGATTCTTCAGCCAGAACGACAGAACAACTTTCGCGCCAGAAATGCTGCCTGTGAGCGCCATTTACATAAGCATGGCCGTCCTGTTCAATCCCGGCGCAAAATCTTACGAGTGAGCCTTTGGTGGATATGCCGACGACTGTCTCAGGAACGGAAACCGTGCCTCTAAACCAGGCGAATCGCTCATTTTTCCAGGTCTTACCCGGCTTGCACGTCTTCCAGGAAGAGTCGTCAAATTCCGGCGCTTCGGCGCCCTTCGCGTCACCAACGTTATAGCGCCAGTTATCCAGACAAGGGTTAATGAGCCGGTTAAGCAGGGTCACTCGGTCCAGGGCTTCTTTGCTGACCGCGCACATTGCGGCGACGCACAGCGCCCCTAACAATAAGATAGATGAGTCAATACCAAGAGAAAACAAAACCTTACGACCTCCGATTTACTTACTAATTTGGTGTATCGGCAATTCATTGCCGATACCGATCGTTTAGTTTCGGCATTTCAATGCCGAAACACCTGAATCCCGTCATTTCGAGCGAAGTCGAGAAATCTGCTTTTTATCGTTATGTTTGGAAAAGCAGATTCCTCACTGCGTTCGGAATGACGGTGGCGATACGTTTATCTAATTAAAAAACTCATTCACTTCTAATCGAACAGCCTAGCTATCTCATCCCGCTCGAAAACGGGTATATCTCTTTCACCTTCCGAACCGATAAGCTTCACACCTTCTTCCGCGGGAGTCACCCGGCCGATTACGGCGGCGGCAATTCCCGCCGCCTTCATTGCGGAAATAGCCTTCTCTTCATCCTTCGCCGCCACTGTGAGCAACAGACTGCCGGATGCTATAAGCCCCAATGGGTCTAATTCCAGGCGATCACATATTGCTCGTGTTTCCGGCAACACGGAGATGTCTTTTTCCTCGATGACAAGCCCGACATTCGATGCGACCGCAAGCTCGCGCAAGCCGGTTGCCAAACCGCCTTCGGTCGGATCATGCATCGCAGTCGGTTTCGCAACTGATATAACTGCACTTGCATCGGCTACCACGCTGATACCCGGATTCGTTAGATAATCCCTCGCGCGTTCGACTTCGTCCTGTCTAACACCCGCCGCGAGTAACCGTGCTTCCTGCTCTCTAGCAAGGACGGCGGACCCTTCGATCGCTATTCCTTTTGTCAAAATGACCACGTCGCCGGGTTTGGCGCCGCCTGCGGTCACTAATCTATCCCGCGTCGTCTCGCCGAGCATGCAGCCTATTACGATAGTCCGGTCGAGACCGTAAGTGATCTCCGTATGGCCGCCGATCAGGGTTACGCCTAGAGATTTGCAAGCGGCAAGAGCCTGGTCAAAGACTCGCTCGACTTCTTCCTCCGTGGTATCAGGCGCAACGAGAATCGTCGCAAGAAACCACTTAGGATCAGCCCCCATCACCGCTATATCGTTCGCGTTGATGTTGACGGCGTACCAGCCAATCTGGTCAGTTGCAAATGTAATGGGATCGGTCTTAGCGACAAGGAGGGTATCGCCATAGTCGATGACCGCGGCATCTACCCCTATTTTCGGACCGACAATTACACGGTCATCTAACTTAACCTTTGCCAGCAGATCGTTCAGAACACCGGCAGGCAGTTTGCCAACTTTCATATTATCCTTTAATCCCGCTCATCACAATTCCCTGCACGAAATACCTCTGCGCTACGAAAAAGATAACTAAAACAGGTAAAAGTACCAGGGTAGAGGCGGCCATGAGTGAGACAACATCTACTCCCCATACATCCTGGAAAGTCGCAAGTCCAAGAGCGAGTGTCCGCTTGTCCACGGAATTCAGATAAATCAGTGGAGTCATAAAGTCGTTCCAGTGGTTGACGAATGAGAAGAACGCCACCGTCGCGAGAACCGGCTTGGACAGCGGAAGGAAGATTTGCCAGTATGTTCTAAATGTGGAGCAGCCGTCTATCTTGGCCGCGTCCTCGAGGTCTTTGGGTATCGCAAGGAAGAACTGCCTGATGAGGAATATGTAGAACGCGCTTCCGAAGAACGCGGGAACGATCAATGGAAGCAAAGTATCGTAGAAGCCCAGCGTTCGGAAGATTACGAACTGCGGTATCATCGTCACCTGCGCCGGAAGCATGATGGTCGAGATCACTAATATGAACAGTAGATTGCGACCCGGAGCGCGCAACCGCGCAAATGCGAAGGCGACGAGCGAGCTGGACAGCGCTCCGCCGATGACGGTCGTGATTGTGATTTTGAGTGTATTTAATAGGTATAAATGAGGGAACTTCATCAGCTTCAGGGCGTCTACATAGTTAGCGAACCGCAAGTGCTTGGGGATCAGGCCGAGTCCGGGAGCGCTGACTTCGCTGGGAAGCTCGAATGAGCGAGAGAGCATCCAAAGGAACGGTATGATCATCAGACATCCGCCGAGAATTAATAGAAGGTATGTGGCGAACGCCCCCGCCCAGGATGGCGTCCCGCTCTTCTCACTAATTGATTTGCTCACTCCAGCCATTTCTTGTCAGTTCCTCTCGGATTCCGCTTCGTAGTAGACCCACTTGCCGGCGGCTTTGAACTGTATAAGTGTGATCAACATTACGACTAAAAATAGGACCCACGCCATCGATGAGGCGTATCCCATTTTCATAAACTCAAATGCGTTCTTGTATAGATATAATACATAAAAAAGCGTGCTGTCCGCCGGACCGCCGCTGCCATTTGTTAATAGATATGCCTGAGTGAATATCTGGAAAGACGCCACCGTGCCGATTATCAACTGATAGAATATCGCCGGGGTCAACAGCGGCAGCGTGACGTGGCGGAAGCTCTGCCAGGAGTTCGCGCCGTCCAGTTTGGCCGCCTCGCGCAGTTCTTCGGGCACACCCTGCAGCGCGGCCAGAAATATGACCATAGCGCTGCCAACTCCCCATAGGCTCATCAGGATGAAGACGGGTTTGGCGAAGGCCGGATCGAGAAGCCATTTGGGCGGATTTACGATCAAAGGCTGCAATGTGAAATGCAGGCCGTTGTTCAGCGAAATCCAAGGGACGGGTGTTGTCAGCAGGCGATTGACCAGGCCAAGCGTGGGGTCGAACAGCCACCGCCAGACGATGACCGTTGCGACACCCGACACTATGACCGGCAGGTAGTAAACAGTGCGGAATATAGCTATGCCTCTTAGCTTTTGGTTCATGAGCATAGCGACGGCGAGTCCGGCTATGATTCCCAATGGCACGGCGAACGCGGCGTAGTATACTGTGTTCCCTAGAGATTTCAAGAATCGTGGGTCCTGGCTCAATAGTTCCACATAGTTACGCCCGCCGATGAACCTGGCGGGAGTGAGGATATCCCAACGGCAGAAGCTAAATACCAATGACGCCAGGCTGGCGCCGAAGGTAAGCACGATAAAACCGATGAGCCAGGGCGCTACGAACATATAAAAGGTTATGGCCTCGCGCCTTGCCGCCCGGCTTCCGCGCGTTCTGAACAGCACGAAGAATACGCCAACCGCAATCAGGGCAAACAATAACCCGGCCGCGGCTGTTCCCATCTTGCGCCAGTCAACAGGCGAAAACTTCGACAGATCCTCCATTGCGCGGGAGAGTATTTTGCCGCATTCCATATCGGCATTTGCCAGCGCTCTGTCGGCAGTGGCTTCTTGCTTGAGGGCAGGCTCCAGGTTGCGACCCAAAGCCTCCGAGAACTCCTGATACCCTGGGACGACCGGGATGCTTCGACCGTAGGGTATTTCGTTGACAAACGGTCTGAGTATGGGATCGGAATAGAACTTGGGAGACGTCGCTGCGCTGCGGCGCGCCGGGATGCGGCTGGCCGCGCGGCAGACTTTTACCATCTGCTCTTTGCTTGTGACAAACTTGATGAACCTCCAGGCCGCTTCTTTGTGCCTGCTGCCGCGAGGTATCACGAGCGAGTTCCCGACAACCTCCGCCGTTCGGACTCTGCTATATGGCGCTGGCGCGACTTTGAACCTCAAATTTGGATAGTACTTGCGGAGGTCGGGAATACGAAACGGGTTGTCGATTCGCATCGCCACCTTGCCCATACCGAAGGCGTCCTGCGTTGCGCCTTTATAGCTCGATTGGAACATCTGGAGTGTGGCCAAGTCTCCGACCTCTCGATGGAGGAATGAGTTCATCCATTTGAGCGCCGACCTGCCTTCAGGACTGTTGAAAGCTGGTGAACGGAGGTCTTTGGAGAGCAGTTCGCCGCCATTTTGCCAGAGATAGAGGTTGAAGTTCTGGATGTCGGCGAAACCCAATTGCTGTATGACGCCGTTCTTGTCCCGCTTGGTGAGGCGGAGTGAGTATCTGACAAGCTCGTCCCATTTGCGCGGGGGTCTGCTTAGACCGGCCTGCTTGAACAAATCCACATTATATAGAAGCGCATTTGGACTGAGCAGCCAGGGCATGCCGTAGAGGCGGCCATTGAAAGAGTTCTGCTTTATGCCGACCGGATAGAAATCAGAAAGGCCGATATTGTCGCGGCGAGCCAAATCATCCAGCGGCTCAAGACCCTGGCGGGCCATGATCTCGCCGCCGAGGTGGGTATAGAAGCGGACTACGTCAGGCGGAGCGCCTCCGGCTATGGAGAGCATGAGCTTTCGCTCGATGTAACTCATGGGCACGAGCATAGCGTTTACCCGTATATCCGGGTTGTCGCGCTCGAAATCGCTCACCATGCGTTCGTATACGGCGCGCTCGTCCTGGGTGGCCCCATACCAGAAGACGATTGTCTCTTTGGAAGCCAGCGCCGGCATCGGCAGCAGGCTACCGATGCAACTAATAAATATCGTTATCAGTAGGCCGAAAACGGCTGATTTTCTAACCATTGGCTCTACTATAAACGAAGCGGCTTGGCTGTGTAAAGCGAGTCGGCGGATATAAGCTGTCAGCTGTCAGCTGACAGCTGACAGCTATACTCATCGAGTTCGGGTTTTAGCTAATTGCTTGTAATTAGTGGCTAGTTCACTAGCAACCAACGGATAAAGTCGATTCCTGCGTAGCCCAGGGCCTTGTGCCCGGTCCGATTTCTATGCTGCGGGAACGGTGTATTTAGGAAGACTTTGGATTAAGCATAAGGCAGTTCCCGCAGCAAACCATAGGCGATACGGGGGCGCTGCGGAACTGGTTTTGGTCTAAAGCGATGGGTTGCTGTATTATGCCGTTCCCGCGGCATAAAGCAATTAGTCTATCCTGCGGGAACGGCCTCCAGCCACCGAGATTTCCGAATATCGCCAAACCCAGTTCCCGCAGGTTGCCGAAAGTCACTCCAACGGATCAACGGAAATCAACGCCTCTCCGCCGGAGTAGAAAGCATGGCTGGACCACGGCCACTCCGACGCATCCAACACAAGCCCGCGCCGCACAGGGTTACCATGTATATAGTCGAGCTTGACGAGCGCGGCCTTCTGCTGGTCCAGAGGGACAGCCCTGAATCTTTCCTTCCACACCTTGATAGCCGCCGGACCGTTTGCGCGATCTGCTATGGTTGCTAGATGCTGTTGCGCGGTAAGGTCGCCTTTTTGCGACTTGGCCGCAAGCAGCATATGAACGCCACGGGCTATCTCAGCCAGAGAATACTGGATGAACTTGCGGACGTTGGCGCCAGAGCCGGACACAAGCAGATGGATGTGCTCAGGCATGATTACGAAGCCGTGCAGCTTAATACCGTACCGCAATCGCTGCTTTTTCCAAGAGTTGATAATTAGGCGACATGCGGCAGGGTCTGCAAATAGCGGTAGAAACAGCACGACGCTGGCAGTGCAGAAGTGGCAGTGGTTATCGAGATAGATGTTCCTGTATCTAACGTTGCTCATTGCTTATCATTATATACGATATGGTGGCGCTGCGGGAACTGGTTTTGGCTGAATTCGATAGGTTGGCTGTATTACGCCGTTCCCGCAGCATAAACTTCTATCCTGCGGGAACGGCATTTTACGGTTACACTTACAAATATCGCCCAAATCAGTTCCCGCAGGGCGTCACAGCCCACTCCAATAGATTATATGCGATACGAAGGCGCTGCGGGAACTGGTTTTGGTCTAAAGCGATTGGTTGCTGTATTATGCCGTTCCCGCAGCATAAGCTCCCGTGCATTCGCCTGAGCGGGAGAAGTCTATCCTGCGGGAACGGCATTTCACGGTCACACTTACAAATATCGCCCAAATCAGTTCCCGCAGGGTGTCATAGCCCACTCCAATGGATCAAGGAAATCAACTTAGATATTCCTGTATCCAATGTTGCTTATAGCTTGTTATTATATGCGATACCGAAGCGCTGCGGGAACTGGTTTTGGCTGAATTTGATAGGTTGGTTGTATTATGCCGTTCCCGCAGCATAAACTTTTAAGAAAAAAGGCGGCTCTGGCGAGCCGCCTTAGAAAACTTACTTATTTCATTTTAAGCGTTTTGTGGTTACGCTCTGCGTCGTCTGATGAAACCAAACGCGCTGATACCGAACACGCCGAACGCCAACAGGCTTGATGGCTCAGGAACTACTGGTGGGCCGGCTCCTGCCCCAATCCAGACCTCGTCCATGTAGACGTCGTCCTGCGGACCCCAACCGTAAGAATAGACATACACGGTGTTCGCCGTAAGACCAGTTGTTAAAGACGTTGCAGCGCTCCAAGACAAAGACCCATCTACATAGGCATTTAACGCTCCCGTGCCGCTATTGTAGACCATGTCGAAGCTGTGCCAGGTCGTGTCCGTGAAGGTGAACGTGCCGCCTTCTTGCGCGCCTCCAGCCAACGCTTGGAAGTAAGCTCTGCCGCTGTTCATCCAGATGCGGTACAGTTCTGTCCCAGCGGAGTCTCTAACGGAGACCTTGGAATGGTTGCCTGTCTGACCTGCCATCAACGATGACTGCAGCTTAACGCTTAGCCACGTTGTTGAACTAGCGGCAGCCGACGCAGAAAAGCCCGTGCTGTTGTAGCCATCTGACGCAGTGCCTGCGCCGGACACACCTTTCAGCCT
>JAUSEB010000011.1 GCA_030650495.1 Armatimonadota bacterium | reverse complement strand
AATGGGACTGGTTGTATTTGGACTTATTCTGATCGGAATCTCGGTCGCTCTAATAAAGTTTCATACTGAGACGGGCGACCATATCAACCTTAAGCCGTGGGCTTGGACGCTTCGAATCGGAGCGATAATACTTATCATCATAGGCTTTTTTGCATCGTCCATCGTGCAGATTCCTGCGGGCTATCGCGGCGTGCTTCTGCAGTTCACGGCGGTCAAAGGCGTGCTCGGAGAAGGCATTCACATCATCATACCTTACGTAAACAGTGTTGAGAGGATGGAGGTCAGGGTGCAGAAAGAGTCAAGCGAGGCAAGCGCGGCGTCCAAGGATATGCAGGTCGTCACCACGCAACTTGCTCTGAACTTCCGCGTCAATCCCTCAAAAGTGGGATTGCTTTATAAGAGAGTCGGGTCGGAATACACCAGCCGGATCATCGACCCGGCTGTGCAGGAATCCATCAAAATGGTTACCGCGAATTATACAGCGGAAGAGTTGATAAAAGAGCGTCCCAGAGTCAAAGCTGAAGTCGAGCAGGACATCACCAGGAGGCTGCGGGATTATGATTTGATCGTACAGCCGGGTGGCCTTTCCATCACCAATTTCAACTTCTCTGACGAATTCAACATGGCTATCGAAGCAAAACAGGTGGCGCAACAGGAGGCCGAAAAGCAGCGCTACGTATTGCAGAAGGCGGAGCTAGAGCGGCAGACGCAAGTCACCAGGGCGCGGGGAGCTTCCGAGGCAGCAAAGCTGAACGCCGCCGCGCTTCAAGCCCAGGGCGGCTCCAAAGTCATCGCCCGCGAGTGGATTGAGAAGTGGGACGGCCATCTGCCGACGGTCGCCGGAGCGGGCGGGTCTGGCGGAGGCGGAGTCATAATAGACATCAACTCATTGCTTCAGCAGGCTAGGTAAAGTATATCTATCTGCCGGGTTCTCTGGACTCGGCAACGTGGGTGTAGACCTATCACAATGCTTACGTTTATAGCCGTTGCTCTTCTACGGTGTTGCGTCCCTCAGTTCCCAGTTCTATACTTTTATACTTCAGGACACGCTTTTCGTCCCAAAGCCGGCGCCGGAGGTCACCTCAGCCGTCTTCTCCGGCAATTTCCTTTTCAAGTTGGTCGAGCGGAGGTAATATCGATGCGATTACCGCTTTGACCGGCGCAAGATCGCGCTCCACTACATCCCAGACCCGCGCAAGATTTACACCCTCATAGTCGTGTATGAGAACGTCGCGCAGACCCGCCATCTTCTTCCAGGGTATATTGGGGTAACGTTCCCGGACATCCTGGGGTATTCGCTTCGTTGCTTCGCCAATTATTTCCATGTTCCGAAGGACGGCATCCTGCGCCATATCCTGCCCAAAAAAACTATCCCTACCCAGAGCAGTATATTTTTCTATTTTCCCTATAGCTTCCAGGATATGGACGAGGTAGACGCGATAATCTTTCATATCGGTCTAGCCTCCTTGAGGATTCGGCGACGGATCAGCCAGTAGATGCTGTCTTCGGTTACGACATCCACCTTGCGCCCCAGGAGTTCTGAAAGGTCGGTGAGCAAACCTGCCTGGTCTAGCAGACTTCGACCTTCCTCCATACTAATTAGGAAGTCGATGTCACTTGATTCGGTGTCATCTCCGCGAGCGGCGGAACCGAAGACTCTTATATTATAAGCGCCATATTTTGAAGCCAGCTTCAAAACACCCTCGCGGTTTTCCCCAATGATATCCATAGCGCGCATATTATACACCTCGAGCACATCTCAAATTAGATGAGATGCGGATTACGGTAACATCAGTATAGCAAGCAGGGCAACATGATGGAAGTTATCCGTTGTTTCCGTTCTTTTAGGAAACCCTTTCCCCGAAACCCGCTACTTGTATCTCCGCTCGCTTTCGCGGATAACAGCTCCGAAGCTCTCGCCCGCGATTTTGATCGGGCTGGAGACAATCCCCTTTAGCCCGATTTTCACGCCTTCGCGGGGAACACCGTTTTTCGTGACGACCCAGATTGTACCAGTGCCATCATCAACCTGATACAAGCCAGGCTCAGCGATAATCAACTGCGCGGAATACACCTTTACCACTTCACCTGCGACTATGACCTCATCCCCCATGTATTTGTCGGGGTTCTGAAGGATGCGTGAAATGTCAGTCCTCTTGTCATGGCAGCCGGAAACCGCCGTGACTAGCACAAGGGCAAGAACTATCAGCGCCAAGGGAGCAAGCGATCGAAAGATTTTCATACTGATGACCTCCAATTACATAGACGCACAGCTCATCAGGTGGTTTCGCCGTTTGAAGCTGTCAGCTGTCAGCTGACAGCTGACAGCTTGTTATCTCGCCTCTCTCGACTCCCTTTATCATCTGCGCTTATCCATTTTATCAGCGTTCATCTGCGTTCTTCTCTTAACCGACCTTTCGTGTTTTCATTCTTTCGTGCTTTCGTGATTAAGAATTTGGGATGCTCCTCAAGCATATCATAACGATTGCAAATCCAAGCCCATCATCATATTATTAGTTGTTCGCCAACAATTGTAAAGAGCAGGAGCTAAACCAAGAATGGCAAAAAAAACCAAAGTAAGATGGGACCTGACCAGTTTATACGATAGTATGGACGACCCTCGAATCGAACAAACGCTGCAAGATGGGCTTAGGCGGGCGCAGGAATTCGCTGAGCGATACCGGGGCAGGATCAACAGTGACGAGTTGGCCGCTCAGACGTTATTTGAAGCGGTTCGGGATTTCGAGAGCCTTCAGCAGGATGTCGATAAACCCGCATACTACGCTTCACTGCTTTTTTCCACGGATACAAGCGATCCGGCGCGAGGAGCTTTCCTACAAAAAATCCGGGAGCGGGCGACTGAAATCTCAGTCCATCTGATCTTCTTTGAAGTCGAACTCCTCGAAGCGCCGGAGGAGCGAATTTCCGTCCTACTCGATGATCCAATCCTGGCGCAATATAAGCATTTCATCAAATCCACCCGTTTGTTCAGGGAGCACCATCTGTCCGAGCCGGAAGAGCGGCTTATGGAGGAGAAGGCCAACACCGGCAGCAGAGCGTTTTCGCGTTTGTTCGAGGAGACGGTGTCGAACATCCCATTTAAAGTCGAGCATGATGGCGAAACCGAAGTCGTGACCGAGCCGGAGGTCCTGGCTCTGCTTAGAAACCCCAAGCGGGAAATCAGACGGGCAGCAGCGGGCAGCCTTACGGAGGGCTTGCAATCCAACAGCCGCACCCTGACCTTTATCTTCAACACACTTGTCCAGGACAAAGCCGTGAACGACCGCCTGCGCCGCTATTCATTCCCCGAACAGGCCCGGCATTTGTCGAACGAGCTTGACCCAGAAATCGTGGAATTGGTGGTTGGAACAGCGGAAGATAACTACGACCTGGTGGCCCGATACTACCGGCTGAAGCGCAAGATTCTGGGACTGGACAAGCTTACGCATTACGACAGGTACGCTCCACTGTTTGAAACGCGCAAGGAAGTCCCTTATGAGCGCGCAAAGGAGATAATCTTGCAATCATTTGGCGCGTTCTCGGATGTTATCGCCGAGCGAGCGGCTGAGTTTTTCGATAAGAACTGGATAGACGCCGAAGTCCGCAAAGGCAAGCGCGGCGGAGCATTTTGCTCTTATATAACGCCTGATTTGCATCCATACGTGTTTGTGAACTATCTGAACCGTATGGACGACGTTAAGACCCTCGGCCATGAACTGGGACACGGCGTCCATGCGTCGCTGTCGAGAGGGCAGACCTACGTCAACTTCCACGGCACACTTCCCCTGGCGGAGCTTGCGAGCACGTTCGGCGAGATGCTGGTCTTTGACTCGCTGGTCGGAGATGCCGATTTGGATGACAAGATGGCTCTTTACGCCGAGAAAATAGAGGACGTATTCGCGACCGTCTTCCGGCAGGCGGCAATGTACAGGTTCGAGCAGGATTTACATAACGCACGGCGGCAGGGTGGCGAGCAGACCACCGATCAGATCAGCGAGATATGGCAGCGTCGAATCCAGTCGATGTTCCTCGATTCAGTTGAGCTTGGCGATGAGCACAAATACTGGTGGCTGTATGTCGGCCACTTCATTGAGTCGCCATTTTACGTTTACGCATACTCGTTCGGCGAGCTTCTGGTTATGGCGCTATACGCTAAATATCAACGGGAACTAGAAGCATTTCCGCCCAAGTATATAGAAATGCTCCGGGCCGGCGGATCAATGAGCCCGCACGACCTTCTCTCGCATGTTGACATCGACATCAAGCAGCGCGAGTTCTGGCAAGGCGGATTGAATGTGATTCGCGGCATTATCGAGAGATTTGAAGAAATCCATGGTGAGTGGATAGATAAGAAGTTAGAAGTTAGAAGTTAGAAGTTAGAAGGGGGAGGGTTGTTGCATCGGTAGCCTGCTGCCGATGCCGGCGCCGAAGGCGCCGCTACCCTCGACTCGCTCGACTCGTATGTCACCCATTTTGAAGGTTCTGGTCACATCGAGCCTCTAAGAATATAGAGAAGAGATGTGGGAGGCCGTGGGAGCGAAAAGCAATAGTCCAGTCTGAAACGTTAACCGAACAATCGAAAACGGACCCTGACATAGAGCTGGTAAGGCTGTGCGCCAAGGGAGAGTTGGACGCATTCGAGGAGCTCGTGGCCAGGCATCAACGGGCCGTCTACGGCATCGTCTCCCGCATAGCGCCATGCCGGGACGACGTGGACGATCTCGTACAGGATATTTTCGTCCTTGCCTACCGGTCCATTGGCTCCTTTCGCGGCGATTCCAACTTCGGCACATGGCTCCATACGATAGCGGTGAACACGACCTTGAAGCAGTTGAAGCGCAGCAAAAAACGGCAGGCTGTATCCATAGACGACCCGGATACGAGTCTTATCGACTACTTACCGGCGGATAACCCGGACCCGGCGGAAGTCGCTCAGTCCAAGGCGCGTAACACCCAAGTGCGAAAGGCCATAGACTCTTTGCCCGATAAACAGCGGGTTGTCGTGACGCTGCACTATTTTGAGGACTATACATGCGAGGAGATCGCTCAGATATTGCATTGTTCGGTCGGCACTGTCTGGTCGAGATTGCACTATGCGTGCCGAAAGCTGAAAGGGCGGCTCGACTGGCTGGGGAGCGAAGGATGAGGCCGAGTCCGTCTCGGAGATGATGCGTAATGTTTTGCTTTAGATATAAAAAACTTTTGATGCCATACGCCGAAGGAGCGCTGAGTAGCAGCCAATCGAACAGGCTGGAGCGGCATTTGGACTCCTGTCCGAGCTGCAAATCGGAACTTGCCGCCATAACCGTCACGGTGCAGGCGCTTCGCCGGACCGACATTCCCGCGATGGAACCGGCTGAAGACCTCTGGGGCAGGATAAGACAGGAGTTGCGGCAGCCAGCGGTTAGAAAGCCCGTATGGCATGTTAGGAGCTTCCAGGCCGCGTCGGCAGCCACGGTCAGCGCGGTCTTGCTGCTGTTTGTGCTGTCTCGCTCAACCTATTATGGACCAGGACAAATGGAAACCGCCGAAGAGCCAACTAAGATGGCTGCGCGGGTGGAGAGTAAAGCGCCTCGGCCATCTGGTATAAAACAACCAAAAGAAGTGTTTGTCGACGGTCATGTAAAATTACGCAAATTGCCTATTGCAACCGATAAAAGTATCGGGAAAAGGGTTTCCCGATACAACGACAAACTGCCGCAACAACCTCCCTCCCCGGCGGATTCCTATCTCGATAGCAAAGGAGCTATGAAGCCGGCTGTAGGGTTCTACTCCCCTCCATTGGCATCAAGCGGCGCAGGAGCTGATAAGGGGCAAGCGCAAGATTACAAGACCACGTTTTATTATGAAGGCCAAACAAAGTCCGAGCCAGGTTCTTTTGCCGCCGCCGCGCCTGCCCCAGGCTCTCCTGCGCCCATCGACAAAGTCGATGCGGACAAGGCCGAAGGCTCCAAACCCCAAGATTCCATGCGCGCCAAGCAGGAGAACAATCTTACGCTTATTGGCGGCCTTAGTAAAGAATGCGAAGACGCGGCCAAACCTGAAGCGGTTTCCGGCGATTATAAAAGCAATCCGCTTGCGCAGCTTCGTGTGGATTATATGCAACAGCTTGAGAAACATCCTGACGACACTGCAACAATAGTTCGCCTGGCAAGCCTGGAAATGAGACTTAAAGACTTCCCCGCTGCTATAAAGTGGAGAATACGGTTAGCCGAGCTTCGGCCTAACGACGCGTCCAACTGGGCGGAACTGGGAAAAGCCTATGATAAGAACTCTCAGCCTGCTGAAGCCATAGCCGCTTACAAGAAAGCCCTCCGCGCCGGTCTGCCGACCTACTCCGCGGACGTGATCAAGAAGCGAGTGCGGGATTTGGAACCGTCATCGAGGCAGGATCACAAGAAGTAAGGCGACGATTTCATTATCGGCTCCTAATGAGCCGATATGCCCAAGGTTACAACTCCCGCCAGCTATCAACGGTAATGGTCACCACCCAAATCGGGTCCGCACCCGGCATCCCTGGAGGCAAGTTCTGTGACAATGCAGGCACTTGATAAATATGCGGCACGTTCTGCATTTCATAATAGCTTCCCACAAGCGTACCCGCAATTTCAGACTGCTTCTTGGATACGACCTTCTCCTGCGCATAGAACGCTCCTGATAAGGTCAATTGGGCGTCACCGGCGCCGGTTGCAAGCTCCAGCCTGCGGCGGGCGATGAAACCAATACGGTCAATCGTGGGGAAGGTAGTCCGGGGAACAACATCGCAGTGAGCATAGATGCTGCCGGTAGATACCAGCGTTCCATTGCCGTTGTAAGTTATCGTGCCATTGCGGACCAGGTTGATGTCCCCATTGATGTAAACAATACCGGTGATTGTCATATTGCCGTTGGTGTCCATCGTGAGACTGCCGTTGGGTCCGCTGATACTTTGGGCCGTCCCGACGGCCAGATTGAGAGGACCAGTGTCTACTGTGGCGTTTGCCTGCAGATAGTCCATATATGAGGCGTAGCTGACGCCGAATTTGTCCGTATAAGGGTCAGTCAACGCGGGAAACTTTATGATTCCGTCGCCAAGATCATAATCTGCCGTTACACCGTTGTCGGAGTTAACGCTGACAGACCCTTTGTTGCCGCCATAACCGTCACTGACGTAACAGCCATTCATGGTTTCTTTGAGGGTGGGAAATCCTCCGGCAGCATTGGGTTCGCCGACAGTCGCGGAACCGGATATGTTGACCGTTCCATGTTTGACCCTAAGCTTTGCGGCTAAAGACTGAACGCTCTCGCCATTAAATGGACTATTAGGCACGGCCGGTATTTTACTTTGCAGATAGGCGGTCATCCCATTGTAATTATTTCCTACATTGGCGTCACCGGCGACTTCGCTCGCCATATCGGTAACCGTGAGCGCCGGGTCGCGAACACCATTTCCATTAACATCATCATAAGGTTCTTTGGCGTCCCTGTGACCATCCCCGTCCGTATCGCTATAAGGCTCGCCGATGTCGTACTGGCTATTGCTGTTGGAATCGGTGTAAGATTCTCCGGAGTCCCAACGGCCATCGGAGTCCAAATCTGTCCATTTCTCGCCGTCACCCAGCAAGTGAACGGACCCGCGCATGACCACGTTTCCGTTTATGCTCTTGCCTGCCTGCCCCACACCGCCGAAGATCACATTGCTCCAGACTGAAACGTTCTCTAGCTCGCGTCTCAAAACCACTTGGATTGTACGAGAGCATGTAGCGCTTCCATAAGTAACCGTGCCCACCGACGTCACAACGATCTTTCCCGCATTGACCCCGGTTCCATTCCGAACGCATAGATTGAATTGTTCTGAACTGTTTAAATCCTCCGTGCGCCACTCGTCAGCAGTGTGGTTTTCCGAAGAAGACGATGGATGAATAGTGCGCCAACTCCCATCTGTTGTCCCGTTGGGAGCTGTGCCCCTGAGGTATGATATCGCTTTATGCACACCGGCTTCCGCGACGTTAAGAGCCCTTGCTCGCATCACGTCCCGTTTCGCGGTCGTCAGCGACGATGATGATATACTGAGAAACGAAACGGAAAAGGCAAATAAAACCATGAGGGCGAACAACGCGATCATCATCACGGAGCCCTCATCGCGTTTGATGCGTTTGAATAAGAGTGACTTTCTCACAATCTCCCCCGATTTAGAAGTTAGGAGTTAGAAATTAGAATTCTGTTGCATCGGTAGCCTGGCGCCGAAGGCGCCAGAACTCCCTCCCCTTTTGAAGGGGAGGGTCGGGGTGGGGTCCACCCATCACCCATCACCCAACACCTAACTCTTACAGTTGCGAAGCAAAGCTTGAGTGTCGGCTTGCTTTGTCGCTGTTTCTTTCCCAACTTGCTCTGTTGACGTGATCCTGATGGTAACCTTCGGCCCAGCCACGGAAAAGCTGGCCGCCGTTACACGTGTCAACACCGTGCTCTCTACATCCCCGACTCTTCGCTTCAGAGACCCGCTTGAGACGAAGTACGATCGGGTCACTCCCTCTACGTCCCTGCTGTAGCATGTTTCGCCATTTGCGTCGGAGTCTATCTGCGGCATTACAACGTTAAGGACGCCCGATGTGACGGAAGCCGACTGGCCTTCGCGTATCTCCATGGCCACTTTCTGCGCGGCTACACTGGCCGAACTCCCAGCGTAGGCGCCACTGGCACCCTTCGACCAGCCTGCCAGACCGCCAATCAAGAGAGATACAGTCGCTGCTCCAGTGATTCCGGCTATGAACACCGAGGCAATCACTTCCACCAACGTCATACCGCTGTTGCTTTTACTGAGTTTAGGCATTCGCATTTCTATTCCACCCATGGAGACATGTCGGCCACCAATGTCGTCACTGTGACGTTGCGCGATATCCCATTCGTCGACAACCAGTTGACGGCAACGGTTACCCTCATTACCCCGCCTCCTTCATTGGTAATAGCTATGGAGCCGGTCCCACTATTAAGGTCTGTAGCAACACCGTCAACCAACGTGAATGAAAAAGGAGAGGAAGTCGGATTATTGTCCACATGCCCTGCCGCGTTCAAAGTAGCGTAGTTGAGGTCGGCGTAGCTTACCGCCCGTATTTGCTCCATCTTTTCCTGGGCGATAGACGCGGCTTTGGTCGCCTCGCTTGACTGTTCCAGCGCGGCGAAACCTGATGGAAATGAAGCAGAAAATACAATGCCCGCAGCCCCGAGAAGTGTAATGGACATTAGGGCCTCAATTAAACCCGCGCCTTTTCGCGAACGAATCATGATGAAATCACCCCTTACTCTGCCGCTCCAATCATGTATTTCCACTTTGATGAGCGAAAACAAATACCTGATTCCACCTAATTAGGGGCGCATCCCAAGATAAAGGTAGAAAGAGATCTTTTACCACGAAAGCACGAAAGGAATATAGGAAGTGTCAGGTGTCTGGTGGCTAGTGAAATATTAGCCACCAGACACTAATCACTAACCATTCTTTCTCTTTTCGTGTTTTCTTACTTTCGTGCTTTCGTGATTAAGAATCTTTCCTTGAATTCGGGATGCGCACCTAATCAGCCTCGTTAATTGACAATAAGACCCCGTTGCCCTACAATTCCTGTAACATAAACGGGGGTGAAGAAAGCTGAAAATACGTCAAAGAGAGCTAAAGAAGGCGCACAAACGAGCGCAGGAAAGATACAAGGAGCGGATGAAGACCGAACAGCCGCAGAAGAAGAAGGTTAAGTAGGGCGTTGTTGGTCTAGTGTCCAATCGGAAGACGGTGTTTCGGGACTTCAGTCCCGATACACCGGACAAGCGCCTTTGCGTCGGAAGGCTTTTTCACCGACGCTGACTTCAGGTCCGTTACCAAGCGCTTAGGGGTAAAAAGCTTCCCTAAGCATAGAATTGATGGGCGCCGATTTCACTATCGGCGCCCTAAGATTTAATAAAGTTAGTCGGGCTTAGGCGCGGGAGGAAACGCCGGGGGAGCGCCAGGATTCGGCTTTGGTGTAGGCGGGAAGTTGGTCATAGGCATAGGTCCCATCCGTTTACCCATCATCTGGAAGACCTTCTCGCATTGTTCCGCCGTCAATAACTGCTTTAGATCGACCACATATTTGATCTTGACCTGAAGAGCGGCGGTTTCGGCTTTGCCGGCTTCCGCGGCAAGTTGTTGGGCTTTTTCCATTGTTGCGTCTTTGGCCATCAACCCATCCATCAGGGACTTGGTTGCTGATCGAATGCTCTCATTCGCCTTCACCATTTCTTTTTCATAGGAATCCGTAAGGGCTTTGATCTTCGTCTTCTGCTCGCCGGAGAGCTTCAGGAAATCATTCCCAGCCGGCATGTCCAGCAGTCTGACGGGAACTGAAATAAACTGGGCGGGACATGCCGATTGGAACGGCATAGGCGTCATTCTAGGACCTATATACCGAGGCGCGGACTGCGCGCCAAAAGCCGGTGGGATTGACTGCGGCGCGTTGCCTTCGGCAAAGGCCGAGGCGGTGGAAAGTCCCATAAGTAAAATCAATAAGAAAACAAGCAAGTGATTGAGAAAGCGCATATTGCCTCCTGGTTTTGTTATTTTGCTATTGGGATGTAAACATACGTGTGTACGACTCATCATAACCGCCCATTGTTCCTGGAACAAGGGCTTGATGTTGATGTTTCGGGATTTTGGTTATCCTCTATCCGATATATCTTCTCTAACCTAAGCCCCCCGTATACCTTGGCTTGCCATATACCTGAAATCCCGAAACATCGGTAAATTAGAACAATGTCTGTATTGGCTCCTTTTTAGCTTCGATAACTTTTTGGCGAGCGGCGGCGATATCTTCAACAAGCTGCCGGCGGGTTAATTCGTAGGTCTCGCCGTCCTGCCTCAAAATATAAGCCGGATGCAGAGCCGCGATGGCGTAACGAACGTACTTGGACTCGAAGAACTTGCCGCGCTCCTGGGTCATTTTGAAGTCCTTGTGGATGATCGATTTCGCGGACGGCGCTCCGAGGCACAATATGACCAATGGCTGGATTATCGCAAGCTGCTTTTCCAACCATGGAAGGCATAAATTGATCTCGGATGTGCTTGGCGGGCGGTTTCTGGTCCGGCCATTTTCAGTTATGCAAGCGCGGCACTTGATGACATTCGCTATATAAACGTGTTTTCTGGTGAGATTGTTTTCCAATAGAGCCTGGTCGAGCAAAGCCCCCGCGCGGCCAACGAACGGGCGTCCCGTCGCGTCCTCATTCTGCCCCGGACCTTCTCCGATTATGACCAGCGGGGTTTCGGGATTGCCCTCGCCAAAGACTACGTTGGAGCGCGTTTCGCAAAGCCCGCACCCCCGGCAATCCAACGCCGATAGTTTAAGCTCTTCTATCTTGTCCGCTATTTCTCCCACGACTTACCTCGATTTCGCAAGCTCCGCCTTGAGAGCCTGATATGTTGATGAAAGAGCTTCGGGAAGCACCTTGGTGTCCGATATGACAGGCATAAAATTGGTGTCTCCACTCCACCTTGGCACGATGTGGACATGCATGTGGTCGGCAATACCCGCTCCCGCCACCTGGCCGAGGTTCATGCCCACGTTGAAGCCATGCGGATGAAACGCCGATTTCAGCAGTTCGCAGCCGAAACTGGTCAACTTGATAAGATCGAGCTGCTCCGCGTCCGACAGCAGCGGCAGATCGGCGACATGCCTGTATGGCGTGATGAGAAGGTGGCCGTTATTGTATGGAAAAGCGTTCATCATGATAAACGCGGTTTCTCCGCGATAAAGGATCAGATTCTCCTCATCACGGTCTTCCTGAGGCTTAACGCAGAATATGCAGCCCGTCTCAGTCTGATTGCTGTTGATATATTGCATGCGCCACGGCGCCCACAAACGCTCCATTAACCACCTCTGGTGTTGTGTCTCATTGGGTTCCTCCGATTGTACCTCAAGAACGAAGGCACAGTCAATTACGGAGTGGTTAGTGATTAGTGGCTAGCATTTCACTAGCCACTAATCACTAACCACTAACCACTCCCTTTCCCGTCGAAGCTTCCCGGAAGATCATCGGCGCGATGCGCGACAGTTCCGCCGCGCGGGTTTCATCGGGGCTGTCCACTATGATGCGCCAAATCCCGGCTTCGGTGCGCGATCCCCTTGCGAATATAAAATCACTTTCTATACTTCGGCGCTCGCTTTTCGCGCCGAAACTCGGAGCTTGTAAATTGATCCGCCAACCACCGGTTTCGTCACCCGTTCGGCGGTCCACCCGAAGCGCGCCCTCGTAATTCGCAAATTCATAGGAGCTATAAATTTTGGAAAGATTGGGCCATATCTTCTTAACGAAATACTTCTCCATCCTCGCCTTCACTTTACCATGAGGCAGAGCCGGGCCTTCGATCTTGAAGACGCTGTTGTAGTAGTGAGGCACGAGGGCCAGCATATCAGGAAGCCGTACGCTGCTTACGTGCGTCGGGGTAGGCTGTTTGTGCGGAAAAAGGCTGACCCAATGTTTCGGCATTTCCGGGCTTTCGTCCGCCAAAGCCGCGCAAAGGGCGGTCTGAAGCCCATCGCGGCAAGTCGATCTGCCGAATATCGCTCCACCGTTTGCGCCTTCAACGCCTATTGGAACTTCGTAACCCTCATCTCTGAGTTGGCGCATCCGCGTGACTACGTTTATCTCACCTGTCTCAACCACGGAAATCTTAGCGCCAAATAACTCCGCCATTTCCACGGAGGCGCCGGAGGTGGAGTCGGACATCACTACGGCCAGACGTCCGTTCTTTTTCTTCAGCGATTTCCAGTGCGCGAGCGCAAGACCTATGCTAAACGCGGCGACGACCTGCGGGGGGATTATTGCAGACTCGTCCATGCCCGCAAGAACGATGTTTCCCCGGTCGGCGTCGTAGTCGAAAGCTATTCCAAAACGCGCTCCCGCGTGATACGCCGATTGCGCCACACGAAGAAGCACATGCTTGCCGGTCCGCGGATCTATGCCGTCCGTATCGATTGGATGCTCAGGATAACCCAGCCTGGCATTTGTCTCGATGGTCCTGACCCCGAAGTGCTCCAACACCCTCGCGTTTATCCCACAGGCCGCCCCGCCGTTTGGATCGAGAAGCGCGGGACCAAGGGTCAATGGCTTGAGACAGTGAGGCTCCACACCCCACTCTTCTCCTATAAAATCCAGATACGCGCGTTCCGCCTTGATTCTATGGTGGTGGTCCTCGCCGTGTCCGAACGCATGCGTAAAAACAGCTTCGTCTATTGCTTCGATGTCCGCACTAAATTCGGATTCGCCGTCTGTCGCGATTTCCTGAACCGCCTGGACTAACTTGGCCATTTTAGCTGATGAAAGCAGCGCTCCCGGCGGCGCATCGTCCGAATTCGCTGAAAAACCTGTCAGGAACTTAAAGCCGTTATCAGTCAAAGGATTATGGCTCGCGGTCACCATAACTCCTCCGGGAACTTTTAACTCCCTGACAGCCGTCTGCAAGAGTGGGGTCGTAATAACACCGAGATCGAATATCTTTATCTTGCAACCGGCTCTTTTTGCTCCCGCAAGAAACCCTCTGGCCAGGGATTCGGCAATGGCGCCGCCGGTGGGTCGCGGGTCGTGGCCAATAAGAAGGTTGGCTTTGCTAAACCCGGCGAGGATCAGCATTGAATATACATAACCATAGGCAGTGGCAAGCGCGGAATCAGCCGGTGAAATATCAGGACCGGGCCCGAAATTCACTCTAACGCCTGAAAACGATTGCACCAGCGCGGGATTTTCCAGCGCCGGTCTCAATAATCTTGTAATATTTTCTTTCATAATAGGGAGGGGCTTGCGCCCATAACAGTTTAATGGAGCGGTCGTATTCTGTCCACTATTGGAAAAGTTGAGAGAAAAGGAAATCATATACTTCGGCTTGTTCTTGGGAGTGTTCAAAAACCGTCATTCCGAGGAGGAACGACGAGGAATCTGCTTTTCGGAGACTCTGAATCGTGCTTAAAAGCAGAT
>JAUSEB010000462.1 GCA_030650495.1 Armatimonadota bacterium | reverse complement strand
TTCTGGCAAGGCTTCTCCACGCTCAGCGGACCGAGCAACATGCCCAGCATTGGCTATGGGGTTACAGCGCCCAATCAATAACAAGACCAATACCAATGGCTCATACGTTTGGGAGCGCCTGCGCAAATCGCATCTATATTAACGGCTGCCTTGGCCCAGTGGCTTTTGATTGCAGTATTTCTAGGGCTATTGTTATGGGTGTATTTGGGAAAGGGCCAGAGGCGATGGGCTGTCGCCTGGGTCGTATTCGGAATATATCTGCTTCTTTTCGGAACAAGGATGGTCTTTCCATGGTATATGACCTGGCCGTTCGCGGTGTCTCTGATTAGGTGGAACAGTACCCATATCTTGCTATCATCGATCTGCTTAGGACTGTCGCTGATATTCGTGATGTTCTATACGATTTGAGCTTCGCCGATCAATGGACTTGTCTTGGCGGCTCGCTTGGAGCCAAGCCTGACGCATTATCGACATCCTTGCGCATTTGTTCGACCAAGTCCTCTACTCTGGCGTATTTCTTTTGCTCGCGAAGGCGGGTTCTGAATCCGGCTCTAAGGCGTTCCCCATATAAGCATCCTTCGAAGCCGATGATGTAAGTTTCGACTACTACATCGGTCCCATTGAATGTCGGTCTGGAACCAATACTCACAACGCCCTGGTACGCTTGGCCGAGGACTGCAATATCCGCTGTGTAGACGCCATCTCCCGGCAGCAATTGCCCGGGTTCCACGTCCAGGTTTGCGGTCGGGAATCCCAGCTTTCTACCCAGCCCCGCTCCTTTCACAACCATGCCCTCAAGGACAAATGGCCTACCGAGGAGACGGGCGGCATCTTCTACCGCTCCGTGTTGAAGGAGCTTTCTAATACGGGTGCTGCTGACCGGCGCGCCGTCTATCAGAGCCGGGGGAATCGCCACCGCCGCCACTCCATGTTCTATGCCAAGCTCGGCGAGGCGGGCGAAATTGCCCGCGCGGTTTTTCCCGAACCGGAAGTCGGGACCTACGACGACAACCGCCGATTTTAGCCGGTCAATCAGTATATTCTCGAAGAACTCGCGTGGGGACATTTCAGAGATCGAGCGGTCGAAATGGGCAACCACGATTACATCCACACCAACGGCCTCAAGCGCCGACACCCGCTGGTCAAGAGTGTTGATGAATTTTGGCGCGCGGTCCGGCCTGAGCAATTCCGCCGGATGCCTGTCAAAAGTGAGAACGACCGACTGCCCGTGTATCCTTGCCGCTTCTTCTTTTAACGCGTCAAGAAGCGCCCGGTGTCCCAGGTGCGCCCCGTCGAACATGCCGATGGTCACCGCCGCGCGTTTGATAAGGCTTTTCGCTGAGTCAAGGTCACAAACGCTCATATAAATACCTTCGCAGGCTGCAAGACGACTCCTTCATCTTGTTTGACAACTCTTGCTAACGCAACCAGGTCTGAGTCTAACATGATGCGCGTGATTTCGCCTTCTCCAGCAACGAAATCATCGGGTGGATGAAAAGCCTGGCCATGTCTGACCGCCTCTAACGATTCAGGGGAAATGATTACCTCCGGCATATCCGCAAGGGCTTCGGCCATAGTAATAACCAGGTTTTCAGCCTTTCCTTCCACTGCGGCCTGCGCAAGTATGTCTAAGTTCATGCTTTTATCTATGACAAATCTGCCTATGCGCGTGCGACGCAGCCGGGACATGTGCGCGCCTACACCAAGAGCCGCGCCGATGTCGGCGAACAGTGTCCTTATATAGACGCCTTTGGAACAAGTAACCCGGAATATAGCATTTGGCCTATTACTTGGACTTGGTTGTTCGGTTTGAGTTTCGGGGAAAGGGTTTCCCGAAACAACGGGGGTTGGTTGAAAGTCCAATAGCTCTATTTGCTTTACTTCGACTTCTCTAGGTTTGCGATCTACGACCTTACCTTCCCTTGCCAATTGGTAAAGCCGTTTGCCTTCGTGATGCGCCGCTGAAACCATTGGAGGAATTTGGAGTATCCGCCCTGTGAACTCTGGTAATACTGATAGAAGCTGTTCTTTGGTGATGTGAGAGGCATCTGCTTCCGAGAGAATATTGCCGGTTGAGTCTTGGGTATCTGTGGTTACGCCGAGAGTTATGACGCCTTCGTATTCTTTTTCAGCGTCAACAAGATACTCGGCAATTCGCGTGGCGTGTCCTATGCAGACAAGAAGAACTCCGGTGGCCATCGGGTCAAGCGTTCCGGCATGCCCCACCCTTTTGATCTTGAGAATGCGCCTTACTCTGCTTACCACATCGTGCGATGTGATACCGGCAGGTTTGTCGATATTTAGGACGCCATCCACTTGTGAACTTCCTCAATGACAATACGCTCGGATTCGGCCAGCGTCGCTTGAATAGTGCAACCCGACGCCGCCATGTGACCGCCGCCTCCAAATACCTGCGCCACTTTGCTGACATCTATGGAGTCTTTGGACCGCAGACTGATTACGACCGCGTTGTCCGCCGTTTCTTTGAACAAGAGAGCGACTTTCGCGCCCTTTATTGCCCGGATATGATTGATGATCCCCTCGGTGTCGCTGTCCGATGCGCCGGTCCGGCGGAAGTCCTCAAGGGTCACACGTCCCCAAACTACCTCACCGGTTTCATCCTTCTCTAATGACGCCAATACAACCCCAAGCAGCCCTGTGCTCTCGAAGCTCTTACTCTCATAGACAAGTTGCGCGACTTGAGATGCCGAAGCCCCGACGGCAGTAAAACGCGCCGCGTTTTGAAAAGTTTTGGCGGTCACGTTGGGGAATCGGAACGCTCCGGTGTCGGAAACCATCGCCGTCATAAGGCAGTCGGCTATATCCTTATCCAAAGCTACTCCGAGTTGATCGAACAATTCCAGAACGATCTCGCCGGTGGACGCATAGGACGGATCGCAAAGCTGGGCGTCTCCAAAAGGCGGATGGCTTCCATGGTGGTCTATACTCAGAAGCAACTTCGCGGTCTTGACGATTTCTAGAGCGTCGCCGACTCTTTCGGGACCGTCGGAGTCTGGCAAAATAGCCACATCGAAGCCGCGCTCTGGTGTGTCCGTGAGAACATCCGCGGTTCCAGGCAGAAAAGAATAAGTGTCAGGAACGCCGTCCACCGATAGAACGGTAACCTTCTTGCCCAACCGTCTCAGCGCAATTGCGAGCGCAAGCGAGCTTCCCAACGTGTCGCCGTCGGGCCGCACATGGCAGGCAATCAGGAATGTTTGATTCCGCGCGATAATTTCCGCTGCTTTTTTAAGTTCCTTCTCCCACATCTTCCTTTTTTATCTTCTCCAGAAGCTCGAATATCCGCACCCCCTGATCTACTGATGTATCCATCATAAATACTATTTCAGGGGTGGTTTTCATGTTGGCTCGTTTGGCGAATCCCGACCTTATGAACTTTGCGGCCTTTTGGAGAACCTTCATGCTCTCTTTTTTCTGCGCTTCATCGCCGAGTATGCTCACGAATACCTTCGCGTGTTGGAGGTCGGCGGTTACTTGGGCGTCCGTCACCGTGATGAAGCCCAGCCGGGGATCCTTCATCTCGCGCCGGATGATGTCGCTTATCTCCAACTTGAGAAGCTCTTTGACTCTCTCTTGCCTTGTCGTTGTCATTATAAGAATTCGATTGTGTAATCAAGCGCAACAAGCCGGGGATTCGACTTGATGCGCGTCATAACGCTGTTTAGAACACGATCAATAAAGTTCCTGTCGCTGCTTATGCAGGCGACGCCAATTGTCGAAAACCGCCGTGAGTCCTGTCTATCTAACTCCGCGGCGGATACATTATACTTTATGCGTATTCCATCCAGCAGGCTGCGAAGGACTTGCCTTTTGTCCTTGAGCGAATTGCTTTCCGGAATCTCGATTGACACCGTCAGAACGCCGATTATCATATTTGTGGTTAGTGGTTAGTGACTAGTGGCTAGTATTCACTAGCCACTAGTCACTAACCACTAACAACTCTCTACAGCGCGCGGGCTATTTGCTTCCGAGTGAATGCCTCGACTATGTCGCCAACCTGGAAGTCTTTGAAGTTGTCGGACATGATTCCGCACTCGAATCCGGCGGCCATCTCGCGGACGTCTTCCTTAATATGGCGCAGGGAATCGAGCTTGCCTGTATAGACCACTTCACCGTTTCGCAGAACTCTGATTTCAGAGCCGCGTTGGATCTTGCCTTCAGTCACGTAGCTTCCGGCAATAGAGCCACCGCCGGGGAGCCGGAACAGCTTTCGCACTTCCACTTTGCCGAGTTCGACTTCTTCAAATACCGGCTCCAGCATTCCGACCATAGCAGCCTCAACATCGTTCAACAGCACGTAGATGACCTGGTAAACTCGAACTTCTATCTTTTCCAGTTCCGCCGCTCGTTGAGCTTCCGGAAGGACCTTCACGTTAAACCCAATTACTATTGCGTTTGAGGCCGACGCAAGGAGGATATCCGATTCGGATATCGAGCCGACTCCACTGTGGATGATCCGAACACGAACCTCTTCAGTGCCTAATTGCTCCATCGACTGCCGGACGGCTTCGAGGGAACCCTGAACATCCGCCTTGATAACGATATTCAAATCCTTAACGGTGCCTTCGCGTATCTGCCGGTAAAGGTCTTCGAGGGTTATTCGCTGGGACGAATCCATTCGGTCCTGCCTGCTCTCCTGAATACGCGCTTCGGCAATCTGGCGCGCTTCTTTTTCGTCGTGAACCGAAACGATTGGATCGCCTGCAAGAGGAACAGTCGACAGGCCGAGTATCTCCACCGGTGTGCCGGGGCCGGCCTTTGTAACCCGCTGCCCTTTGTCGTCAAGCATAGCCTTAATCTTCCCAAACGCATGGCCTGCGACAACAGGCAGACCGATTTTTAGAGTCCCCTTATCTACAAGGGCTGTGGCCACGGGGCCTTTCCCTCTGTCCAGTTTAGCTTCAACAATGGTCCCCTGCGCCGTCCCGCTGGCGTCGCCTTTGAGTTCAGCGACCTCAGCGACGAGCAATATCATCTCAAGAAGGTCTTCCACGCCTTGGCCCTGCTTTGCGGACATTTGAACCATAACGGTGTCGCCGCCCCAATCTTCCGGGACCAGCCCAAGTTCCGCCAATTGCTGCCTTGTGCGCTCGACGTTTGCGTTTTCCTTGTCTATCTTGTTGATAGCTATGATGATGGGCACATTCGCGGCGCGCGCATGGTCTATGGCCTCAATGGTCGTAGGCATAACGCTGTCATCAGCGGCGACCACGAGAACAGCAATATCGGTGACGCTTGCTCCTCTGGCGCGCATTGCGGTAAACGCCTCATGACCCGGCGTGTCCAGGAAGGTTATCTTCTTGCCGTTCACTTCCACTTGATACGCGCCTATGTGCTGGGTTATGCCGCCAAACTCTTGCTCGGTTACGTTGGTTTTGCGTATCGCGTCCAGGAGCGTCGTCTTTCCGTGGTCGATATGCCCCATTATGGTAACGACAGGCGGACGCGCCAGCAAACGCGGTCCATGCTTCTGCTTAGGTTGGGGATGCAGAGCGGGCCGTTCTTCCTTGTGCTCCCGTTTTTGCGTCACTTTAACCGCGTAGCCGTAGTTCTCGGCCACCTTCTGGGCTACATCGGCGCCGACTTCCTGGTTTATGCTTGCCAGAATACCGAATTCGACCAGTTTTTTCTGAATGTCCGCGGGTGTGGCCCCAAGACCTTCGGCCAATTGCCTTACCGAAACTCCCTGCCCGATTTCAAGCGTTTTTTGCGCGGGAGTTTTTTCGGCGGCCATCATCTCCTTAACAAGCTCAGCCGTGGCGGAATCCAAGCTGCTGGAATGGCTGGAGACCTCTACTCCAAGACCCTTGAGCGAAGAGATAAGCTCGCCACTGCTGACGCCCATATCCTTTGCCAGTTCGTATACTCTCACACCACTCATATTTTGAATCCCGCCTTTCTTACAAAAACTTAGTATTTCGCAGCTTCGGCGCGAAAAACGAGCGCCTAAGCATAATCACTCCCGCTTCCGTCATTCTGAGGAGCGAAGCGACGAAGAATCTAATCGGTTACTATTACCGCAGCTACTGACATATACCGATACCTGTGTAGATCCTTCACTTCGTTCAGGATGACGGTCTGCGTTATGTTAGCTAAATCACACCAAACGTTTCATATACCGAAACGACAAAATATCGCCAAAACATACGTGACGCAACCCAACGCGGCCATCGCACAAGTCTTTATCGACATTGACAAACAGCCAGGAGAGCTACAGTTGAGGAGAGGAGGCGCTATCCGTGGAGGGGGAATGAGAGTCCGTAATTGCTGTGGCATAGAGGTTGTGGTGAAAGACACGATTGGTGTTTGTAGTGCGCCTTTCACGTCCCGATCTATCGGGACTCGTCTAAGTTGCTAACAATTCTCTATGTTCATCTCATCCCGCCACTCGCACGGGCAACCTCACGGCTCCCGACGCGCTCACGTTAAATTTTCTCCGGATTGCTCTATTGCCATTTCAAGTTCTTCCGCCAGCGTTGGAGGCGCCTTGGCGCGCAACGCTCGATCAAATCGCTTTTCTTTGATCGCTTTAGTCAAACACTCGATCTTAGGGCACATATACGCGCCCCTGCCCGGCTGCTTGCCGGTCGGATCTACTCGGATCACACCGTCAGCGGCGCGGACAACTCTGATTAGAGCTTTTTTATCGGTTCCGGTCCTGCATGCTACGCATGTTCGTTCCGGTGTTTTCCGCTGTTTCATTTTAGACCTTGATTACTGTAAGGTCAAACGTCTTCGGCCTTCTTCCGGCTCTTTCCGGCTTTCGGCTTATTCTCAGGCTCGACTGCTTCGGGCTTGGACGCTTTGGCTTTCGGCTTCTTCGCAGGCTCGGCTTCCTTGGACTTGGATGCTTTGGCTTTCGGCTTCTTCGCAGGCTCGGTTTTCTTGGACTTGGACGCTTTGGCTTTCGGCGCTTCCTGGACTACCGGATCAGCGGTTTCCTCCGCCGTCGCCATTACAGGCTCTTCCACCTGCTCCACCGAAGTCTCGACCTCAATCGCAGGTTCCGCCACCACTGCGTCACTCGATTCAACAGCTTCAGCCAATTCCTCTTCGCCTTCAGGAAATGGCTCGGCGGTGAGGGCGGCTCTTGCAATCTGAGCTTCGCTGCGGATGTCTATTCGCCAACCGGTGAGCCTTGCGGCCAGCCGGACATTTTGGCCCGACTTGCCGATTGCCAATGATAACTGGCTGTCCGGCACTATCACCAGAGCCGTCTTTGTATCTTCGTCCACGGTAACTGAACTCGCTTTGGCCGGACTCAACGACTCTGAAATAAACTTGGTCGCGTCGGCGTTCCATCGAACTATATCGATCTTCTCGTCGTAAACCTCGTTCACAACCGCCTGTACTCGACTGCCGCGATGCCCCACGCAGGCCCCGACCGGATCGACTTTTTCATCCGTTGAGGCAACCGCTATCTTGGTCCGCGCGCCCGGTTCGCGAGCCACCGACTTAATACTTACAATACCTTCTGAAATCTCAGGCACTTCCAGTTCGAACAATCTTCTGATCAGGCTTGGATGCGTCCGGGAAACCACGACCTGCGGACCTCTCGGCGTGCGCCTTACTTCCAACAAATATACCTTTACGCGGTCGTTAAATCGATATGGCTCATTCGGCGCTTGCTCGGCAGGCGGCAATAAAGCCTCGACGCGGCCAAGGTTGATGTAGACGTTGCGCTGCTCTTTGTGCTGCACCGTGCCGGTCACCACTTCGCCTACGCGGTCGTTGAACTCTTCGTAAACTTTTTCACGCTCGGCTTCCCGTATTCGCTGCACGACGACTTGCTTCGCGGTCTGCGCGGCGATGCGTCCGAAGTTCTCCGGCGTTACTTCTATCTCAATTACGCTGCCTATCTGGGCCTCGGGGTCGTATTTGCGCGCCTCTTCAATAGTCATTTCGCCATGAACGTTTTCGACCGTCTCGACAACGTCCTTTTGGCAAAAAACCTTAAAGCCCGCTTTTGTCGCCACAACACTAACTCTGACGTCGCCGGTGGTGGCGTAGTTTTTCTTGTACGCCGTGACCAGCGCCGACTGGATGGTTTCCAGAAGGACTTCCAGCGGTATTTCTTTTTCCTTTTCTATCTGCCGGAGCGCGTCCAGGAAGTCAGCGTTCATACTCCTCGTTCTCCTGAGTTTTCTCTATAACATAAAAGAGTGGGCGTGCTGACCCACTCTTTCACGTGCACATGATAAACCTAAGTTAGTATAACATACCCCCGGCGAATTGGCAATAGTTTGCGAAGTTGGGTAGCGTACACTATTGTGTGTAAATAGGAAAGTCAAAAGGTAAGGCGTATTCCTCATTGGAAAGAAAACGAGCTTTATGCTCATAAGGAGGAACACGCCTTGATAGAAGTATACGCTG
>JAUSEB010000461.1 GCA_030650495.1 Armatimonadota bacterium | reverse complement strand
AACGCTGCTGGAGAAGTGGGCGGAACCATCCTCTGCCCTGGCTTACGCGTTCGGTAAGAAGTACGAGCCGGACTTCATCTGGCTGGCGTGGAAATTGTGCCTGCAGAACCATCCGCACGACTCCATTTGCGGTTGCAGCATAGACCAGGTACACCGAGAGATGATGCCCAGGTTCGAGCAGTCGCAGCAAATAGGTGAAGTTATGACGCGGGAGAGCCTGGCGCATTTGGCGGGGCAGGTTAATACCGTGTTCGACATGCCTGAAAAGGCTGCGCCGGTTGTAGTCTTCAACGCTTTGAACTGGGACGTGAATGAGCCGGTGACGGTCCGCATGTCACATTTGCTGGAGACAGAAAAAGCTCCAGGCCATTTCGTGGTCAGAGACCCGGAGGGTCGGGTTATAGCATCCCAAGTGAGCAATCCGCGGCGGACCGAACTGCATAGGCACGGGCTTTGGTGGGATTGCGATCTGAGCTTCAATCCGGGGAGCGTGTCCTCGCTGGGATATAAGACCTTCTCCATCGAACGGGTGGATTTCAAACATATTGGCGGGCAGCCGCCGCTATCTGGTGTTTTGGTGGCGTCTGAGAACTCGCTTGAGAATGAATATGTAAAGGTTGTTGTGGCATCGAACGGCAGCTTCGATTTGCTCGACAAGATGACCGAAAATCTGTTTACCGGCCTCAATTTGTTCGAGGATACGGAAGACGCGGGCGACGAATACGATTACACCAGGGCAAGGGCAAGCCGGACAATTACCTCATCCGGCGCGGCAGGAACGATAACCCTGACCGAATCAGGGCCGGTATTTGCCACTATTCGCGTGGACACACAGCTTAGGTTGCCGGTCGGACTTTCTGTTGACCGTTACACAAGAAGCGAGGAGACCGTGATCTGTCCGATCAGCGCTTGGATTACGGTACGCAAAGGGTCGCCCAGGGTGGATATAGTGACCGAGGTCACTAATAACGCCAAAGATCACAGGCTGAGGGTGTGGTTCCCGGCGGGAGTTAAGGCGGCCAAGTCGCAGGTCGAGGGCCAATTCGATGTTGTGGAGAGAAGTATCGATATGCTTTCGGGAGCAGATTGGCATCAAAAGCCGCAGCCGGAACAGCCGCAGCAATCATTTGCTAATGTAGAGCATGCGGGACGCGGACTCACCGTCATCAATCAGGGATTGCCTGAGTGTGAGGTAATGAGATCGGGCGACGCGATAATAGCTTTGACGCTGCTGAGATGCTGCGGATGGCTGTCGACCGCCGATTTGCTGACCAGAGACAATGGCGCGGGGCCTGAGATCAAAACGCCTGACGCGCAATGTCTTGGCAAGCATACTTTCCGTTATGCTGTTTTACCGCACGCGGGAGATTGGAAAAAGGCCCAAGTGTGGAGACACGCGCACCAGCATAACGTGCCGCTGAGACCGATTATTACATCGGTCCATCCCGGCAGGCAGCCAAGGGAGAAGTCATTCATCCGGGTTGAGCCTGCAAATCTTATCGTCAGCGCGCTGAAAAAATCGGATAGGGATGGCAGCCTGATACTGAGGATTTACAACACGACCGGCGAAGACGCGACTGCTTCGATTAAGGTTGGATTTCCGATAAAATCGGGGACGCTTGCGAATCTCAATGAGGAGCCTGTGGGCAAGGAATTGAATTTATCCGATGAGGGATCATTTAGTTTCGATATGCCTGCGTTCCGGGTACAAACATTAAGAATGAGCTTGTAACAGCATCTTCACTTGCCGCAACAATAGCCGGCCGGCTCCCTCCTTTACCGGTCGGCGTTGCGGTTTGTACGGGCAATAGTTGTATAATATAATTAGACGTTTACACTTGGGAGATTAATCAAATGGGACAAAACCTTACTCGCAAAATCCTTCAGGAGCATCTTGTTTCCGGCGAAATGACGCCCGGAAAAGAGATAGCGATACGAATAGACCAAACCCTTACGCAGGACGCAACCGGCACAATGGCTTACCTTCAATTTGAGGCAATGGGAACGCCCAAGGTCCGCACGAAGCTCTCCGTGAGCTATGTTGACCATAACACGCTTCAGACAGGGTTCGAGAACGCCGACGACCATAGGTTTTTGCAAACAATTGCATCGAAATACGGCGTGTATTTCTCTCGGCCCGGCAACGGCATCTGCCACCAGGTGCATTTGGAGCGTTTTGCCGCGCCGGGAGAGACACTTCTGGGATCGGACAGCCACACGCCAACGGCGGGCGGCCTGGGAATGATAGCAATCGGCGCGGGCGGATTGGACGTGGCGGCTGCAATGGCAGGCCAGCCGTTTTATACGCGAATGCCTAAAGTGGTGTTGGTCAAATTAACCGGCAGCCTGCAGCCGTGGGTTTCAGCGAAGGACGTCATATTGGAAGTCCTGCGGCTGCTCACGGTAAAGGGCGGAGTTGGTAAGATCATCGAATACGGCGGCGAAGGAGTAGCCACGCTTTCCGTCCCGGAGCGGGCCACCATCACCAACATGGGAGCTGAACTGGGATGTACTACCTCTGTTTTCCCAAGCGATGATAAGACCCGCGAGTATCTAAAAGCTGAAGGAAGGGAAGATGTCTGGAAGCCGGTTGCCGCAGATAAAGACGCGGAATACGATGAGATCGTAGAGATCAACTTGAACGATTTGGAGCCGTTGATAGCGCAGCCGCACAGCCCGGACGCGGTTGCCAAGGTAAAAGACGTTGAAGGGAAGAAGGTCGATCAAGTCGCAATCGGAAGCTGCACGAATTCGTCTTATAAGGACTTGATGACAGTCGCCGCGATATTGCGCGGACGGTCGGTTCATCCCGATACCAGCCTTGTCATAAGCCCCGGCTCAAAGCAAGTGCTGGAGATGGTAGCGCGAAACGGCGCTTTGGTGGATATGATCGCCGCAGGAGCGAGAATACTGGAATCTACATGCGGGCCATGCATCGGCATGGGACAGGCGCCGAGGTCGGAAGGCGTGTCCGTAAGAACGTTCAACAGGAACTTCCCCGGCAGAAGCGGCACGGCGAGCGCATTTGTGTATCTTTCCAGCCCGGAAGTCGCGGCGGCAACCGCGATATTTGGAGAGATTACCGATCCGAGAAAGCTTGGCGAACAGGTGAAAGTGGAGACCCCGGAGTCGTTCCTTATAGATGATAAGTTGATAATTCCGCCGTCGCCGGAACCGGAGAACGTGGAGGTCTACAGAGGCCCGAACATCAAACCTTTGCCGGTCAATAATCCCCTGCCCGCTTCGCTCAGAGGCAGGGTTTTGCTGAAGGTCGGGGATAATATAACAACCGACCATATTATGCCCGCGGGCGCTAAGGTTTTGCCGCTGCGGTCTAATATCCCCGCAATTTCGGAGCACGTGTTCGAGGGAATCGATCCGACATTCCCGTCAAGGGCAAAAGCGGCGGGCGGCGGGTTTGTGGCCGGAGGCGAGAACTACGGGCAAGGATCGAGTAGAGAACACGCGGCGCTTGCGCCGATGTATCTGGGCGTCAAGGCCGTCATTGTGAAGTCCTTTGCCCGAATCCACCGCGAGAACTTGATCAATTTCGGCATCCTGCCGCTGACATTCGTGAACCCGGCGGATTATGAGAATATCAGTCAGGATGATGATGTAGATATTCCCGACATAAAGGCGGCGCTGGGGTCACGGCAGACTATTATCAAAATACTAGATAAAGCAAACGGAAAAGAGATAGAAGCGAGACACGACCTGACGGAGAGACAGATCGACATTATGCTCGCGGGCGGGATGCTGAATTACATAAAGCTGAAGACCGGGGGAAAAGTTGAGTCAAGAGAACCGGTGGCGTAAGTGTTGAGGGATTCGGAAATCCCAATATGGTTTTAGGGTGGCGATTCGGAAATCGCCACCCAGTTAGCGTAATGGTTGTCGGTTGGTTTAAGCTGTCAGCTGACAGCTGACAGCTTTGAAAAGCGTAAAACTGGGTAATACTGCAGAGGATGTTACTGGGAGACAGCGTGAGTCCAATTCGCCTGTCTCCTTTATAATAACAGTGGAGTAGAGATGAGAGTAGCGGATCTGCTGGTAAAATGCCTCGAAAACGAAGGGGTTGAATACGTATTCGGCGTCCCCGGCGAAGAGATGCTGGATGTACTGGACGCCATTATCGACTCCAAGATCAAATTCATTAGTACTCGACACGAACAGGGGGCGGCGTTTATGGCGGACGCAGTGGGACGCCTCACCGGACGCGCTGGAGTCGCTATTTCAACTCTAGGACCCGGCGCAATGAATTTAGCCACGGGAATCGCCGACGCGAACCTCGACCATGCCCCGCTTATCGCCATAACAGGTCAAATCGGCCTTGAAGCCACCCACAAGGAATCACACCAACATATAGACACGGCGGATATGTTTCGCTCGATAACCAAGTGGAGCACGCAAATCGACACGCCGGCAATCACATCTGAAGTCGCGCGCAGGGCGTTTAAGATCGCTGAGGCGGAAAAGCCGGGCGCATGCCATATCGAACTGCCGGAGGATATCGCCGCGCTGGAAGTCTTTGGTGAGCCGCTTGCCAGGCAGCCTGCCGTACCTCAGGCTCCACGGCCGGAGTCGCTGAGACTCGCGGCAAATTTGATCAATAACGCGGAGCGCCCGATCATACTTTCAGGCAACGGCGTCATCAGAGGACGGGCGTCAGCGGAACTGCGGGCGTTTGTTGAGAAAACCGGCATTTCCGCCGCGAATACGTTTATGGGCAAAGGCGCGATTTCCTCTCGTTCCGAGCTGTCGCTTTCGACCATAGGGCTTCAGGCTCGCGACCATGTGTCATGCGGGTTCGATCAGGCCGATTTGGTAATCGCCATAGGATACGATTTGGTGGAATACGCTCCGAGCCGGTGGAACCCCGACAGGGATAAGACCATCGTGCATATAGATTTCACTCCATCAGAAGTCGACGCGCATTACATTCCCACCGCCGAAGTTGTCGGCGACATAGCGACAAGCCTGCGCGATCTGAAGAATATGGTTCATAAAAGCTCGCAATCCGACTACTTCCTGAAGCTGCGGCAGTTCGTGTTGGAGGAGTTGGACGCGCATGCGGATGACAAGTATTATCCAATAAAACCGCAAAAACTTATACATGATTTGAGGAAAGCCCTCGGCGACGAGGACATTTTAATAAGCGATGTCGGAGCGCACAAACTTTGGATCGCAAGATTGTATCCAACTTACGAACCGAACACTGTTTTGATCTCCAACGGTCTTGCGGCTATGGGATTCGCATTACCAGCCGCAATAGCCGCGAAACTCGTAAGGCCGGAGCGCAAGGTGGTCGCCGCATGTGGAGACGGCGGATTTATGATGAACTCGCAGGAGATGGAGACGGCGGTCAGGCTGCGGCTTCCCATAGTGATTGTTATTTTCAATGATTTTGGCTATGGCCTTATTAAGTGGAAGCAGATGGGTAAATACAAAAGAGAGCACGGGGTGTCTTTCGGCAATCCGGATTTCATTCAGTTCGCCGAGTCTTTTGGCGCGAAGGGATATAGGCCGGAGGACTCCACGGAAGTTTTGCCCGCGCTGGAAGAAGCGTTGCGCCAAGATGTTCCGGCGATTGTGGATGTTCGCATAGATTACGCGGAGAACTTTAAGCTTTCCGAGAGGTTAGGGCAGTTGATATGCCCAACCTAAGCAGTATAAGAATGGCTGCTAAATATATACACACCTGTTGATAAGATGTGGATAACTTTTAGGGAGAAACCCTTATTCTCTCACAAGAGGTGACATGATATGGCGGTTGAGACTGTGACTAAACCCAAAGAATATCAATATCTGGTTGGCGGCAAATGGATAAGTTCCGGCGAAAAACTTGAAGTAAGAAGCCCTTACAGCCATGACGTTGCAGCCGTTATCGAAATGGCGACGAAGAAGGACGTTGATAACATCATCGACTCGTCACTCGAAGGTTTCGCCATAATGAAGAAAACGCCCAGCTATAAGAGAGCTGAGATGCTGCATGGTATCGCACAACGCATTAGAGACCGCAAAGAGGAGCTTGCGAGAGCAATGACATTGGAATCGGGCAAACCGATTAAGGATTCCCGCGCTGAGATAGACCGGGCGGTTATGACGTTCACGATAGCCAGCGAAGAGGCTAAGCGAATCCCCGGCGAGGCGATTCCGATGGACTTGAACGCGGCGTCTGAAGGAAGGTTCGGGGTCATCCGCCGGTTTCCGATTGGACCGATACTCGGAATCACGCCGTTCAACTTCCCGCTGAACCTTGTGGCGCACAAGGTAGCGCCTGCTCTGGCTTCAGGCAACTCGATAATCATAAAGCCGTCCACCAGGACGCCTGTTTCATCGCTGCTCCTTGGCGAAATCGCATTGGACGCCGGAGTTCCCGCAGGAGCGCTGAACGTGGTTCCATGCTCCAATGACGTAACTCAAATGTTCGTGGCGGACGACAGGATCAAGATGATTACGTTCACCGGAGGCACGGAGGTTGGATGGGATATAAAGGGGAAATCCGGCAGAAAGCGAGTGACGCTTGAGCTTGGCGGAAACGCGGCGGCGATAATCGACAAGGGATCGGATATAGATTACGCCTTAAAGCGAACGGTGGTCGGGGCGTTCTACTATGCCGGCCAGAGCTGTATTTCAGTGCAGCGGATGTATATACATAGATCAGTTTACGACGAATTCTTAGACAGGTATTTGATCGAAGTGAAAAAGCTGAAAGTCGGCGACCCGCTGGATGAAGCCACGGACGTAGGCCCGGTGATTGATATGGACGCGGCGGATCGTGTCGAGGAGTGGATTTCCGAGGCAATCAATCATGGCGCTAAACTGCTCACCGGCGGCAAGCGCAGCGGCCAGATATTTGAGCCGACGGTATTGGAAAACGTCAGCCCGGACGTGAAAGTCGCGTGCCGTGAGGCTTTCGCGCCACTTGTTGCAGTTCAGTCTTTCGACAAGTTCGAAGACGCGGTCAGAATGGTCAATGACAGCGAATACGGCCTGCAGGCGGGTGTTTTCACCAACAATCTCAGGAATATCGTTTACGCCTATAATGAGCTGGAGGTCGGCCAGGTTATCATAAACGACGCGCCGACATATCGAATCGATCACATGCCCTACGGCGGCGTAAAGGCCTCCGGCTTCGGGCGAGAAGGGATTCGATACAGCATTGAGGAAATGACTGAGATAAAGCTGCTGGCGGTAAATGTGCTATAGGTGAATCTGGGTGGCTGTTTCCGAGGGTATATCTGGGTGGCGATTTCCGAATCGCCACCCCAACACCAAAGCAGGATTTCCGAATCCGGGAATATCCTGAATCGCTGAGGCGCTGAAGTGTTAGTATTGGTCGGTTTCTCTATCGTCGAACCCAATCTTCATTACACTAATCTCCCCTGATTCGTCTTTCTTTGCCACCAACCCCTTCATTCCCTTGTTCTCGTCTATCAGTTCAGACAGCCAGGATTCGCCGAGGACGAGAAGCGCGGTGGAGAGAGCGTCGCCTTCGGTTGCGTCGGGACAGACAACTGCGGCGAGGACGGCGTTTTGTGACGGATAGCCGGTTCGAGGATCGATGACGTGGCCGAA
>JAUSEB010000458.1 GCA_030650495.1 Armatimonadota bacterium | reverse complement strand
TCTGTGGCGCCAAGGCAAACGCTGGCGTTATGTAGATTTGGATTCGTCGCTCACACGGCGGCCTTCGGAACTCTAACTATGCGAAATCGAGCGGGTTTCACTTTAATTGAATTACTGGTTGTCATTGCGATCACGGTGCTGCTGTTCGCGCTGCTGTTCACGCCGATGATCGCGTCGTTCAACCTTACCCGCGACGCCAGGATCAAGATCGAAGTTCAGGACGCGGCGAGAATGAACCTCGAACGCATCAGCAGAGAGCTGTCTGACGCAATGTTCGTATATGACAACTCGCAGACGCCGATGATGGTCAGAAATCCAAGCGGTACGATGACTCCCGTGAAGTTCGCTAAGATCGACATCATTATGCCGCGTATGCTTATGCACTGCAACAACTTGGAACATCCCGCAAACGAGCCGCGAGACTATGACCGTTACAATCCTGCGTGGCTTGACCAGGCGGCCTGGCCGCCCTGCCCCGTCTGTTCATCGCAGAACGTCGAGTCGCGTCCAATCCAGCCGCTCACGCCCGCGCCTTATATAGTCCGCTACTTTGTAGGGCTTCTGGACCCCAGCCAGCCGTACAACAACACCTATGCGAAGTTGGGAACGTCCGACAACAACAACACTTATGTCCTATACCGCGCTGAGTTCAGTCCGTGGGATGGGAAGTATGTCCCGTTGAATGACGATGGGACTCCCGACCTGAATTATGAGAACTTCTTTTACAGTAATGAACCGGCAGAGATAGGTGATGGTTCCACTTACTCCCAAAACTGGCAGGCCGTCAGCCGCATAGTCGGTACGGTTAAAAACGCGGACTTGATCAGTTGGGAGCAAAATGGCGCTGACTGGATCGCAACATCTTCCATAAGATTCACTCCCACGGCCATACAGAACGAGCCGCTTTCACCGACTTACCTGAGCGACACCGACGCCGAAACGCCCGTAGCCATCCCCACCGTCTTCCGCGGAGCCTATGGGCTTTGGACCCCGGAATTTAAGGTTATGATCTACAACCGGGATTTCACTAAGATTCACTACACCGCCCCCTATACCGATAACCATATATGGCTGTGGCGGCATAATGCTTCCGGCGGCGATGTGCAGGTTTTCGATATAACGCAGTATCGCTTGAACGGCAATCTCGTGTACCGCACAGGTATACCGAAAGACGAAATGATGACCGTGGACGTGGACGAAAGGCTTGGCGAAGTTCGTTTTGCGTTTACTCCCGACCCTGACGTGGAAACACCCACTACCCAGTATGTCAATGAACCGGATAGTTCCGCTGATCCGCCTAAGCCGCCGCACACATACGTGCTGGGCATAATGGCCGAGAACAAAAACGCCCGCATAGTTCCAGGCAGCGAGGAGATTATGGGGCCGGATCAGACTCCCGCAAGCAATGGCGGTTTTGTGCGCTACGCTAGGGTTCCGCTATCCCTTGGAACTCCGGGACTCAACCAGTATAAGATAGATTATGATACCGGCGAGGTGTGGTTCTCCGAATTGAAAGGCGAAGAGCTTCCAGCGGATTCATATCTGCGGATAAAATATAAGTTCCATGACAACGGACCCGGCGACATCATCAGGGCCGACTATGTGACCAAAAACCTGATGACCATCACTTTCGGGATGAGGGTTTATGATCCCCAATCCACGAAGTTGTATTTCATGGAGCTTACGAATAAAGTACGAATCAAGAACACAGTAAGGTAGCCGCCGTATTAGAAGTTAGAAGTTAGGAGTTAGGAGTTAGAATAGGCCGTCATTGACTATGCTGCGGGAACTGCCTTGAGCGGTATCCTTACGATTTCAAATAATGTCGTTCCCGCAGCATAAAAATCAGTTTCAGGTATTGATTTAGCAACATGTCATTCCCAACTTGATTGGGAATCCAGGAACACTACTCTCTGACCAAGCTTCAGTTTCTGGATTCCCGCGTTCGCGGGAATGACATAGTCAGAACGTTAACTCATAGTCTGAAACTCAATAGAAGTAGCTATCAGCTGAAAGCTGATAGCTGATGGCTGACAGCTTATGAATATGAGCATTCTTTTCAGCAAGGAACAAAATATTGGCCGCAATCAGCGAGGGCAGACGCTTATCCTTGCCGTCGTCATTATGTTCCTGCTCGTCTTCATCGGGGTAATCTTCATAGCCATGGTCACCCGGAATCTCTTCCGCGCGGGTCGATCCTCGGATATGTTAAAAGTGGAGCAGTTGGCCAGGGCGGGAATCGAATACGCCGACTCGCAGTTGAACAAGAGCGAGGAAGGCGCCGACTGGCGGCCAACACCGGAATATCCTGACATTGTGGACCCGGCTGACATCGTCACGACATACCCGATAGTAGCGGACGACCCGGATAGGGATTGGATTCTCAAAGAGCGGAAAGACCGTTTCTCACGAATCAACTCCGGCGAAGGGCGGTTTCTACTGCGCGTTTCCTATAACCCTGATCCGGCCGACCCGCTGTCCAAATACATAAAAATAGAGTCAATCGGGCGAATGGGCGTTGTAAATCCGGCTGACCCGACGACTATGGCCACGGGCAGGAAGCATCTGCTGCGCGTCGAACTGACGGCATACAAGCCTATTGGCGTGACCGACTACGTCCGCTTCGTTACAAATAAGGAAAAAAGGACGGTCCCGGTTGCGCTCGGCGCTCCGGGCATAGCGACGGTATTCGGAAATCCGGACAATGGAGGGTCTATCAGGGTCAACGGGAATCTTATATGGCATGGCAGAAGCGTAGATATTTACCTTCGCGGCGCGACATCTAATCCCGCCGTCGGTGTAACACCCGTAACGCTTCCGATAGATACCGTAGCCGTTGCGGGTGAGATCATGCACTCGACCATCCTCCATGACAAGCCAACTATAACCCCCGTCACGATAACAAATATAGGCGCAGGCGCGAGCAATCCTGATCCCATTGTTCCAAGTAAAGACGACGATTTCACGACATTCGAGGGTTATTATAGAGACGGTTTCGATATGCCCGATGAGAAGGGTTACGCACGCGCCATCAGGCGCATCGAGCCGCCGCTTCTGGACATATATGACCGGGCTACCAAGAACATGCGTTATCGCGCCCTTACCCGCGACTCCGGCGAATGGCTTGAAAGGGGAGCCAAAGGTTCTGGTGATTGGTACAACACAGGTTATTACGGCTGGGGAAAGGGCATCTATATAGACAACTGGAACGATGTCCAGCGCGAAAGCGAAACCCTCTTCGGCGGCTACACGCTGCGCGCCGACTGGACGAAGCCGAATAACGAGATGTCCCCGTATTGGCGCGGCCCGTTCTACGTCCCGCCTGGGGTTCAGATCACTATCAATCCTGGGGATACCAATGGAGACGAAGATCATTTGCCCGACATCACGCTCACGCGCACCGACATCGGTCCGAACAACACCAAGCGCGTTTGGCTTGATGAAAACGGTAAGCAACAGATCGGCTGGGGCCAGACGATTACAATGGACTATCTCCCCATAAAAAATGCAAGCGGTGATCCGATACCAGGGGAATACGAACACGAGCGCGTAATATACGCGGAAGGCAATATTCGTATTAAGGGCATGCTGCCGCCAGGAGTCAAGCTAACCGTAGTCTCCGGCGCGACCATATACATCGAAGGAAGCGTACTGAAATACCGCGAGCCAAATAGCACGGAACCCGACCAAAGCTGCGCCATTGCGCTTCTGGCGAAAGACTATGTGTGTCTCAATACCACTCAATTCGTGAGCTTGCTGACGGAGACAGGCCCCGCCGCAATCGGCGCCGACTCCCAGACCGGCGACCCGCCGTTCCACCTGATCGTGGCGCCGGAGCCGACCAGCAACTTCCGCACTTCCTTCAGCTTCGGTCCGGCGGGGTATCTTGCGGATGCTAACTTCCGCCCGTTCATTTGCGCCCGTCACGCAGGCCAATACGGCAGCGCATACATTAATATGTGGGTCAATCGTGGCCCCGACACGAGTATGAATGAAGGGCTTTATAACTTCGCCGACATGCTGGATTTCGTCTACGGCGATCCGCAGGACGCATGGCCGCTGCCGTCGGGCTGGCCCGGCTGGATATACGGCGTTTCGGACTCCAACTGCGGAGGCTTTCCCGGCAGCGGAGTCGGAACGGTATTCGAGCACAGGGTTTGGCCTCTTGCCGTTGATGTTGTCGGAGTAACAGACCCGATTGGAAAGCTCACGCCCGCCGTGGGCCGCCCGAATTATATCGAGTTGGGTCTGGACCAGACGACTATTTCGCGCAATAACTATCTGCTGTCCGGCTTCGCCGTTCAGCCGATGGACATCGTGGTCGAGGCTATAATTTACGCCCAGAATAAGTCGTTCTTTATCATTCCGGGACCGTGGTTCAATCCGAATCCGGAGGACACCAAGGCGCAATATGACAAGACCAAGCAACGGCCGTTTGGAACAGATCCGAGTTGGGCGCCGATTTCCGGCTCGATGGACAGGCCGGCGAATCCCACGTCCCTGTATCCTTTCTTCGGCCAGTCTTTGGACATAAAAATAACTATCAACGGCGCGGTTACTGAGAACCTTCCCGCCTCGATTGCGGACGTGGGCGAGTGGTCGGCCAAGTGGTGCAATATCCCGGAAAAGTACGGCAGCAGTTCGGTCGACACGGCTCATCCGAGAGATGGAATAACGTATCTTTACGACCAGTTACTAAGCTGTCCGCTTGCCGATCCGCTTAATAAGAATAGTTCGCTGCGGAAGGATAAGTATGACAGGCCATTGCCGATTGCGCCTAAATTGCCGGTCAGCCCGACGCTCATCTATTCCGGCGAGGCGTTGTGATGGGTGATAGGTTAGAAGTTAGGAGTTAGGAGTTAGAAGGGGGAGGGAGCAGTTCCCCCTCCTTACGAAGGAGGGGGCTAGGGGGAGGTCCAAACTGACAACCGACAACCGACAAAGAAACGAGGCTAATTGGCGGTGTGGCGGTGTTTCGGGATTTGAATGGAGCGCAGCGGAATGGAAATCCCGAAACAAGCCGCGTATGTAACTATCAACTATCAACCATCAACCAGATAAAGAAACGAGGCTAATTATGCTCAAGAAAACAATTCTATTAGCTCTAACGCTCTGTTTCATAGCTATCGCGGCGCTTCCCGCAGGCGCGCAGTCCTTTATGTATTCGAACTCCAGACGCCAGATAAACGCAGGTGTGCTTATCGATCCGCGCGGTGGTGGCTTCAACCCCGGCAGTAAGGCAATGGTGTTCTACATATTGGACCAGGCTGTCGGCCTCAAGCCCAGGGGTTGGGAATTTACAAATCCTCTTTCTTCCTATTCGTCTGGTGTCAGACAATCAGCAAATTATTGGCTCGTCAATCTGGCAACGACCATGCCGGATAACTTGAACAAATTCGATATCCTCTACCTGTCCGCTCCCGGCGAGATCAGCCTCCTCCCGGAGGACAGGGAGAAGCTGCGCCGTTTTGTCGACGGCGGCGGCCTTCTGTGGGTGGACCAGGATATTAACGATATGGCTTTCGACCCGATAGACCCCATGAAACGCCTCTTCATTACCGGCTTCAATTTCACGCCGGGTCCGCCTTCGCCCGGCGCAAGGCAGTTGCCTATGATAGCCGCGCGACATCATCCGCTGCTGACTTCACCGTATTGGCTCGGTGACTTCGAAATCAGAACCCTCGGCTATGATAATATAACCAACTGTTACCTCAAACTGGGCGAGATCGCCAGCGATGGGACGCCGCTGGAATCCACCACTCTTTCCGCCATAGTCAGGAATCCGGCGGTAAATGATCCCGCCCAGAAGTTCGCCTATGTCGCCGGAACGCACTACGGCAGCGGGCTGGTGGTCGCCACGGCGGGAGATATAGGAAGCGATATTCTGTCGGTGTGGAGCGGGGGCATTGACCCAAATTCACTCAAGATTTACGCGAACGACATCAAGCTGGCTTATAACATAATCAACTGGGCGGCCGCATGGCCTGCGTTCCGCAAGAACCCACGGCGCACGGGGGCATCGCTCGAAAATTTAGGCGCGCCCATGATAGAGCGCTGGATGTACCCCGGCCCATCGTTTACCGGCGAATTGGAAACTTCCCCCGTGCTGTATAAGAACGTTTTCTTCTTCACGGACGGCGCCAATATATATGCTTTCGACGGCCAGCCACGGGAGGATTTGGACGGCGACTACAACCCGGACGATGGCTTTCAGGACGGCGATGTCTCATACGACCTCATCTGGACCACTAAGGATTCGGAAAGCGCCATTCCGGTTTCATGCTCTTCACCAATAGTCACCGAGCTTCGCGTTAACGGCGAGTGTGTGGATGCGGTAATAGTGCAGGGTGAAGACCACAAAATTTACGTGTGGAAGGCTTTTCCGTCCGATCCATCGACGGGCCAACTGCTGGGGACTCCCCAGAATATCACCGGTTCTCTCCTTCCAATGCTCGATCCGGGCGGCGTTGGAGACAAAGCCGGGAAGTCGCACCCAGTCGCGTTTCACGATGGGTGGATATATCAGGCCGGGACCGATGGCGTTATGCGCGGATATAACCCATCCAGGCCGGGCGATCCAAGCTGGTTTGTGCCCAATCTAACGCAGCCAAACGACGATGCGGAATACCATACAGCTCCCGTAGTTGGCTCCGTGAAAAACAGCGAGAGTGGAGCCGAGGTGGATATGATATATGCAGTAGTAGAGCCGGACCCATTGGGATCGGGAAATCCGAACGACCGCATATATGCCATTCCTATAGCGGTGCGTAATGATCGACTGCGCTGGAGCGGCGGAGTCAATTATGTTTCGTCGATCTATCCGAACAGGCCCGTAGTGGTAGTTACCGACAACAGCCCCTCCCCCAAGATTATATCGCCCGAAATATGGGCAAAGGATGCTGCCGGGACTCCACGGTCAGTAAAATGGAACCCTGATGACGCTGCCGCTGCCGCGCTTGTCGCTCAGGGAGCTTTCCCTATCGTACAGTCAAACGGCAATGCGGTTGAAAAGGGCTGGACGGTATACGCAAACTATCGCCTGAAACACCCGACGACGGATACTGAGCTTTACACACCAGTAGATAGATATGCCATACCGCCGAACCTGCCGACACTCGGCATTCCGACTCTCGAAGTTTCCGGCGCCCCCGCTCTTGGTGGAAATGGTCTGATATTCCTTTGTGGAAACAGAGAAAGTAGTATTGGTGATGTCCAGTGCATCCAACAGAGCTTTCGGGGCGCTTCGGGTAGCACGGACTGGACTCTGAAATGGCATTATCCGCTTCACGCGGGATTTGATTGGGAGGGTGTGCCTGTTCCCGGCGTTGCAATGGATCACACATTTGATACCTCTCCCGGACTGCCGGGTGTCGCCATACCCGGCCTGCAGCCCTCCGGCTCGCCGGTCTTTGTCGGCGATAAGTTGTTGGTTACGGCATCCGCAACCGGCGGCGAGGCGCCGGGCAGCCGCAGCGGTGGGGTATTGCTTTGCTTCAAGGCAAATCCGGATTTCGTCATCCGCGTCCATGAGCCGCTTATAAACCCGACGACCAGAAGCCGGCGCGATGTCAGGTTATACCAACCCGACCCGTTGTCTCCCACGGCTACTCAGCCGCTTCCCGTCTCGTGTCCATCCGTGCCGCAAGACATGATAGACTACCGCCGCGGCACAATCACGATTAAAGACTTCAATAAATTTCTTATTCCTTCTCCCCCCGGCGCTACTCCTATACCATTGAGTCCTATCAGCCCGGCTGTGCCGGTCAAAGTCTATGTAGACAGCATAGAGCTGCCTAAAGAGCAGGTCGACCTCTCCCAATGGAACAACCTGCTGTGGTATATGCCCCTCTATCATGGCGCATATAATCAGCCGTGCAGCGGCGTTCATTCTTCGCCGATTGTCGTGGGCAATATGGTCTACTTCCAATGCGATGACACGTGGGAGCCTCCCGGCGGAGGAGCGGCCCGCCCGTTCGTATTCGCCGTGGACATAGAAACCGGAGTGACCAACGGCAGCCAGGTTTATTGCGTCCCTCCCGCCTATGATCCAACGAACAGAGAGTTGGCTTCGCACGTGAAGTGGATTTACCATCTCGCCGACAAATCCTCCACTGTTGACACTATATATAGTTCGATGGCCGCGGCCAATGGCCTGATGGCGACAATCGGCCCCGGCGGTTTTATGGGCTTCGATAACCCGCTGACTCTGATCGCCGACAACCGCAGGCTTGTGGAAGTCGACGGCGGAGGGTCCAGCGCGTGGTCTCTGGAAGCGATGCAAAAAGCCCTGGCGCTTAACACCTCGACCTTATGCGAATCCTACGAAGCGCTGTCTCTCAGTAAGGGGAAATTGCCGCTTTATCCAGAACGGCAGACCTTCAACCGCCCATCCGTTGCACGGTTCATGGACACCGGCGATTTGCTGGTAGTCGATACCGGCAATAATCAGGTCGTAGTTATGGACCGGCTTGCCAACGCCAAGTGGTGGGTAAACAGGTTCCAGGATGCCGATGGTTTGATTCGCCCCGGCGATCCCCTTCAGCTTAACGGCCCGACGGACGCCTACGTTTGGGAACAGCGCGAGCAGGGCGCGGATGGGAACTACTATGATGTCCGCCACCATCTTATCGCGGACGGTGGAAACTTCAGGATTCTGGATATAGTCGACAAATATCCTCCGAATCACGTAACGAATGATATCATCACGTGCCAGAGCGTCAACTGGGTCAGCAACACTCTGGCGCAGGGTAAACGCTACGAGTTCCGAAACGTCCAGCATTGGGTCGATCCATACGAGCCATCCAAGCAATACATCCTGGCCGGCATATCGAACTACAGCGCATCGGACACCGCGGTCGGTCTCCAACAGCCCGGCGGCACGGTTGCGCTGCTCGACTACCGGACCATCGACAAGGATACGCTTGCTGTGACCATGGGCGACGGTTCCATGCTCCAGAAAATAATCGTCAACGGCGTGACGTATGACGGCTATTACACTCACTTTACCGGTCTTGACCCAACGCCAACACTACCGATACCTCTTACTGGTTTGAGGTTTGTTTCCCGCTTCTATACCGGTGATACGGCTGATCCCTGGCACGATCTGATTTGCATATCAACGGGCGTGTATGAGATCGACTCCAAAGCTTTTTTGTTTAAAAAATGGCTCACATCCGGCGAATACTCCGACATGATGCGAAGCGTGGACGCGATCGGCGCCAGCCCGACAGCGGGCGTAATCGCCGCCCCGCTGCTTGCCACCAGCGCCAGAATTCTCGGAAAGAACCAGATGTTGATAACCAACGGCTACGCGGGCTATTCGGACAAGAGCAATTGGAGCGGAACTTCAGGCTCCGCCGGATTTGTCGGCGGGGAGTTCTCAGGCGAAGTGTTCGAGATCGAGCGCGCGACAGGTTCCAAACCCATTATGAAGTGGTACGCGCCGAGGATAAAAGTAACAAAGCAGGTCGATGCAAATACCTGGGCCGTGCGTCAATACACGCCCAACGGCTCCAACCTGGAGCAGCCAAGCTGCGCCGACCGCCCACCGAGGTAAATGGGTGTTAGGTGATGGGTGTTAGGTGTTAGGTGATAGGTGATAGGTGATAGGTGATGGGTGATAGGTAATTGTTGCATCGGCAGCCTGCTGCCGATGCTGGCGACGAAGGCGCCAAACCCCCTCTCCCTTGACGGGAGAGGGTTGGGGTGAGGGTGAAAATACTTGCTGGGTGACGATTGCCGGTGTTTCGGGATTTGAATGGAGCGTAGCGGAATGGAAATCCCGAAACCTGTTGATCGCCCGCGAAACAGAACCGTCAACCTACAACTGACAACCAACAACCCTGCTATAAGCCTCTTTATACTTCTCGCTGGTGCGCAGGACGACTTCCTGAGGCAGCTCCGGGCCGGGGTAGCTCTTGTCCCAGTCCAGCGTCTCCAGATAGTCCCTGACGTATTGCTTGTCGAAGCTGGGCTGCGGGCCGCCTGGTTTATATAGATTGACATCCCAGAACCGGGAGGAATCCGGCGTCAGAACCTCGTCGATCAAAATAATATTGCCGTTCAGTTCGCCGAATTCGAACTTCGTGTCGGAGATAATAATCCCCCTCGACGCGGCGTATTCGGAAGCCTTCTTGTAGATACTTATGCTCTTCCCGGCAAGCTCATCCGCCGTATCAGCGCCGACGATCTCCCTTGCCCGGTCAAGGCTGATGTTGACATCATGGCCGCTCTGCTCCTTGGTCGCGGGCATAAAGAACGGCGCGGGCAGCTTGTCTGATTCCCTAAGTCCCGCGGGCAAAGCAACTCCGTGCAGCACGATCATGTTAGCGTCGGGCGTTTTCGCCTTTAGCTGAGAGAACTCTTTCCAGGCCGACCCGGACAAATACCCCCGCACGACGCACTCGATTGGACTTGCGTTTGCCTTGCGGACTATCATCGACCGCCCATCCAGCATTTCCCGATACCGCGCCGCGTTGGGAACGCCAACCTTGCCAAGTTCGATTACGATCTCGTCCACGTTCGCCGTTATCAAGTGGTTCTCGGTTATATCTTTAGTCAGATCGAACCAGAACAGCGAGAACTGCGTAAGCGCCCGTCCCTTGTCCGGTATGCCGTTCGGCAAGACGACATCGAACGCCGATATACGATCCGTTGCGACAATCAGCAGCCGGTCGCCGAGATCATAAACGTCCCGCACCTTGCCGGTAACGTGCTTTTTAAGACCTACAATATCGGTAGTTGTTACGATCATTCCAACCCAATCTCCTTCACAATCGTTTTCAAATCCGCTGGGAGGGTCGAATACTCCGGCGCGACCGCCATCGCTCTGTTCGGGTCTTTCAGGCCGTGGCCGGTCAGTATGCACACGACTGTCACCGGCTCTTTGAAGAAGCCCGCCTGCCCTAATTTGCGAACGCCCGCGACCGACGCCGCCGAAGCCGGTTCGCAGAACACGCCTTCCAGCTTGGCCAGCATCGAGTAGGCTTCCAATATCTCATCGTCCGTAACTGTGTCTATCAGCCCGCCCGATTCGTCCCTGGCCGCGACCGCCGTCTTCCAGCTCGCCGGGTTGCCTATGCGAATCGCCGTCGCTATCGTTTCAGGATTTGCAACAGGCTTGCCAAGGACTATCGGCGCCGCTCCAGCAGCTTGAAACCCAATCATCTTGGGCGTTTTGGAAATCCGGCCCGCGTTCAAATAATCCTTATATCCCGCCCAGTAAGCCGTGATATTCCCCGCGTTGCCAACGGGAATGGCGTGGTAATCCGGCGCCCGGCCCAGCGTGTCGCAAATCTCGAATGCGCCCGTCTTCTGCCCCTGGATTCTATAAGGATTGAGCGAATTGACGAGGGTTATGGGGTAGTCCTTGGTAATATCCAGCACCAGATTCAGCGCGTCGTCGAAGTTCCCTTCAAGCGCAATAACCTTCGCGCCGTGCACCATCGACTGCGACAGTTTGCCCAGCGCCACCTCGCCTTTCGGCAGCAGCACCGCGCATTTGAGGCCGGCCCTGGCTGAATACGCGGCTGCGGACGCGGCGGTATTCCCCGTGGAGGCGCAAATGACGGCCTTGGAACCTTCTTCGACCGCCTTGGTTATGGCCATCGTCATACCACGGTCTTTGAACGAGCCGGTCGGATTTAATCCCTCATATTTCAGATAGATGGTGACGTTATCGCTGATTGCCCGCGACAAACGGTCAGCGCGTATCAGCGGCGTATCTCCCTCCAGAAGTGTGACAATAGGAGTGTCCTCCGTAACCGGAAGAAACTCCCTGTATTTCGCGATTATGCCGACTCTGTTATTGATTCCCCTGACGTCCACTACCGCCATAACCTCATCCCCATTCTTTTATTAACCACAGATAAACACAGATGGACACAGATTAAGAGCCATTAATAACTCGCTTTATTTCGACTTTCGGATTACCGAAGTTGATGAGCAAGCATATCCGTAAACCTGTTGCCTTGAGATAATTTAATGCTTGCGCCAAGTGAATATCATTTATAGCCTTTACTGTCTTAAGCTCAACAATTACGCAATCGTCCACCAGTAAATCCGCAACATATTCGCCTACCACGGAGCCATGATAGTTGACTACAATACCCTTTTGTTGCTCGACCTTGCAACCAGCGTTCCTGAGTTCAACCGCCAGCGCATTCTCGTAAACTTTCTCCAAGAAACCATGGCCCAGAGTATTAGCAACCGCATAGGAACGTCCGATGGTCTTTTCTGTCAATTCATTCATCTGTGTCCATCTGTGTGTATCTGTGGTTAAAAATTCTCAATCTTCAACTCGAATCCAATTGCTCACTTGGGCCACGACGGGCAGCTTTTCTATCGCCGCCAGCGCGGTCCTGAAGTTCTTCTCTTTAACCTCGTGGGTTATCCATACGATCTCCGCTTCGCCATTATGACCGCGCGTTTTTTGCAACACGGAAGCTATACTCACATCGTTATCGCCAAAGATATTGGCTATGCTCGCCAAAACCTTCGGCCTGTCGGCGGTCTGCATCCTGATGTAGTACTTCGTCACAACGTCGTCCATACTCAACATGGCCTTATTTTCGAAGCACGTGCAGGAAATACGGCCCGTGGCGCCGCAGTTTATATTCCTGGCTATGTCGATAATGTCCCCGACCACCGCGCTTCCCGCCGCCATCGCGCCGGCGCCCTGGCCGTAGAACATCACATCCCCAACCGCGTTCCCTTTGACGAAAATGCCGTTATAAACATCATTGACCGATGCCAGCGGGTGAGTTTGCGGAATGAACGCAGGATGTACCCTGATCTCCATCGCGCCGTTGTTCCGTTTTGCGATGGCGAGTAATTTGACGCAATAACCGAGATCGCGCGCGTAAGCCGTATCGCGTTTTGTGAGTTTAGTGATTCCTTCGTGGTAAACACCCTTCACGTCTACACGGCTGGTGAACGCAATCGAAGCCAAAATCGAAATCTTATACGCGGCGTCGAAGCCTTCCACATCGTTGGTCGGGTCGGCCTCGGCGTAGCCCAGCCGCTGCGCCTCCGCCAGCGCGTCGCTGAAGTCCTGGCCGTCCTGCGACATGCGGGTCAGTATGTAGTTGGTGGTCCCGTTGACTATCCCGATGACCTGCTCTATCTTATTGCCTGCAAGACATATTTTGAGCGGTCTAATGATTGGTATACCGCCGCCGACGCTCGCCTCGAAGAAGAAGTCCTGTTTCCGATTGCCGGCTTCTTCCAGCAGCGGATGTCCTTCCTGCGCGATCAGCGCCTTGTTCGCGGTTACGATGTGCTTGCCGTTCTTGATCGCGTCCATTATGAACTTGCCGGCAGGTTTGACTCCACCGATCAGCTCGACCACGATGTCTATCTCAGGGTCGTTAATAATCTCATACGCGTCCGTAGTCAGGATGCTCCGGTCGAACTCGACAGGCCGCTCGCGCTCGATATCCAAATCCGCGATTCGCTTCACGCGAAGCTCCGAGCCGACCTTGAGCGCAATCTCATTCTTATTCTCCTGAAGTATCTTGAGCGCGCCGCACCCTACTATCCCCAGTCCGATTATTCCGATGTTGATAGTTGGTTTCATGGGTTTGTTTCAATCCTTGCCGGCCTGGAAAGGCCGGCGTAACGAGTTCAGTGGTATGGACTTACTTCGTCCTCAGACGAAACAACGGATCGCCCTGGCGCGCCAGCTTGCCGTTCTGCCCCGGTATCTCGACCACCACGCCAGCGATCTCGGAAGGTATCTCGCTGAACACCTTCATCGCTTCGATCATCCCAATAGTCTGCCCAATCTCAACCTCATCGCCAATATCGACAAATGGCGGTGAGTCCGGCGACGGCGAGCGATAGAATACGCCGACCATTGGCGACTCTATGGTCACCAAATTCCCGGCTTCCTCTTCCTCCGGCTCCGCCGCTTCCGATATGGCTGGAGAGGGGGCGGCTTCTACCGGCGCATGAGGCGATTGGACGGGCGCGGATACGCCTTTGACGACGACCGACACCCCGCCTTCCTCAATCGCCAGCTCGGCAAGCCCGTATTTCTCGACGAGCCTGACAAGCTCCTTCACCTGCTGGAGATCGATCTCGATACCGCTCAAAACATCGCCTCCGAACGCAAAAACAGAAGGACGCTGAAATAGTCCTTCTGTGGCAGCAACTGACCGTCTTGAAGTCACGGGTAGTATAGCATTCTCAGGAATTAGGTGTCAAATAACGGTTGAGGGTTGAGGGTTGAGAGTTGAGAGTTGAGGGTTGAGGGTTGAGAGAATCTATGTTTCGGCTTGTTCTTGGGAATGTTCAAAAACCCGGTGTTTCGGCATTTCAATGCCGAAACCTGGTTCGCTTCGTTCCGTTGTTTCGGGAAACCCTTTTCCCGAAACCGCCGAACAGACAAAGCGACGCTCTATTCAGCGAACATCTCGCCCAATGTGTTCAAAACAGCCGCTCTTGTAGCATCATCGAGTGTCCCAAGGCGCTTGACCAGCCGTGATTTGTCCACAGTTCTGATCTGGTCAAGGACTACCTGAGCTTGTTTCCTTTGGAACCGGCAGGAGACTCGTGTTGGGTAAGGGCGCCCTTTGGTGGTCATCGGGGCAATTATCACAGTGGCGATGTGGGCGTTCATCTCGTCGGGGGATATGATCACGCAGGGTCTGGTCTTTTGGATTTCGCTGCCGATCACGGGGTCGAGATTCACAAGGTAGACCTCGAAGCGCGCGGCTACCAAGTCCATTCCTCGCTGTCCCACTTAGTTGGCGCGGGTTCGTCCGGAAGCTGGTCGTCTTTGCGTTCAGCCATTTCCCGAAACGCATCGGCCCAGCCCTCGCGCGGTTTCCGGCCGGGGCGCAGCTCAAGATGGTCTTCTTTGACTATCATCTCAATGTCATTGGTGAGGTGAAGCCGCTCGACCACTGCCTTTGGAATCCTGATTCCACGGGAGTTACCTATCTTTATGAGCTTTGTTCTAGCGCTTTGGCTCATTGTCTCGCTCCTACAGTAATGTAACTACATTGTAATTCCTTTTACTGTAGGTGTCAATTTTTATTCTTTCGGGAAACCCTTTTCCCGAAACTGCCGTACTCACCGCAACATGCAAAAAAAGCAGAGTGTCTTACAGACTACCCTGCCTTACTATCGATATATTTTGGCTGCCGGACTAGGGTTCGAACCTAGGACCTCCTGATCCAGAGTCAGGCGCTCTGCCAGCTGAGCTATCCGGCAACGTGATATTAGATTACCATTCTTGGCGCTGAAATTCAAGAGTAGTAACAGTTCAGAGTTAGGTAGACCGTCATTCCGACCTAAGTGGAGGAATCTGCTTTTTCTGGGACTATTCATCGTAAAAGCAGATTTCTCGACTCCGCTGCGCTCCGCTCGAAATGACGTTAGGCGGAAATTCTCCTTATTTCTGAACTGTTACCAAGAGTTTTGAAACCAACCGAGCGCCGTGTGTCAGGACTGGTAGAGTTTAATAAGCTCCGCGTAGGTTGTCACCCGCTGTCCATCGCGGTCCACTTCCGCAACGATGTAATCTTGCCGCGATTCGAGCAGCGGTTGAATCGTTTCCTGTGAATACCGGGTTGCTCTGTGTATGCGCTTGCCTAAATGGTGAGGACCCTGGTTTACAAACGGCGACCAGAAATCCCACACTATCTCCTTCTCCGGGGTTACCTCGAAAAGATGACCCGCGTCGCACTCGCAGATCAGCGTGTTGCCATTTGGCAGCCGCTGGTTTCCCGAACGAAACGGCGAGAAGAAGTTGGCGCCGTCCTCATATTGCCATACGATCTCACCCGAAACCGGTTCGATCTCACGGACGATTGAGTGACCGCGATATGTGCCGTTATCGAATACCAATATATTCCCATTTTCCAGCATAGTTGGCTGGTGCTGTCCATCCAATATCCCGGGGCCGTAACACCAGACAATCTCGTCTTTGTCGGGATCAACTATGCCGATGATGTCCAACTCCCTCAGGCTGAACAACATATTCCCCGCCTTGAACCGGGCGTCCTTTTCCCCCAGCGGCGTCTGCGGCAGTACCTCTATCGTGTTGGCGTGCGCCCAGTCGGAGGGTCCATAGGGTGCAAACGAACCGTCACCCGTTGGACGCATGTAGGGTATCGGCATCGGATAACCGGCCATGGCGCAAAGCGACTCCACATGATCGCCAAAAGAGAATTGCCACACGGTTTCCTTTTTGCGGTTGATTTTCACGATCACATCAGTACGCATATAATCCGGCTCGGTCCCCGGTTGGTAAACGCCTGGAATGACCAGCTCTTTCTTCGCGGCGAGTGAAACGACAACGTCGCCGCCGACCCAGAAATCGTGGTGGTTCGGCTCAACGAAAGAACCATCCCCTTCCCACCGCCAAACCGTCTTACTGTCAGGGGTCAGTTCCTCCAGCCAGCTCCCGCAATTGTGAGTGAACAGATTCCCATTCGGCAGGATTTCCGCGACGTTGCTGTGCGTGACTTTCCAGGTATGAACAACCAGCCCCCGCATGTCAATCAGATATTCAAAATCGCCCCAAGCAGGCGAGAACAGCGTATACCCCTGGCAGCATTTCTCAGGAATATAAGTCCTCACCCCGAAAAGATCGGAGTGAAGGCGGGTCTTTTCACCTGCTGTTAGGAGTTTACCGTCTGTATACATTGGGTGGTTCTATCCTATGCTTTCTTGCCCGCTTCCCTATCCTGCAGGAACGGCATACCACGAACTCACTTACGCTGACAACCCAGGCCAGTTCCCGCAGGATACCAAGCGGAGCGTCCTGGCCAGCGTACCTTCGTGCGGCCCGTTACGGCTTCACGAGCGGAACGTAGCGCCAAGCCCAAGGCACAGGTTCGGGCTTGAAATCCGGCAGGTGCGATTTTAGCGTATTCTCGAAATCAATCTTTACTAGATCTACGTTTTGTTGCAGTGCATCTCCATCATACGGCATCATCTCAAACTCCCAGCTTTGCGCCCGCACCCTTGCCTGATCCCGACCCTCGATGCAGAAGCGTACAGAATACCGACCAGGCTTCCACCAGAAACCGGCCTTGTAGAATTCCAGGACATCGAAAAACTGCCTAGATGCCAGGAGTGCCTCGTGTGCATCTGCTTGCTTGCTCAGGAACACACCGTGCATCACAAACGCATCACGAAGAGGCCTTTGTCTTTCCTGGAATGCTAGGTCCTGGAAGCGGACAAGCTTCTCTGTCAATAGGAGAGTGCTGACCTTCAGAACAATCGCAGGCTGGTCTCTTTCCACTAATTGCCTATTTCCCGCAGCGTCAGTTATCTCGCTGAACGTTTCCCGCATTCCTGTCCAGGTGAGTTTCCTCAGCTCTCCGCTCTCGTGCTGCAATTCGGCCCACATCCGTTCTATAATCGCGTCCTTATTGGACGCCGATAGGGCGAGGCGAATGTTGAAGATAGGGCCAAAAGTTGTGAAACCTAGTTCCACTTGTCCCTCGGGCATGATCTGGACGACTGGTTTGACCAGCCAGCCATATATCCAGTAGACGACTGGGGGAATCCAGGCGGTAGCCCCGATCCACGCCGCAATATCCGTCGCTGTGAAAGCCACTTTTCTTGTACCTCCTCATCCAAGTTACTTCTGATAATCCACTAAATAATCAGCCGAAGTCGCTCCTGTACCCCTCACGAGCCGTTAAGGCCCGGTGAGATGATACAGCTTTGGCGCCTTCTTGCACACGCCCACAACCATGTCGGTGATGGATACGGCGATCTCCATTACTGTCCTACGCTCCGGCGCGCCCAAGTCAGCAACCCTGTCTGCAAACCGCGCGGTAATCACAAAGTACTTCGATGCAGGGAAGTCCCTGCTAGCCGCATCGGCAAGGGCTTCACCGTATTCGGATGCGGCTAACTCGTAATCCTGCAGTGCTTTCCTATAAGCATCGTCGGTCGGGTTTCGTCGTCGCAGGGCTTCCTCCAGTCCCTTCTTCCATGCCGCATCTGCTTCATTTGGCGTAAGCTGTACACCCTTGAAGCGACCGGCGCGCATCATATCCAGTAAAGCCTCAATAGTTAGGACCACCACGAAAGATGTGTAATTCCTGGCAAACAACTCGCCAAGATCATCACCTAGCATTGGCCAGTACACCTGAATGAAGCGGTAGTCCGCCTCCCTCAGGAGCGCGCCAAGCGCTCCCTCGACAATCTGAGATAAGCTAGATGGCTCCTTCTTTCGAAATGGCCAGAACATACTACCTCTCCGTTTCCTGTTTTCTATCCTGCGGGAACGGTATACTATAAATTCATTCGCGCCGACAGCCCAAGCCAGTTCCCGCAGTATACCAACCGCCAAATGTAAAGTTAATGCGCTAACCTTACATTTGCTGCTTCGTGATGTAAAGTTAACGCGCTAACCCGCGCTCTTCCCCGAACCCTACCCGCCGCTCGTCATCTTCTTCTCAATCTTCGCCCACGTATCCCTCAACGTAACCGTCCGGTTGAAGACGAGCTTGTCCGGCGTCGAGTCGGGATCGACGCAGAAGTAGCCTTGCCGCTCGAATTGATAGCGGGCGCCGGGTTTGGCGCCGGTGACGCTTGGTTCGACATAGCAGGTTGTCACTTGCAGCGAATTCGGGTTCAGGTTATCGAACCAGTGTTGGCCTTCTTCCACATCATCCGGGTCGGGTTTCGAGAAAAGGTGGTCGTAAATCCGCGCCTCGGCGGGAATTGCTTGATTTGCCGTTACCCAGTGCAGCGTCGCTTTCACTTTGCGGCCGTCGGGCGCGTCGCCGCCGCGTGTTTCGGGGTCATACGTGCAGTGAAGCTCCACTATCTCGCCGTTTTCGTCCTTAATCACGTCCACGCATTTGATGAAATAGGCGTAACGCAGTCGGACCTCTCGACCGGGAGCAAGCCGGAAGAACTTGGGCGGCGGCTCCTCGCGGAAGTCGTCGCGTTCGATATAAAGCTCACGCCCAAATGGGACTTTGCGCGTTCCTGCATTTTGGTCTTCGGGGTTGTTCACGGCGTCCAGATATTCCGGCTCACCCCCCCTAGCCCCCCCTTCGCAAGGTGGGGAAACAGTTTCAGCCCCCCCTTCGCAAGGGGTGGGATAGTTGGTGATGACGACCTTCAGCGGGTTCATAACCGCCATCACGCGCTGCGAAGTCTTATTTAGGTCGTCGCGCGCGCAGTCCTCCAGCACGGCAACTTCGACCATATTGTCAACTTTCGCCACACCGATTCTCTTGCAGAATTCATGAATAGCTTCGGGCGTGTAGCCACGCCGTCGCAAGCCGGCCAACGTCGGCAGCCGGGGGTCGTCGTAACCCCGCACATGACCGCCATTGACCAGTTCTATAAAACGTCTCTTGCTCATCACCGTGTAGGTCATATTCAGCCGCGCAAACTCGATTTGCCGCGGGTGGTAAATGCCCAATTGGTCCAGATACCAGTCATACAACGGACGGTGGTTCTCATACTCCAGCGAGCACAGCGAATGCGTAATACCTTCGATGGAGTCTTCCAGGCCATGCGCCCAGTCATACATCGGGTAAATACACCATTTGCCGCCCTGGCGGTGGTGTTCGGAATGCAGGATGCGATACATAACCGGGTCGCGCATGTTGAAATTGCCCGAAGCCATGTCAATCTTAGCGCGCAGCGTGCAAGCGCCATCTGCGAACTCGCCAGCGCACATGCGTTGAAACAGGTTCAAGTTCTCCTCAACACTTCGGTTGCGATAAGGACTCTCGGTCCCCGGCTCAGTCAGCGTCCCGCGCGTTTTGCTGACCTCTTCAGCCGACAGGTCGCAGATGTATGCTTTACCCTTTTTAATGAGATCGATTGCCCATTCGTACATTTGCTCGAAGTAATCCGATGCGAAGAACAGTCGGTCACCCCAATTTGCTCCAACCCAACGCACGTCCTCTATGATAGCATCAACGAACTCCTGCTCTTCCTTGGTGGGATTTGTGTCATCGAAGCGCAAGTTGAAGAGGCCGTTGAAATCCTGCGCGATGCCATAATCTATCCAAATAGCCTTCGCGTGGCCTATGTGCAAATAGGCGTTCGGCTCCGGCGGAAAGCGTGTATGAACGTGGTCGAACCGCCCTTCCTTCAAATCTTGTATGATAGCCTCGCGGATGAAGTCGAGCGATGACTCAGGGCGGTCTCCGTTTGCCGGTTTATCCATTTCACTTCGTGGATTATTCATATTGATAACAATTCCCCTCTTAATGACCAGACGCTTCATTTTGCCATATCGCCCCAGCAAGGTCAAGGATGGAAGCGCGTTGATTGACAGGGATTCTACCTGGTAAATATGCTGATTGACCGATTGGCGCGGATTATGCAAGGATATGTTTGTTTGCCAACTGGTAAAATATGATCCTCAATTAAAAGGCGCCGAGTATGAACAAGAAGATAATATGCCGGATTCTTGGATTTCTTGCAGTTGTTGGAGCCACGCTGATATTGAATCAAGCCTGCCACGCTCAACAATTGTTGAATGTCTTGTTTGTTGGCAACAGCCACACATATTACAGTGATATGCCGGGCCAGTTCCGAAGTATTACCGAAAGCGACGGACAGCCAACGCCGAATGTTAGCGGATCGACATTCGGAGGCTACACACTGTCCGATCATCTTAATGACTCGCGCACACTGAGCGCCATCGACGATGGATGGGGGGCCAGCCACATCCCATGGGATTTTGTCGTAATACAAGAGCACAGCGCTTATCCGGATATGGCGGAGTACGATGAGTATTATCGTAATGAGTTCCAGTCGGCGGCGCTTGGACTTTACGACCGTATTAAAGTACATAATCCAAATGCGATAGTCGTAATATTCGAAACTGCTGCATGGAACCAGACGATGTGGGACGATACATATCCGCCCACATCAATGGGGCCGGAATCGACGCAGATGATAACCAACGTGCGGAAGTGGTGTAACAACACGGCGTACACCTATATACCGGAAAACAGCGTTTCAGTGAGGAAGAGCGATGCGATTGTATCTCCGGTAGGCGACGCCTGGGAGAGAAACTACAACGATCCGCGCGGTATTATGCTGCATGATGCTGTTGACCTCTTCCACCCAAACCCAGCGGGGACATATTTGGGCGCTCTGGTGATGTACGCTACGATGTACAACACAGCGATTGGGAGGATCAGTTATACCATGGGGTTTGATAAGGCTACGTCCGATTACCTGCAAGAGATCGCTCGCGGGGGACCTATACCAGTGGCTCACATAAAGGTAAAGCTCGACTCTCCTTTTAACGGCCCTGGTAATGATTGGGAACATGCCTGGCATAGAATATCGGACGCCGTGAATATAGCGTATGAGCTAGATGAGGTTTGGGTTGCCAAGGGTGTATATAACGAGAAGCTCTCTATGAAGATCGGCGTTGCGGTGAAGGGCGGCTACTCCGGGGTTGGAGATGAGAGGAATATCGCGATATATCCAACGGTCATTAACGCCGGAGGGACTGGATATGTGGTGAATGGTCAAAATGACGCCTTATTAGATGGGTTTACTCTTACAGGCGGCACACATGGGGTCTACTGTTATTACGCATCTCCAAGCATACTTAACTGCACAATATCTGATAACACCCAATACGGCGTCTATTGCAATAACAGTTCGGCGGAGATTAAGAACAACTTGATTGTAAGGGACGTTATAGGCGTGCATTACACCTCAGGATCGCCAAGTATAATCAACAACACCATAATCGCAAACAGTTCAAGAGGAGTATCCTGCGCGGGTGGTGTTTCTCCAACAATCGCAAACAACATTCTCGCCTATAACGGATATGGCCTGCACCGCTTTATAGGAACGCCGATTATATCTCACAACAATGTCTATTCCAACACCACCGGCAACTATTACCCAACAACGTTGTCCCATCCGACTGATATTTCCGCCGATCCACTTTTCGCCGACTCTCTTAATAATATCTATCGTCTTCTACCCGCCTCGCCTTGTGTGGATGCGGGCGATCCAACCGGCGCGCCAAGCGCTGATATGGACGGCAATTTGAGGCCGTTTGACGGGAATAAAAATGGAACGGCGATTGTTGACATAGGTTGTTATGAGCTGTATCGCATACAGACAAGTTCCGCGGGAGCGAAGGCATTACCAACCGGAGCTTATGTGGAGATTGACGACTATATCTCCACAGCCGAGTTCTCCGACAGGTTCTATATACAAAACCCCAACAAGCCCTGGGGAATAGGTGTTCTTGGAGCCATATCCGATCCCGGTAAGTTTGTGACCGTGGAAGGGACTATGACCACGGTTGACGGCGAGAAAATGATACTTGCCTCATCCATTACTGAAGGAGATACCACTAATACCCCCAGCCCTCCTTGCATTAACTTCAACGCTCTGGGTGGAGGGACTTGCGGTCTCCAGCAAGGAGTGAAAGACTACAGGAAGGTGAAGATCGACGGAGTTTGGCAAAGGTCCACCGATCCAATCTCTTATGGCGGCGCTAACAACATAGGTCTATTGGTGAAAGTATTAGGCAGAGTGGCAAATCCCGGAGCAGGTTTCTTCTACTTTGACGGAGCGTGTCCGTTTGACGATGGCGACGCTGCCGTAAAAGGAGTAAAGGTTGACTGGCCGTATGTTGAAGCGATGCCGTCTGATGGAAGCTTCATCGAGATGACGGCTATTAGCAGTTGTACTATAAAAGGCGGAACAGTCGTCAGACTCCTCCGGCCAGTGTCGGTAAGAGTGTTTTGGTCGGTTTGGACTATACCTGGGCAATAGTCTATATTGGTCATGCCGCGTGTTCAACGCGGGCTTGTCCCAAATATCGCGCGAACCAATCCGCAGCCAACCGTGCGACTTCTTCCAGTGTCCCCGGCTCCTCGAATAGATGGCTTGCGCCGGGGACGATTGACAGGACTTTATCCGCGTTTATTAGCTCAAGAGCTTCCTGGTTCATTCTGATTACCTGAGTGTCGTTACCGCCGACTATGAGAAGCGTCGGCGCCTTCACGCGGGGCAGGTATTCGGCGGCCAAATCGGGCCGGCCTCCGCGCGAGACGACTGCCCGGATCAAGTCCGGGCGCTCAGCCGCCGCGATCAAAGCCGCCGCCGCTCCCGTGCTGGCCCCGAAGCAGCCTATGTTCAAATTCCCAGTTGACGGATAGCCGGTGACCCACTCAACCGCGCCGATCACGCGCCTGGCCAGAAGCTCTATATCGAACCGAAACCGGCGGGTTTGCTCGTCGATTATCTCCTCTTGGGGAGTGAGCAAATCCATCAGCAGAGTTGCCAAACCTGCCTCGCGCAGAACGGAGGCCACAAAGCGGTTTCGCGGGCTGTGCCGGCTGCTCCCGCTGCCATGGGCGAATACGACTATCCCCCGCGAATCAGGGATGACTCCCAAATTCCCCTCCAGAGTCACGTCCCCGACCGGTATGCGGACCAGTCGCTCTTCCTCTCTATATCCGGATGTTCGATGAGGCATATACAATCCCTTATTCACATACTAACCGCTATCGACCAGCAACTAACGACTCCCTTCTTGTTTCGACGGGCTTGTGAACCTCGACCGCCTCTCGTTCGGCTGCTGCGCCAATGATGCGTTTATTAGTCACCGCTCGCGCCAACATACCCGCGCCTAGCAGTCCCAACGCTCCTCCGAGAATTCCACCGCGGCGTATTCCCTGGTAGGTCAGCAACCCGCCGGAAGCCCCAACCAAAAACCTCGCGGTTGGCGACCAGTTAACCTGGGCCAATTCAAATTGCCCGCCTTTATGAGCCACTACGCCTTGAAGGTCCGGCACATCATTTGCTGTCTCGTGGACCTCCAACTGATTGTCCACATCGACCACGCCTCGCACTTTGGATACAACGGAGATCAGTTTATCCACTTCTCTCTTAAGTATATGTCCAGTAAGTGTAATATGGCCGTTTTCAGCCTTTACGTCTATCGCTGACGGGTGTGAAACGTATCTGCCCATTCCGGCTCTTACACGTTCAACGAGGACATCATCGGGGACTTCCTTTTCTCTCTTCAACAATGATCTTGCCTCAGCCCCAAGTCCGTGTATCCTGTTGCTGATGTCCCTCGCCGTGATGCTGATCGCATGTTGTGTCTTCTTTGACAAATGAACTGTCTTGTCTCTGATTATCGACCGGCGCCGTTTGCCCCTGTCGGGATCGAATATATACATCAGCCCAGCGCCAAGGCCGATTCCAGTTAATGCGCTGAGTCGTTTGTCCATAATTCATCCTCCTGTTATCGGCTAAGAATTGCCGAGTTTGCAACATCAAATCCCCTTATTTTTTACCCAATACATCGTGCAGAGAATTACCCCTGTCGAAGGTGGTGGAAACATGTGGGAGAACGCCGCGATGAGCGTTCCCTACAATCACGGTATATGCAGGGAATGGACGCTGTTCCAGTCCACGACGCATAATCGACTTCTTAATGTTTTGGGCCTCGGAATAGCCGGGTAAAGCAGCCAAAAGATATACGCTCATCGGTCCACGTAGTTGGCAATACCTGAATAAACCGCCAAGAGATGGTGAATGATCAGGCGTCGGAGGATTTAAGTTGCATATAGTAATGTTCTACCATTCGCTTTTGTCTGATTGGAACCACGGAACCGCGCATTTTCTGCGCGGCGTGGTGAGTGAATTGCTGTCCAAAAGGCATGACGTTCGCGTTTATGAGCCTGAAAACGGCAGTAGCCTGCGGAATCTGACCGCTGAGCATGGAACGGGCGCAATAGAGGGATTTCATGCGGCGTACCCCGGCCTCAAGAGCGAACTCTACAATTTGGAAACGCTTGATCTAGACTCGGTTTTGGATGGGGCCAATCTCGTAATCGTTCACGAGCGCAATGAGAGCGAATTGGTTGCGAGGATTGGCCAACAGCGCGCTCGTGGAGGGCGTTTCAAGCTGTTGTTCCACGACACCAGCCACAGGGCTGTCACCGATCCCGCGAGTATGGCCGGGTATGACCTCTCTAACTATGACGGTGTCCTGGCGTTCGGAAATATGATTCGCCATACATACCTGAAACGCGGGTGGGCGTCGCGCGTTTGGGTCTGGCATGAGGCCGCCGATACGCGGATGTTCCAACCGGCGCACAAGCGGCAGCGGGATGGCGATCTGGTCTGGATCGGAAATTGGGGCGACGATGAACGCAACGCGGAACTGCACGAGTTCCTGCTCGGTCCGGTGGAGGCGCTGGGCCTGAACGCCCGTGTATATGGCGTCGGATACCCGGAAAACGCTCTCGATGCTCTGGCAAAGGCCGGGGTCAACTACGCCGGATGGCTGCCTAATTACTGGGCTTCCGATGTCTACTCCCGGTATCGCGTCACCGTGCATGTTCCCCGCCGGCCATACGCCAGAGCGCTGCCGGGTGTTCCGTCGATCAGAGTGTTTGAAGCTCTCGCCTGCGGAATTCCGCTTGTGTCGGCTCCCTGGGAAGACGCCGAGAACCTGTTCACGCCGGGCAAGGACTTTCTGGTAGCCCGCAATGGGGACGAGATGAAACGCTACTTGCGCGAGCTTCTGGAAGATGATAATCGGGCGCGCGGCATGGCGCTGCACGGCTATCTCACAGTGTTGAGCAGGCACACTTGCGCGCATCGAGTCGATGAGCTTATGGACATCTGCAAGGAACTGGCGCTGGGCGCGGAGGTTTCGGGGAAAGGGTTTCCCGAAACAACAACGACAAAAAGGTTGCGGGAAACAACGAACACACACCCTTATAATGGCGTAGACAGGGACGCTTTCGGCGCCTACCCGGCGGAGTCGGTTGTCGGTTGACAGTTGTCGGATGTCGGTTTGGAGTGCGGCGTCGAGCGAGTCGCGGGAGTCCGGTGTTTCGGCATTTCAAATGCCGAAACCGAACAACCAATTTCGTTTCAACCCATTGTCACCCGTGTTTTAACGCTTCCTGCGAAACGATTTCACGCTCAAGTTGAGCGTGGAGACAATTCGTTTTAGTGACTTTTTTATTTTCCGCCTCTCTCCCTCGTGTGATCGGTTGTCGGTTGACGGTTGTCGGTTGTCGGTTGTTGACTCATCGCTCGTTACTCATCACTAAATTTGTCTCCCATGTACATGTACCTGTCAGAGGGCATTTTGACATCGGTACTGGCGGTATATTTCTGAGATACTTTTGTGGTATTTTAGCGAACAGGCGTTTGGGAGAGAGTCGAGGGAGTCGTAGGAGTCGGGTGAGTCGAGGGAGGGGCGAGTTACAAACCCGCGAATATGGGTCATGGATTGCAAATCCAGTACCATCAGGGAGATACTCCGCACAACCGATAATAAGTATAAGCAGTGATAGTAGAAGATAAGTGCAATATGGGTATGCTTGTCTTGCGCTATATGCTGTTGGTTCGGGTTCCTTGACATGGGGCAAACGAATAAGTATAGTCTAATAAAGAACGAAGGGGCAATAAGGTGGAACTCATACCTACTGAGAATACGAGGAAGGGGCTAACGCGAAGGAAAACAATAAGGCATCACATGTTGTACAAGAGCCCTCAACTGGAAGAACTTGAGTACTTGTATAGGTACGCTCAGATGGCAATCGAATGTGTAGGCGATGAAGAAAATCATCTATACAACCTGTTAGGCATCGTCTTGCTTTCCGATTATATCAAGAGCTATTTGACCGCACTTGATTGTTACACCCGAAACAAAACCGGTGTCGGAAAGCGACCATTGAGCGAACTCAACGACCTGCGTAAGGTTTTGAGCCTTCGCAAATCAATAGCTAACAAGCGAGATACCATCTTGAACTTGGTGTTTGGTCTTCGTATGACAGATATAGAGCATATATATAAGCGGCTCAATCTCAAGAATCTGGACGATGTCTATCTGGCATCAGGCGTCCTTTCGGTCCATTTGCGGACAGGGATTCGTGCGGCTGAAAAATCTGACACAGACAGGCTGGCAAGCTTCCTTGCAGATTCGCCACACTATCTTATCATGGATCTGAATCAACACGGGCTGCTTCGCCCCGAAGCGTACGATTGGTGTACCAACATCACTTGTTGGACAAGAGAGAAAATGACTACAGAGTCAGGCAGAACAGAGATCGTGCGCGAGGCAAAGGTTTTTATGGAGATACAAGCATATGCGCAAGAACAATTCAAGCCAACAAGTTGGGAGGCTAGTGCCAGTGGGAAGTAGTAACGAGGTGGATCTCGTAGATGTTGTGCTTTCAGAAGCTTTGTTCAGACGCAACGCGAAGTTTGAGAGAGACAAGTCTCAAAAAATTGAGATTCCTATCCGGTTTGAGACAGAGATATTGGAAGACATGAAGGTGAACGTTGGGGTAGAAGCGGGCACGGAGAATGATGACAGCACACCATTCTTCGCCCGTATGCGATATCTAGCGAGTTTTGCGGGAACAGATCCTCTCGACGACGAAATTATTGCGGATCATGCATTTGCTTGTGTTCTTCCCTTTATGCGCGAGGTCTTAGCAGAGGCAACTCGACGGATGGGTTATCCCGCCTTTGTTCTTCCTCTGAAGATTAACACTGTTTGTCCGAAGTGTGGTAAAAAAGCCCATATCTCGCGGAGCCACAAAAAGTGAAGCTAATCCCTGGATCATGTCCGCAGAAGTTCTCAAGATTGCTCAAAAACTTGATAAACCATCTGGCAGCCTATCCAGAAGAATGCATACCGAAGGTCCTAGAATGTGTGCGACTGTGCCATGACCAGGAAGACTTCATTACGATCTTCAAGCCAGGGCTCATTGCCGAAGCAAAATCAATTGGATGCTACAATAAGTTGATTCAACTACTAGAGACAGTCTACAATTTTCCGCTTAATGAGATGGCAAATGTGCGGGGCGCTCTGATTGAGCAATTGATGTGTCGAGTGATATCTGATGGCTATCGACGGCGGGACTGTCAGTGCAGCGTCCGCTGTAAAGTGGAAAAAGAAGATGGCGATATCGTCATGTATCGAGGCACTAGGAAGAACATCAAGGAGATCGACGTTGCTGCTCACGACCCGTACTATAGTAATTCTGGATGGGCGCATTTCATTGATTGCAAGGTCAATCCAAGTGAACTGAAGGAGGATAACCTACGCTTCTTGGACATGCTGGCCGATGTGGTTCCATACTCTACAAGAGCAATATGTACCGCAGCTTCTTCAGATACTACTACTGCTATGCTGAATGACCTAGGAATAAAGACTCCAGTATGGGTTATTGGTGCAGAGGAATTAGTCAAGCTCAAGTACGCCAAATGGAAGAATCTGGACTTGGTTTTTAAGGAGAATATCGGGCGAGACACCATCGATTCGGGAGATGACTTAAATGAAGCATCCTGACTGCGGGAGATATTCATCCCTAGCGTAATTCCAGAGACATTCTATCCTTCGGGACACGCTTTTCGTCCC
>JAUSEB010000091.1 GCA_030650495.1 Armatimonadota bacterium | reverse complement strand
ACCAGGTTGGACTTTGACGCTCACACCATATACTTAGACACTTAAGCCAAATGTACCTGTGTCGAACACGTGTTCTTTCATGTAAACTTCATGTACATTATGCGGTTGCTAAAAAAACAACTAACAAACGATGCTCCTGCTTCTCGATAATCGCTATAAGATGTATAATAACTCAACGGAGGGATGCTGACGTATGCGTCGAAAAAGCTCCAGGAAAAGTTACTACAAACCACGCCGGACTTACAGAAGAAGACGCGTTATCACTGCCAGGCGGAGAACTGACCCTGTCATATTAGGGGCGCAAATAGGCGGACTGGCCGGCGTGGCTCTTCTGATGTACGGTCTTATAGGCGATAAGCTTCCACCCGCCGCGACGGAAGCGCTCTCGTCGGGATTTGCATTATCATTAGGAATAGCTCTCATAACCGTTGCAATCTGTCTATATTTTTCATCTGAAGCGGGCTGGTTCGATCGCGAAACCCGCGGAAACCGTCGTCCTCGAACCCGCCGCGCTTACACCCGTCGTTATCGGTAGAGTATAGTATTTATACCAATTTACGTATGAACACACTTTGGTTTTTACTATGCTCACCTGATTCCAAATCCTTCCCGCAAGGCACATAAAGTTATGACACCGCACACAAAACGTTTACCCTCAGACAATAAGCCGGAATAACGATAAATATTCCAAAATATCTTGTAAAACCTGTTGACACGTGTTTGCTTGCATGATAATATCCATAGCTGAAGCATGGTTGCTTGCTTGTACAAAGTCTATGGAGGGTGTTGCAATGCAGAGTGGTAAAGTAAAGTGGTTCAGTGACGCCAAGGGATATGGCTTCATTGAGGTTGATGGAAGCAGAGACGTATTTGTGCACTACTCCGTGATTCAGAAAGACGGATACAAGACACTCACGGAAGGTGAAGCGGTCGAGTTTGAAGTGGTCGACGGAGACAAGGGACCTCAGGCTACGAACGTAAATTCAAGGTCATAGTTCACTAACATCTCTTGCGGCCTTAGTCGCTGTAATCTTAATAGGGCTTCGCAAGTAAATCACGGTCGAATAACCAAAGGCGCTGTGAAGTCATAGATGATTCATAAGCAGCCAATATGGAAGAGCCATTGCTGCGCCATCTTCTTGAAGCATTTGTGTGAGATTGAATTATTTACCCTCAACTAGATCCATCTCTCACCACGTATTTATCTAATCTTGCGGCCACATCTTGCGCGACATCCGCTTCCACGACGATACGGTCCGTACGATAGTCGGCAGAGATGACGCGCCCGCTTTCGTAGCAAATGGAAACCAGATCGCTCCGGTCATAAGGAATTTCCAGGGTAACCCGCGTCAGCAGCGACTTTATCGTATTTGTAATCCGGTCCATCAGATAACGTATACCTTCGCGTTGTTGCGCGGAGATATAGGCGGAGTTCGGTATTTCCGCCACGAGCCTGCGCAGGTCGTATTGGTCGTAAAGCAAATCGCTCTTGTTGAACACCGTCACGACAGGTTTCCCAACAACACCAAGCTCTGCCAACACGGCATTGACGGCTTCCATCTGTTGACGCATCTCAGGGTGGCTTGCGTCGACTACATGGATAAGGAAGTCCGCCTCCACAACCTCCTCCAGCGTAGCTCTAAACGCCGCCACGAGAAAGTGAGGAAGGTTGCGAATAAAGCCGACGGTATCTGACATAAGCACGGCCCATCCGTCGGGCAGAACTACGCGGCGAGTCGTTGGGTCGAGAGTCGCAAAAAGCCGCCTATCCACCAAGACATCCGATCCCGACAGAGTGTTCAACAGCGTGGATTTTCCCGCGCTGGTGTATCCAACGAGCGCTGCTGATGGGAAGGGGAGTTTTCTGCGAGCCTGTTTCTGAACGCTTCGGCGTTGAACTACTTCCAGCAGTTCTTTTTCCAAATCGGTTATTTTTACCCGGATACGCCGGCGGTCGACTTCGAGCTTAGTCTCACCCGGCCCTCGCGTTCCTATTCCGCCTCCCAGCCGGGTCATTTCGGTTCCCTTGCCCGTGAGCCTGGGAAGAAGATACTCGAGTTGGGCCAATTCCACCTGCAGCTTTCCCTCTTTGGTATGGGCGCGCTGCGCGAAAATATCGAGGATAAGCTGCGTGCGGTCTATAACGCGGACGGTGACTGCGTCTTCGAGATTGCGCTGCTGCGTCGGGGTGAGGTCTTCGCCAAAGATTACGAGTGTTGCGCCGTTACTTTGAACTTCCTCATAAAGCTCTTCGGCTTTCCCGCGGCCGATGAAATATGCGGGGTCCGGCCTTGAGCGCCGCTGGTGAAATTCGCTTATGACAGTGGCTCCCGCGCTGTCCGCCAACTGGCGCAACTCTTCCCAAATCCAGTCAGTTTGCAAATTCGGCGGATCGAGCATTACAAGAATAGCCCGATCCACCGCCTCTACCTCATAGGGCGCGCCTCGTTCGCGGTCCCTTAAAACGTGGTCCGTAAAATTACCCCCAACTGATTTTCATATTATCTTTGATTCGGCGAACAGCTTCGGCGACGCGTTCGCCGTTCACATCTCCGCTAACAGTAAGAGACATTCGCACATAGCCTTCCCCATAGGTTCCATACCCTGTGCCTGGAATTGCCAAAACTCCGGCTTTCTGCAGCAGAGCTTTTGTGAATTCAACGCTGTTGTATCCAGGTGGGGTAGGGGTCCATACATAGAAAGTCGCCTTTGGCTTCTCCAACTTCCAGCCAAGACTATTAAGACCATCAACCAGAATATCCCGCCGTTTTTGGATCAACGCAATAGTCGAGTCGATGTTGACATTGTCCAAGGCATAAGCTCCCGCCAGAGAGATAGCGGCAAATTGCTTTGAATCGATGTTCGACTTGATTCTGTTCAGGGTCTTTATGATCGCCGAATTTCCGACCGCGAATCCAATACGCCAGCCTGTCATATTGAAAGTCTTTGACAGTGAATGGATTTCAATTCCAACATCTTTAGCTTCGGGGGTTTGCATAAAACTTGGAGCCTTGTAGCCATCGAACGCAATCTCCGAGTACGCGCAGTCGTGGCAGACGGCTATGTCATACTCCTTTGCGAAAGCTACTACGTCCCCGAAGAACTCCGGCGTCGCCACTGCTCCCGTCGGATTGTTCGGATAGCAGAGGTACATCAACTTGGCCTTCTTCGCCACATCGGAGGGTATAATCGACAAATCCGGCAGGAATCTGTTTTCAGCAAGAAGCGGCATAATATGAACGCTCCCGCCCGCCATCAGCGTATTGACTTTATATACTGTATACGCGGGATCGGGAACCAGGGATATATCGCCCGGATCGATCATCGCCCAGGCCAGATGCGCCAAACCTTCCTTGGAGCCGATGAGCAACAATGCTTCTGATTCCGGGTCTAAATCGACATCGAAGCGCCGTTTGTGCCATCGCGCAACTGCGTTCAGATACTCTGGGACGCCGGCGTTTGACTCATCATAGCGATGCGTCTCAGGATTATTCGCGTATTCGCACAGCTTGTCTATTATCACCCGTGGCGTCGGCTGGTCCGGGTCGCCAATACCAAGATCGACAATGTCCCTGCCTTCCGCGATTACCTGAGCCTTCAACCTTGCGATCTCGCCGAATAGATACGGCGGAATACTTTCCAATCTCTTTGCCGGTTGCAAAAACGTTCCTCCAAATAACGTAATTGTAGTATCAAATGTAAGAGTTCAGGATTGGTGAGCGCCACGTCATACTGAACTTGATTCAGCATCTATTCTACGAAGGGATAGACCCTGAATCGAGTTCAGGGTGACGTGTATTCCTCATCAAGAGTGAACCGTTACTATCAAATAACAGTTTGCCGCGGAAGCAATCGCCTCCGCAGCAATAATATATAGCTTTTATACTGCTGGGTGGCTGTTTCCGAACAGCCACCCTAAAACCAAATCGGGATTTCCGAATCCCTAAACTAACTACCCA
>JAUSEB010000446.1 GCA_030650495.1 Armatimonadota bacterium | reverse complement strand
TCCTGAAACGCGGCTGCGATTCGATCCAAAACATCTTCGGATGGAACTCTCCCATCGGCCATATCTTTCCAATACGCGGCGCTGATACTGGTCCGCAGTCCCGCCGCGCGAAATGTAAGGCTGTTGTCGGTCAATATCTTCCTGATAAGGCGCGCAAACTCAGCGGATACCCTGCTCATATCGGCATTCCTCCAATCCGCAGCGATGTTCACTACTAGTTATCAATATAGGAGATAATGGTTTTGGTGTCAATAGGGAGTTGAGAGTTTAGGGTTGAGGGTTGAGAGAGGGGAATCCCCATTCTTCAGCTTGTTCTTTGAAGCCGAAGCCGGTTTAATGTTGAAGGTTGAATTCATATACTTCGGGAAGCTTTTTACCCCGAAGCGCTTAGTTACGACTTATAGTCAGCGTCGGTGTAAAAAGCCTTCCGACGTATATGCATTCCCCTCTCTCCTCTAAACTCTAGTCTCTCAACTATATAAATATCTTATAATTTTGCACTCCTAGAATGGGGCCGAGGATTGCCCATATTGATCCAATAGTAAAATCGCCGAGGATAAGTCCCATAAAGAACGGGACGGCGGCGTTGTGAAGCCTCATCCCTCCATATCGGACTATTAGAACTTTTGCAAGCCAGCTAACAAAAAACGCGGACCAGAAGAAGTTCATTGCATTGCTAAAGGCCAGAGCGTAGCCCGCAGGATGTAAAGGCCACCAAATGAAAGCTCCCCTAAGCGAGCGTAAGCTCATCACGACCAACGCTCCGCCAATCATGTATTCCAGTCTCACAGTCAGCCAATTGCCAAATATCTTCGAGAGTCCTCCCGGTATATGCCCCTCTTGAACATTGAGCCATGTCGCCAGCTGCCACTGAAAACCTTCTCTCCCAATCCACTCTTTGAAGCCGAGGCATTTCGCCATTGCTCCTTCATGATAAGTGACATGCAGGTTAGCCCAATATGTAGCCAATGTCCCCACAACGGTGGAGACCACCAGTACCCATACGAGATGCCCGCGCTTGATATTTGTGTTTTCAGCCATCTTGAAGGCTTCCAGTTGGTTAGCCATAGGAAGGCTCCGATAGCCTCTATTAAACCAGAACATCAGAGACATCAGGCTGAGATTTGCGGCGCCAATAGCGCCAATACCAAATGTGCTAAGCATTATCCTTTCGGGGTTCACGAAATTTATTTCGTGAGGCGCCCCCATCTCCGCGCGAATTCTAGTAATTGAAATAGCAAGTAAGAAATAAAGGCAAAAGAACACAAGCGCGACCCATGCGGACATTCCGATTATATTGGAGAATATAGCCAGGAAAACGGCCCCAACGAATATACCAATAAACGCCGCCCGGTACGCGACGGCCTCGGAATTGTCCGCGTCGCTTCCCTCACGTCCAAGCGCCACGCGAACTACATCCGCCAGGTACTTTCTCGATCCCCAAACGATCAGCAGTCCCAGCGCAATCCAAGCTCCTGAAGATTGTTCTTCGAAATACGGAAATCCGGCATTTTCCGCCGCGTTCCAGCCTCTTGATATACCGAGTACGTGGAATAGATGGCGGCACACGTAGAAGAACCAGCACGAAAATAACAAGTCAAGAGGGATGAAAAAACCTATACCTATGGCAAACGGATACAGTGACACAGCAGTGGGTTCGATATCTTTCCATGGAGGATTGACGAGGTGCTGATTGATCATGTATCGCTTTATGCCGGTAAGTTCCGGGAACGCGGGGAGTAAATAATGCAGGCCGTTTACCGCTCCGATTGTAAATGCCAGCGCAAAACCGGCCCACATTATCTTGTTATGAAAAAACTTCGTATTGCCGCCGCCCTCCGTGATAGCGAGAGGAAGCTGGATAAGTGGAAAGACCAGCTTCTCATTCTGTGTCCACTGTTTTCGGATGATGATATTCATGCAAAGCATCATACCGATCAAAACGAACATTAGAAGTCCCCAAGCGGCCAATGGCACGATCCAGTGAACGAGTATTTCTTTGCTATATGGACTAACTCCGCCTTGATAATAAGCCGCAAGCGTGTTTTGGTCCGTCACAAGAAGCCATTTGGGCAGATACTTTATAAATAGTTCCTGCCAGTGGTTGTCTTGAGTTGCAAAGCGATACGGGTGGCCTATAACACCGAATAGGTTTTGGAACATATCGTGCGAAGCCATCACCGAGGAAGTCACGACCATTATGTATGTCGTGAGCAGTTCACCCTGATTCAAAGCCAAGTTGGGGAAACGCCGGGCTATAGCCAGATTGCCTAAAACAAGCAGAAGCAGCATAAATATCGGGGTTATAAACAGGGGAAGACAACTGCCATCAAGGGAATACCAACGGACTTCGATGACCGTGACCCAGTATACATTTATTGGGATAAGAAGCAATCCTGCTATTACGGATCGCCACGTGACTCCGCCGCGTATTGTAGGTTTGTTGCCCATCTATTCTATTTTCGCTGTTGTATGTAGTGGATTCCTGCATGCGCCTTACAGAAAAAACAACTCAAATAGCAACGTCCCCGGCAATTGAAGCCGGGGACGTATCCAGAAAGGAGAGATAGGAGGGCAATGCAGCGCAGACGCCCGCTTATCCATATTGTTTGACGTACCAGTATAACGTTTAGTTACTTGAATCTTATCAACAATTTCTAGACCGTGGTGAGTTTAGCCACGGAACCCATGCGCGGACCAAGCACAACCTTTATAATTCTTCCGCCAACGGGAATAGAAGAGCCTGTCTTTAAATCGGTCGCTGATTTTATTTCATCGAAACGAGTTGCAAGCGTGATTTCAGCGGTTCTCTCCTTGTCCGACGTATTGAGCGTCCAAAGGAACACAGTCCCTTGACTAATATGCAAACGCGCTTTCACGTCAGCATTTGAAACTCTCAACGCAGGCTCTACCCCGGCATATTCAACTCCGCTCTGAATAAGCTCCGCCGCCGCTTTTGCTTTATTAGTCGAATAAGCAAGACCGGGAAACGTTCCTACAAGCCGGGTCTTCCCTCGTCCATATACTGAATCGACCACAGCCGCGGCTCCATCGGAGAACCTCGCGATGACTTCGCCCTTTGCCGGGGTCAGTTTTTCTTGATATACTTCGCAGCCGAAGGCGCTCCCGTTCCAAATAATCTCCGGAGCCTTTCTTCCAGCCCTTATTAGACTGGGAACGTACTCCACATCTTCCTCTAATAATCCGAATACCTCGTCTAAGCCCTGGCCGGGAATTCTGAAAGAGCAGTAGCCGTTATCATCGAAGTGCGCCGGGCAAGCATGGGATATGACCGTTCCACCAGCTTCGACGTATTTCCGTATAGACTCACAATGCGCTTTTTCGATCAACAGAGGGAAGGGGATATACACAAGCGGATATTCGTCGATTCGCTCGATCTTCACGAAATCCGGCTGAATATTGGCTTCCCAGAGCGCCCTGTACGTTCCGGCAACGTCACCAGCGTACGCCGATGAGTCAAACTCCATGACGTAGTTAAAGAGCTGTGATTCCGGCAGAACGAGAATCGCAACGTCGCCTTTTACGGCCTCTGATTCCTCAAGTTCCGGATGCTGGTTCATAAAAAGGGCGAACCACGACGCCGCTTCCGTTCTTTCCGTGGGAGAACCGTCCGGCTTACAGAGTCCAAACCCCGGCGATTCCGGCCCAAGCAATTCCGGCCTCCACTGCCAGTACAACAGCCCGCTCGCTCCGCACATAAAAGCAGTCCAATTCCAAAAAGCAACATCCGTGGCGTCGGGAACCGGACTCCGATACAAACCACTGACAGCCGGACCTCCCTGCAGTTCAGTTTGCCAAAATTTCTTCCCAGAGCTTTGCGACGCCGATCTTGCTATATCCAGCAGCCGCATGTGGTCGCCGACGTCCATATTCTGCCATAACGGAAAAGTGGAAAGCCCCCATTGATCGACTTCTTTAGCAATCTCCCAATCGTCGGCAAGAACAGTCGGCATCCTATCAAGAGACCATGCAACGCCATGGGATGTGAGTGGATGCTCGCCATCCTCGGAACGCAATATCGCAACCCGCCATTGCATCTGCTCCTTCATTCTCTCTATACGAAACCGCAGCCAGTCAAGCCAGTCGGGGTAGGAACCCTTATAAGGCGGCGGATAGACTTCATCCCACGCCGAGTATCTACGCCTCCAAGAGCCGCACAACGCTTCCAAACTTCCGTATCTCCGGCGCAGCCAATCCAGGAACGCTTCTTTCGATCCCTGGCAATAACAGAACTGCTCTTTCTCAAATCCGGGATGGCCAAATGGCTCGAAGAACACTTCATTCCAAACGTCATATCCCCAAAGCGCGTTGTGACTCTTGTAATGCTCGCCGGTCGCTCTAAGAAACCTCTCAGCGCGATCTCGAACAGGAGCGTTATCCCAGCACATTCCCGGCCATGCCCCTCCCGGCGTGTTGGAACGGGCGATAAGCTGAAACTTCTTTCCCATGGCTGTCTCATAAAGCGCTTCGGGGTGTTTCTTCGCAAGCCAGTAAGGCGCATTCTCCAGAATCGTATTTATAATGATTTTGAGATTCCGCTTTTCGGCCAAATCCAGAATACGGTCAAGGTCATCGAAGTCGAATGTATTTTCATCTCTGTGTATCCACGACCAATTGGCCCACACTTTGACAATGTTGAAGCCGGCATCCGCGATCTGACTCAGGTCCTTTTCCCACTCCGTATCCGGTGGATTAGGCGGACGATAATATTGCGTACCATAAGGAAACAATTTGGACCTCCAATGCTTATGGTTGATGTGTTGTCAGTTCTGTTTCGCGCGCGATGACATATCGCGCGCGATCAGA
>JAUSEB010000443.1 GCA_030650495.1 Armatimonadota bacterium | reverse complement strand
CAACACGATCTCCTTCAACATTCAACATTAAACATTCAACTCATCTTAGGCTTCAAAGAGGGAGTGTTCAAAAACCGTCATTCCGAGGAGGAACGACGAGGAATCTGCTTTTCAGAGACAATACATTGTGCTTAAAAGCAGATTTCTCGCTTCGCTCGAAATGACGGGTCGCGCTAAGTTATGCCTTTTTGAACACTCCCAAGAACAAGCCGAAGGATAGGGATTCCCTTCCCTCAACCTTCAACCTTCAACCTTCAACTGACAGCCTGCGCTGTGATCTCCTCTACAACGGCTTCATAGTCAGCGATTTCCGCGCCCTGAGCGGTCATTTCTTCAAAGGCTCTTTGTGAATCACCCGGAGTTACATCAATTCCCTTTACGGCGTCTTCGAGCACGGTCACATCGAAACCGCGAGACATCGCGTCCAGCGCCGTGGCTCTGACACAATAGTCGGTCGCCAGGCCGCCAATGAACAAATGGCCCACGCCGCGTTCGCGGAGAGACGAGTCCAAATCCGTCCCCTCTTCGTTGCGGCCCTCGAAGCTGGAGTAACCTTCTTCATTCGGCCCCACACCCGCCGAGACGACCTCCGCGTCATCGGGAAGATTCAATTCGGGATGGAACTCCGCGCCTTTTGACCCCTGAACGCAGTGAGGCGGCCAAAGTCCTCCATACTCCATGAAGTGAATCGTCTTTTCGGGGTGCCAGTCACGGGTGGCGTATACTGGCAGGTTCGCGTCTTCAAAGAGTTCAATATACATGTTCAGGACGGGCACGGTCTCATCCCCTTGGGGAACAGGAAGAGCGCCTCCCGGGCAAAAATCGACCTGAGCGTCTATTATCACAAGCGCCGGCTTACGCATAGGTTTTCACATCTTCTCATTTTGGGATCATTAGGATTTTACCCATTATGATGAAGAAGCTGTCAGCTGACAGCTTCTTCATCAACCCTCTCAGTGAAGTCGTGAACGGTATGAGATGGGTCTTGCAAGCGCGTGTGTGATGAGTATAGCGGCTCCCAGCCAGGCAAGCTTGAAAGAAGTGAACATGGGGCTTTGGCAAATGGCAAACCAGAGGATAAAGCAGACGATGGCTCCTGCGAAATCCGCCCTGTCGGGCAGGCGATGGGCAAATCCTAAGTAGCTCAGCGCGACCCGAGGTCGATTATCGCAAGAGGATGTTGGCGTCCTTGCTATCGCGAAAAGCGTGACCACCAACAAACCGGTGATTAGTCCCAACGGAGCGCCGGCAAGAATACCCGCCCGCGTTCCGGCGATAACATCCGCGGCTCTAAACGCTATAAGAGCCACCAGAGCGTGCAAAACTCTCCAAGTTCCTATCCTGAGTCTCAAATTGCAGTACCAAATCCTCTTATGGTCGCATCCCAGATTCAAGGGGAGATAAGTGAATAGTGGCTTGTGATTAGTGGCTAGTATTGACTAGCCACCAGTCACTAACCACTATTCACTACTCACTCGTCTTCCCTTGAATTTAGAACGCGCCCACTTCTTATGTATGCTTGCTTATTTTCTTACACCGGGAGCTTGAGGGTTCCTCCGTTTACTGCCATCATGTAGAGGGTAAATGTTTGCTGAACATATTAGCCTGTCTGGCTCAATGATTGCCTCGGAGGGTTGAGATGGACACTTACCTTGCAAGGAATGACGCTCCGCTTAACGCTGATGAGTGGAACGCGATAGATAACGTGGTGGTCGATGTTGCGAAACGGATTTTGGTCGGACGCCGCTTTTTGAGCATCTTTGGACCGCTCGGCGCGGGCATTCAGGATTTGGACTACAATACTTTCCGCGGAATGGACGGGGCCGCCATAGGTATGCTCGGTGAAGAGGAAACGACGCCTATTCGGGCTGAGGACCGGCTGCACATCACTATACCTCTTGTTTACAAGGATTTTGTTCTGTACTGGCGCGATATAGAGACCAGCCGTCGCATGGGATTCCCTCTTGACCTGGGAGCCGCCGCCGCCGCTGCAAGCTACTGCGCATACGCGGAGGATGATCTGATTTTTAACGGCGGCGCTGAACTGGGATTTGCGGGACTGATGACCGTCCAGGGAAGAACTACCATAGACGCTAGAGACTGGGCGGAAGCCGGGTCGGCGTTTGAAGACGTGGTTGCGGCGACGCAAAAGCTGATCGAGAATGGATTTTTCGGCCCGTTCGCGGTGGCCGTAAGTCCGCTCAGATACTCCCAAATGCATAGAGTATATGCGGACAGCGGTGTTCTGGAGATAGAGCATGTGCGCGCAATAGCGACCGCCGGTGTATTCCAGACGCCTGTTCTGAAGGATTACGGGATGGTGTTTTCAGTCGGCCCGCAAAACGCCGACATAGCCATCTCTCAAGACTTAGTGACCGCGTATCTAGGGCCGCAAAACCTGAACCATCCGCTCAGGGTGTTGGAGAGCCTTGTGTTGCGGGTGAAACGTCCTGGGGCTATCTGCACTTTCGAATCCGGGAAGAAACAAAAGAATTAACCACAGATGGACACAGATAAACACAGATGGGAAAGGGAGTCGAGGGAGAGTTGAAGGTTGAATGTTGAAGGTTTAAGGTATTGCCCGCGACACTCTCTCCTTCAACATTCAACATTACATCCGTGGCTTGTTTCGGGATTTCCATTCCGCTTCGCTCCACTCAAATCCGAAACAACGGTTCAGGC
>JAUSEB010000442.1 GCA_030650495.1 Armatimonadota bacterium | reverse complement strand
GCTGTTATCCGCGAACTCCGCCTACTCTTTCCCTGTAAACTATCTCTCCGGCAAGCTGGGCGCCAGCGTGTCCACGCAAGCTGAGCTGTTGGGCAAAGGGAATCCAAATGATCTTCTCAGTAATGGACCGGTAAGCAATGGTGGATTTGCGTTTGCGGATGGCCATGACCAGATATTTACGGTTGACCTTGGAAAGGCGCGTTTGTTCAACCGCGTGGATTTCGGTTCGGGCAACGCAGGCGGCGATAGATCGCCTGAGTATTTGAAAATATCCGTTTCCAACAAAGGGCCCCAAGGGCCGTTCAAGACCATATTCACTAAGAAAGATATTGCCCTGTTTCAAGTTTTGCGGCTGCCTAAGGTTACCGCGCGATGGATTAGATTCGATCTTGGGCCAAGTAAGAGTGGCGCGGTAGTCCGTCCTTTGCGAATATTCAAGGGCTACGAGCACCCTAAACTTGAGGAAGTGACGAAAATACTGCACGATAAGATCAAACCTGGACTACCGGGCTTGGAGGAGTTTTATGTCGAAGCCGACGCGGGCAATTGGAAAGCGGCCTGCAAAGCCCTGAGAGCTTACTATACGGCCACTCATAAACCAGACCACGAGCCGAATCCGGAATATGATCTAACACGGGCGATAAACTACGCAAGCGGCAAACTCGAATACGCGGGTCTACCCCGGCAAGAGACGGTTCCAATCGATTGGAGTTATATGAAGACCTCGGACTGGTACGAGCACAAGAACTTTCTCAATAGAGGAGCTATTATAGGAACCCCGGCAGAGGCTTATTATAATACAGGCGACAAAAAGTGGTCGAATGAGTTTCGCAAAGTATTCTACGATTGGGTGGACGCGAACCCGAAACCAACGATCATGAGCGGCGCCGATTATCCAGCATGGCGAACTTTGGATTCCGCCGCCAGAAGCGGATGGACTGTATCTAGATTCCCGCAAGTGTGCTTAGGAAAGGACATTGAAGACGAGCTTTGGGCAAACTTCCTGTATTCAATCTGGGAGCATGTCGATTATCTCAGGGGCGACAATTTCACCGGCGGCAACTGGCTGGCAAGTACGACCTCCGCCGTTATGGGCATGGCAGAGCAGTTCCCTGAGTTTAAGGACCATAGTATATGGCTGGCTTACGGCAAGAGCGCTTTCGAGAAGAACGTTCTGAGAGACGTTCACCCGGACGGCAAGGAAATGGAAGACGCGCCTGGTTATGTCTGTATGGCGTATAAGGGTATGCTTGATACGCTGCAAGCTCTCGACAAAGCTGAGATTCCCGTGCAGCCTGAAGTCCGCGAGCGGCTGACCAAAACTCAATACTTCCTAGCCGCCGTAACTCAGCCGGACGGCAACACCCCTAATATAGGTGATTGGGGTGGAGGATCGGCTTATGCGCTGCCGCTTGCGTTGGAGATATTTAAGCGTGAAGACATCAAATATGTCATGACAAACGGTAAAGAAGGAACAAAACCTGCTTTTGCCTCGGTCAACTTCCCCGACGGCGGCTGGAGTATTATGCGCAGCGCGTACGATGAGACGCCTTACGAGAACGCAAGGCATCTAGTATTCAAGTCCAGCGCGGCAGCGCACGGCCATCGTGACTCGCTTATGGTAACAGCTTACGCTTACGGCAGAGAGCTTCTGATCGATCCGGGTATACGCAGCTACGAGTCCGCTGATAGGCATCGCTATCCACAAACGGATTATCACAACACCATTTGCATTGATGGGAAGAGCCAGGAAGAGAAACACGGGAAAACCGAGAAATGGTTTTCAAATGATGGTATTGACTACGTGTTCGGCAATCATAGGAACTACCCTGGGTTTACTCACCGGCGAAGCATTACATTTGTAAAGCCTGAGTATTGGATAATTCATGATGACATAACCGGCGAAGGCAGCCACACTTACGACCAGAACTGGCATTTCGCCGAAGACGCGGGTATCGTCGAAAACCCGATAACTAAGGCTGTCCACACCAGCTACGCCACAGGTGGAAACCTACTTATGGTCCCCGCTGACCCTGGATCTATGAAGTCAGAGATCAAAGACTTTCTTATAGCCAAGGCTCGTATGGCGGGTGGGAAGGACGAAGTTTCTTCAAAAGGCTGGAAATACAGCAAGACTGGAGACGCAACGCAGATATTCGATCTCGTGCTGTATCCATATAACGGCGCCGAGACCCCGCAAGTTTCCGTGAAGCCGATGATTACCGTTACTGAAGCCGGCGCCAATGACATCACGGCTCTTGAGATTAAGATAGGCGACAAGACGGATTACGTATTCGTATCTCGGACCGGTTCGCAGGTTATGTCGGCTCCCGGCGCAAGCATAGAAGTAGAGGGCGAACTCGTCGTCATCCGCGCTCAAAACGGAACCCCGGTCAGAATTTCCGGTTCCAACATTAAAAGCGTGAAAGTCAACGGCAAAGCCCTGTTCGCCAAAGACGAGCCGGTTGCTGATGTGGATGAGTTAGAAGTTAGAAGTTAGAAGTTAGAAGAAGCTGTCAGCTGTCAGCTGACAGCTTTCCCTCAACCCTCAACCACGATAGGTTAGGGGAAGGTCAGGATGTCAGTTTGTGCCGTTGTTTCGGGATTTGAATGAAGCGCAGCGGAATGGAAATCCCGAAACAAGCCGCGTAAAGAGGGGTTAGGGGGAGGTTAGATTGACCGTTTGTTTATCTTGGAGGTAATAAAATTGCGAAGGCGCCGAACGTTCCTAATATGCGCTGGTTTACTGCTGGTTGCTACGGCAGTCTATTCCTACCCCGAAAACTTGCTCTCTCGAAAGCTGGGAGCGAGTGTATCTACAAAGAGCAAAATCTGGGGCGATAACGATATAAACGCAATCCTAAGCGACAAGCCGATAAGCCGAGGCGGTTTCTCATTCGCCGATGTCCAACAACATCAGGCGTTTACCGTCGATCTTGGGCAAGAGAAGGCATTCGACCGTATACAGTTCGGCTCGGATAACGGAGGCGGATTCCGCAGTCCAAGGATATTAAGAATCATGATATCCAATAACGGGCCGGAAGGCACGTTTCAAATCGTACTCGAGAAGACCGATTTGGGCTGGCAGCAGACGCTCCGCTTGCCATTGTGCAAAGCTCGTTGGGTGCGATTTGATTTTGGAGAGGGCAAGAATGGCGTACATGTTCATACAGTACGGATATATAAAGGCTACGAGCATCCGAAACTTGCAGATGTGACTAAATTTCTACACGAGAGGATAAAACCCGGCCAGTCCGGCCTGGAGAAGTTCTATTCCGCTGCCAACGCGGGCAAATGGGAACAGGCGTGTAAAGCGCTCAGGGCTTACTACACCGCCAAATTCCCTATGACGGACGACAAGCCGGACTCCAAGTACGACCTCACCAGAGCAAAAGATTACGCCAGTGGTAAGCTGGAATACGGCGGTATTCCCAGGCAGGAGGTCGTCCCGATCGACTGGATATACCAGAAGAACACAGACTGGTACGAGCACAAGAACTTCCTGAACAGAGGATCAATTCTCGGCGTTCCCATCGACGCCTATTACCACACGGGCGACAAGCAGTGGCTTACCCAGTTCCGCAATGTGTTCTATGACTGGGTGGACGCGAACCCCAAGCCGACCGTGATGAGCGGCGCCAATTACCCATCCTGGCGCACACTCGACTCCGCCGCGAGGTTAAGCTGGCTTGCCAGCCGGTTCGCAAAAGCCACTGCTCTTAAAGGCATTTTTGGTTATTCGACCGTGATTTACTTGCGAAGCCCTATTGAAGACGAACTCTGGGCGAACCTGCTTTTCTCTATATGGGAGCATACCGATTATCTCAAGAATGACGACTTCACCGGAGGCAACTGGCTGGCGACAAATTCATCTTCCGTTATGGACATAGCCCTGAAGTTCCCGGAATTTGTCGATGGGAAGGTATGGCTGGAGTTCGGTAAGGTGAGCTTTGAGACAAACGTGCTGCGGGATGTTCACCCCGACGGTAAGGAAATGGAAGACGCGCCCGGTTACGTTTGTATGGCTTATAGCGGTATGCTGTCAACGCTTCAGTCTCTTGACAGGGCGGGGGTTGAGGTCAACCCGGAAGCCCGCGAGCGGTTGGCAAAAACACAATATTATTTGGCCGCCGTTACGCAGCCAAATGGATCATGCCCTCGGATAGGCGACTGGGGCGGCGGAGAAGCATGGGCGCTTCCGGCGGCGCTGGATTATTATAAGAAGGAAGACATAAAATACGTACTGACGAGAGGTAAGGAAGGCGTACCGCCGGCTCAAGCTTCAGTAAACTTCCCCGACGGCGGTTGGACCATCATGCGCAGTTCTTACGAGGAAAAACCGTATGAGAACGCAAGGCATTTGGTCTTCAAGTCAAGTTTCGGCGCCCACGGCCATGCTGACGTGCTTCAGGTCACTGCCTACGGTTATGGCAGGGAACTGCTCACCGATCCGGGTATTCGCAGCTATGAAGGGGAAGACCTCGAGCGTTACCCGGTTACGTCCTACCATAACACGATCTGCGTAGACGGCAAGACAATGGGCCAGGCTCATGGCAAAACGGAGAAGTGGCAGACTACGGATAAAACTGACTATGTGATCGGCAGCCACCAAAATTACAAAGGGCTTACTCACCGGCGAAGCGTAATCTTCGTGAAGCCGGAATATTGGATAGTTCATGATGACATCATCGGCGAAGGCGATCATACCTACGATCAGAACTGGCATTTTGAGGAAGACGCGGGTATCGTGGAAGACCCAATCACTAAAGCAGTCCACACAAGCTATCCAACGGGTGGCAATTTGCTGATGGTTCCCGTTGAGCCGGAGTCTTTGAAGTCGGAAATCACAGACTTTTTCATAGCCAAGGCGCGGTTTGAAAAAAGCATAGACAACGTTCCGTCCAAAGGCTGGAAATACAGCAAGACGGGCGCGACTCCGCAGACTTTTGACGTTGTTTTATATCCCTACTCCGGGTCAGTTGCTCCGAAAGTCAGCGTGAAGCGTTATCCCGTGGAGGGCGCCGCCGCCACGGAGGCTACAGCCCTGGAAATCAAGATTGGCGACAAGACGGACATCGTTATGTTCTCCCGTGTTGGCCCGCGTGAGATGAAGGCGATTCTGCCGGGTAACAGGGTATCATCATCTTCGGGAAGTGATCTGTCAGTATCTCGAACGGAACCGGCAAAGCCTTAATCCGGATTATTCACAAATTGAGCGAACTCACTCCGTCATTCCGAACGAAGTGAGGAATCTGCTTTTGGAAGTAGCTGTCAGCTGTCAGCTGACAGCTAGTTAGAAAAGGGGATTCCCGGTGTTTCGGGAATCCTGTTCCCGAAACCATAAAATAAAACAGATCGGATAATTCGGATAATAATGAGACTATTACGAGGCATATTCGCAAAAGTCGACCAGCTTCTCACAGGCAGGAGAGCAGTCAACGACGAGTTGTTCGACGAGCTTGAAGAACTGCTGATCCAGGCGGATGTCAGCATGCGAACCACCACTATGCTGGTGGACGATCTGCGGCAAGAGGCGAGATGGGACCGGCTGTCGGAAGTCAGTCAGGTCAAAACTCGCCTTGAGGCTAGAATGGCTGATATTCTCGATGGCAGCCACCCAATCGGTCTCACGGTTTCCCCGGCGCCTCCTACTGTATACTTGGTTGTTGGTGTGAACGGCGTCGGTAAGACAACCACCATTGCAAAGTTGGCCCACCGGCTCAAGAAGCAGGGGAAAAGAGTAATCCTTTCCGCCGCGGATACGTTCCGGGCCGCGGCGATTGACCAGTTGGAGATTTGGGCCGGGCGAGTTGGGGTGGATATCATAAAGCACAAGCCGGGAGCCGACCCCGCCGCCGTCATATACGACTCAATTCAGGCCGCAAAGTCGCGGGGAGCCGATTTCGTCATAGCCGACACAGCGGGACGCCTGCATACCCGTGTGAATCTGATGGAAGAGCTAAAGAAGATCGGCAGGGTGGTCGAGCGCGAACTTGGCCGTCCTGCCGATGAGGTTTTGCTCGTTCTTGACGCCACGACCGGCCAGAACGCGGTCAGCCAGGCCCGTGAGTTTCTAGCCGCCGTCAATGTTTCTGGGATAGTTCTGGCAAAGCTAGACGGCACGGCAAAAGGCGGTATAGTTGTCACCATCAAAGACGAACTCGGAGTCCCGATCAAGCTGGCAGGCCTCGGTGAAGGCATGGATGACCTCGAGGACTTCAACCCAAAGGAGTTCGTCGAGGCGTTGTTCGAGCCATCTTAGGCAGCCGGTTGATTTAAGCTGTCAGCCTTTGGACTTCCCTTCCCTCAACCCTCAACCCTCAACTCCAGGGCAATCGCATCTAAATCTGAAATGCACGATATGCTGCGGGAATGGCCTTGTAGCAGAGACTAATGCGTTCAGTCCACCTCAATTCCCGCAGCTTCTGTAGGCGGAATTCCTGCGGGAACTGCCTTATACTTAATCCAAAGTTTTCTAAATACACCGTTCCCGCAGGATAGTGTGCGTCATATCGATAAGATGCGATTGCCCTACCCTCAACTCGTTTTGACAGGCAAGCTGTATTATCGTATACTGCCGGTGGACCACTAAGATGATTAAAACCTACCTTTTCACTGAAAAAGAAGCCAAGAAAGACGTGCCGCTCGACAACTGGCGAGAACTTGTTGAGGGTGATTGTAACCTGCTCTGGGTAGACGCGCGCTCTCTGACGCCTGAGGATTTGGACATTCTTGCGGACAAGTTCGGTTTACACGCCGTCGCTTTGCATTCGTGTCTCGATCCTTTCCGGCGACCGCATCTATATGAGTTCCATGACCACTTCTACATCAATCTCACGGTAGTCGGCAAATCATCGAACAATCACGGATTTAAGGCGACTGAGCTGCATCTTTTCGCGGGAGAGAAGTTCATCATCACAGCCACAAAAGATAAAAAAAACGAGGTGGTTGATGAAGCTCTACAGAATTATATCGAATCACCGTGGACTTGTTCGCGCGGTTCCATATACGCAGTCTATCTGCTCGCGGAAGATCTGGTGGAGATCTATTTCCCGTTGGTCGAGAAGCTGGATGACGAAGCGGACCATTTGGAAGACTTGATGCTGGAGAAGGCTGACAAGGAATCATTAAAGAGACTTACGACGCTGAAGCGCCGAACGTTCGAACTACGCAAGTATCTTGGCCCGCAGCGTGATATTTTCAGCGAGCTTTCACGGCGCGATTTCCCATTTATGACAGGAGAAAACTACGTCTACTTTCAAGACGTGTATAACCGGATGATTCGCATCTTCGATATGATCGACACCATACGCGAAATCCTTTCCGGCAGCCTGGACATTTATCTTTCCTCCGTTTCCAACCGATTAAATGAGGTAGTGAAAGTACTGACCATCGCGTCCATAGTATTAATGACAATGGCGTTGATAACGGGATTTTATGGGATGAACTTCGTTCATCTTCCCTGGCTGCGTTCCCCCAACGCTTTTAGGAACGTGCTTATCTTTATGGGGACGGTTACGCTGGCTATGTTTTTATGGTTCAAACGTAAGGATTGGATTTAGCTGATAGATCATTTCGGGAATAAGCTCATGGTGATGTCGATAACGAAAACCTCCGTAATTTCATGCGTATCAATGCGCGAGGTGAAGAACTTGATTATCTCAGTTCTCTGCTGCGCGCTTGCGTTCGTCTTCTCGCAAATCGCTTTTGGCGCGGAAGCTATGTTGCCTAACTCCGACCAAGCGCTCTTGATACTGAACAGCAAGAATTTCGCGGATACTGAGATGGCGCTTCAATCCCTGCGCGAAGCGGGCTGCAAACCGGCGCATGTCTTTCCACCAAGGGTTGTTATTGCCAATGTGCCTCAAAGTGTTGAAAGCCTGGTCAGAGGAATTCCAGGGGTTTCCGCTCTGTATAGAGGCGCTTCACCTGTTTTTAGCGCGGCTGACGGCTCGGATTTGGCCATCGGCTCCGGCGCATGGAACAATATTCTGGCTTCCAGCCAGTCCGGTCTTGACGCTTTTGATCCCCAAGGGCTGTCAGGGGCGCCGCTTGTAAACGACGCGCGCATGCCACCACCCATCCCTCTAGCTATGAGCGCCCCTTCTCCTGCTGTTTCACATGCTCCTGGATATTACGAAACTAGTGAATTCATGGCTGGGAAAGTCGCAGTCGGTATAATATTGCCTGAGTCCACCTCAGGGTCGGAGAACTGGGACAGCAGCAGGCAGACGAATGTGATCAACAAGATCGTAGCAGGGATGGACTGGTACCTCACCAAGGGAAATCCTGCCGCGAACTTGACCTTTTACTATGACCAGCATTTGAGTGTGCCAACTAGCTATGAGCCTATCACAATGCAAGGATGGATGGATGAATACCTGTGGGTTACGGACATTTTCCAGAACATGGGCTACACGTCGGGAAGCAATTTCGACTGCGTCATGGCTTATAACAATTCGATCAGAACCAGTCTGCAGACCGATTGGTGTTTCACGTTCATTGTGGTGGATAGCTTGCTTGACACTGACGGCTCATTTACCAGCGGCTACTTTGCCTATGCGTACTTAAACGGGCCTTATGTGATTATGACCTACGACAACGACGGTTACGGCATCGGCGGCATGGATTATGTCGCCAGTCATGAGACAGGTCATATCTTCGCCGCCGCTGACGAATACTGCCAGCCGGGCTATGCTTGCTGTAATTTTAGTTACTATGGTTATTTGAGCATCTATAATGGCAATTGCGAATACGGCAATCCCTCCAGCGTGCCTTGCTATATGAAGTCGAATGCGGGCAGCAACAATATTTGCACGTATTCAAAGAATCAGCTTGGCTGGCGCGACACCGACTTGGATTCGATATACGATCCCATGGACAACGTCGTAAGCAACACACTGAACACCCCGGCCATAAACGGCTTCACCGCTACGGTCACGGGGATGTGCTATGACATTCCTTATGACTCACCATATCGTGCCGATGTCACTATAAATAAGATTTCCACTGTTAAATATCGTGTGAACGGAGGGTCATGGCTTAATGCCACATCCGCGGATGGCCTTTTCAACGAAGACGTAGAGGACTTTTATTTCACATTAACCGTAGAAGATAATTCCAGCTATTATGTCGAATCCCAAGCTTTTTCGACGTCTGGAAACGCTTCTCCTATTGTAGGGGTGGACATAGAGGTAAACCTTAGAAACGTATTTGTCAGTAAAACCGCAACTGGACCGGCTCACGACGGAAGAACATGGAATACAGCTTTTCTGACGGTGCAAGAGGGGATCAATGCTCCTATCGGTAATGGAGAGGTGTGGGTGGCCGCCGGAAATTACGTTGAGCGCGTCACACTCAAATCGAGAACCGCGCTCTACGGCGGATTTGCCGGCAATGAAACGCTGAGGGAGCAGAGAGATTGGAAGACTAACGTTACAGCGCTCGACGGCAACCAGGGCGGGAGCGTGGTAACGGCCAATTCAACTGTTACTCAAAACGCCATCATTGACGGCTTCACAATCAGAAACGGCCGCTATGCCAACGGAGCTGGAATTAGTTGCATATCCGCCACGCTGACAATTTCCAATGACATCATTACGGGTAATAGCGCGATTTTTTCCGGCGGGGGAATCTATTGTTCCCAGGGTTCTCAAGTTTTCATCAATAACATCATACGCAATAATACCGCGGGCAACGGAGGCGGAATCTCCCTGAGTTCAAGCTCTCCAACACTGACCAATAACACCATTATAAGCAATTCTGCCACCAGCTCCGGTGGTGGAATCAAGTTGTCGTTGAGTTCTCCTCAAATCAAAAACACGATTTTCTCCGGCAACACGGGCGCTCAAGGCGGCTGCGCTTACAAAGATACATTGAGCAATCCGGTTTTCTCCAACTGCTGTTTTTGGAACAACGGCAGCCAGCCGTTCTACCCCACAAGCTGGAATCCGGCGGGATCGGGGTCCAATCTGATAGCCGATCCCAAGTTTGCCGCTCCGAGCTTACAGGACTATCATCTGCGACTGACCTCGCCTTGCGTGGACGCGGGGACGAATGACGGCATTTGGCCGGCTGATTTTGATGGGTTCCAGCGTTCGCAAGACGGCAACGGGGACTTGATTGTGACCTCAGACATAGGCGCCTACGAGCGCGCCCTCAGCATTGGCGCCGTAAGGAAATCCTATCCAAATTCCAATGCGGTTTTACTGGGCGGCGTGGCTGTCACGGCTAGTTTTCCGTCGCTCGGATGTGTTTACGTCCAGAACCTCGAACAAGCGGCGGGTATCAGGGTGGATACGCCATTAGCCTTCAGCGAGGGTCAATTGTTGAACGTGAGCGGCGAAGCAAACACGGACCCACTTTCCGGCGAGCGGTATATCATCGCATCGCCTTCAAGCCCGCAAGTTGTCAGAAGCTCCCCGCCTTTGAAACCATTCGGCTTATCGAATCGTGATGCCGGCGGCAAGTCCATAGGGCTGCAAGCCGGAGTGATGGATGCAAGTGGAATCAATAACTTTGGGCTATTTATTCGCGTATGGGGAACCGTTACGTATCAAGGCTTAGATTATTTCTATATAGATGACGGCTCGGAGCTAAATGACGGTTCGGGACATTTGGGAATGAAAGTCGCAGCCGAAGGTTTGACAATCCCAAACGTAGAAAAGTACGTGGTAGTTAGCGGCATCAGCTCCTGCTATAAAGCTGACAACAAGATATACAGGCTAATACGCCCCCGCCATCAGGAAGACATCACGGTATTTGATTGAACGAACGTCATTTCGAGCGGAGTCGAGAAATCTGCTTTTCCCGCGCTCGATGTTACTTCCTCGTCACCCATATCGGGCTTGACCACGCCCTGTCATCCCCATGCTGCTGAGTCACTCTCAGATAATACCAGTGTTGTCCCTGTGGAGCTTGCGCGTCCTGAATGTCGGCTGTGAATGACTTCTCATAAAGCCATTTTGCCCAGATTACCTGATTGTCGCGAAGAAGCTCCACTTGCGTCAGAACGCGAGTCCCGGCGGCTTCCAAGTGTATGCTCAGCGGCTCGGAAGTCTCGAACTCATCTCCCATGTGATGGCCGTTGATTTCGAGCATGACCAGTATCCGCTCGCCTGTAGTTCCATAGCAATGGCGGTTCTTTAGCGCGTCGAAGACCTCCCGACGTTCGAGTTTTGGAGCAAGTATGGCTGCCGCGCCTTCTTTGTGCCCGAATATACCCCAGCGAGAGCCATACCAGTAGCGTCCTGGCCTTCCGTGGTGGTTGTCGCCGCCGCCCACTATGCCGAACTTCTGACCTCTCGCCAATGCGGTCTGGGCTGATGCTTGGGGTATGAAATTATCTCCCAGCTTGGTCCAGCCGGGGTTGCCCGGATATTCGCTCGTACCCCACATAGAATGCGTTTCCTCCAGGCGGTGGATGTCGGGGTCATAGTTGCTCAAATCAACCGGATGGGCTGTATGATAGCCTATTATAACCTCCTTGCCTGATTCTTTCAGCTTCCCAATGAACTCTTGATAGGTCTCGGACCCTTTGACGGTTGCGGGCAAAAGAGGCAAATCATCCGATACTTCGGCAAAGTAGACGTTTCGATGCCCGGCGGTTGTCCACTCATATCCCGCCAGAGTCACAAACTCGCCCGGTTTGTAGAAACTCTTAACCGCGGCAATCTCTCTGGCCCAGGAGTTGTTTCTGTGAATTCCTTCCGCATGGTCGTTTCCGGCGCATACATCCAGAAAACCTATGTCGCGCCCGTAAGCGTAATAATCTTCGATTGTATCAACGCCGTCGGATTCTTTGGTGTGGCCGTGAAGCTGGCCCCAATAGATATTGAGTTTATTGTCGTTTGAGACCCTGATCGGTAAATAGGCTTCTTTCAATCCTGGGCCGGTCCCATGGATGAAGTATATGCCGGGTTCATTCGGCGCCTGCAGCGCAAACTCCGCGCGATTCCCAGTGTATTTCCGCTCGACTTCCTTGCCGGGAAATCCTATCTTGATCGCCTTTTTATATTCCTTATCGACCGGGTTGTTGAAATCGTCCAGCACGATGGATCGAACCTTGATCTCCTGCCCCGGACGCGCTGTCTGCTGGGCCACTATCCGCAAATGGGCGGCGTCCCGGCTCAGAATGTCGATCGGGAGGAGTTCAGAATCCTGAAGCTTCGCAAAATTTCCATCGCCATCAATGTCCGATTGTATCTTATGTGGACAAACCATTCCCGTCTGCGAGTATTTCTGAACCGCCGCCGTGTCATAGGTGTAGATAATTTTATCTCCCGGCTTGAGACTGCCGCCTATGACCTTCACTGTAACGAACCATCCGAGCACACCATTGCTCTCAATACTCGTCTCGGCTTTTGCATTAGATTTAGGTTCAAATCTGACGCTTTTGGCTGTTATTTTAGGCTCGTCCCACGATTGGACCGGCGTGTGAAACTTAAATCCGCCGCCGTCGGCCATTCCCCGTTCACCAACCGTGTACACCAAATCGGCTTTCCACGGCTGGGAGACCACGGGTTTTTTCTTGTATATAAGTTCGACCGTTCCCGCGCCGTCCGGCGTTTTCGACAAAGCTGGAGAAGTCAGCAGGACCGCCATACCGGCGGCGGTCGCGCCTTTTAGAAAATCGCGTCTGTTCATTGAAACCATAAGATGCCCTTCCTTATTTTATAATCGATGGTTTTTGTTTGCGTGTTCAATCCATCACCTTATTGAGTTTCAGGTATTGATTTAGCAACATGTCATTTCCAACCAGCAGTATGTCATTCCCAACTTGATTGGGAATCCAGAAACGCTACTCTCTGACCAAGCTTCGGTTTCTGGATTCCCGCTTTCGCGGGAATGACATAGTCAGAACGTTAGCTCGTAGTCCGATATTTATATATTCTATAATCGATCCTCACTTACCTTCCGCTGTTGGCATAATTGAAGGACACTTGGCCTCATATGTTGAAGCGAATGAAAAGAAGAAGGCTATAAAAGTCCAGTTTAGCGGACTGTCATTCCGAACGAAGTGAGGAATCTGCTTTTATAAAGGCTATCAGCTGTCAGCTGATAGCTGATAGCTGGAGGAGTTTCCGTGTCCCAATTTGACGAAATAGATCTCAATAAACTGAAGACAAGCTCAATATCCACTCGAAAGAGTAAAGTTGACGTGGGCTCTTTCGCATCGCCGCTCAAACCCGGCAAAAGGCTTTTGGATTTGCTCGATTCCATGCCGCGTATATACGCCGGCAATGACATAAGAACCGTCGTTTCCCGCATTGCGGAGGCGGCCAAATCCGGTAAGCCTGTCATACTCGCCATGGGCGGCCATGTGGTGAAGTGCGGCCTTGGACCGGTCATAGGCGACCTTATTTCAAGGGGCATAGTCACGACGGTTGCAATGAACGGCGCGGCGGCGATACACGACGCTGAGATAGCCTTATTTGGGCATACATCCGAAGACGTGTATCCCGGCCTTCAAGACGGCTCGTTCGGGATGACCATCGAGACTGCCGACTTCATGAACCAAGCCGCCGCAAATGCAGCCGCGCAAGGAATTGGCCTGGGAGAAGCTATCGGGAACGCAATCGTTGCCGCTGACGCAACGCATCAATCGTCGAGCATTCTGGCAGCAGCCTCAAAAGCGTCGATTCCCGTGACGGTGCATGTTGCGCTGGGAACCGACATCGTGCACATGCATCCTTCGGCGGACGGCGCCGCGTGGGGCGAATCAACGATGCGCGATTTCCGTATTCTTGCCGCCGCGATTTCATGGCTGTCGGGTGGGGTATTGCTAAACGTAGGCTCAGCGGTAGTGCTTCCTGAAATAATACTAAAGGCTTTTGCGATTGCGAAGAACCAGGGGATGGATTTAGGCGACTTCCTTTCCGTCAATTTGGATTTCCTGCGGCAATATAGATCGAACGAGCAAATAGTGGCGCGCGCGTCGGCGGTCGGCGGTACGGGAGTTTCGATAACCGGCCACCACGAGATTCTAATTCCACTCATAGCAGGCTGCGTCATTGAAACTCTTGAGCAAGGTGGGTCAAGATGAACGCGTCTCGTATTAGCGAGCTTCTTAGCGCATTTGAAAACAAGCGCGTCCTCGTCGTCGGCGACCTGATGCTCGATGAATACGTCTGGGGGGCGGTAAGCCGCATTTCCCCTGAGGCTCCCGTGATGGTTATCGAAGTCAATGGCGACAGCGATTTCAGGCCGGGCGGAGCAGCGAACGTGGTGCATAACGTCCAGACTCTAGGCGCAATTGCCGGACTGGTCGGCGTAGTGGGGGATGACAGCCACGGGCGGCGTCTCAAACAACAGCTTACTGACGCGGGTGTCGATGTAAACGGCGTGGTTATCGACCGCTCGCGTCCGACTACCAGGAAAACAAGAATAATCGCACATAACCAGCAGGTCGTCAGGGTAGACCGGGAAAAGGTTCAAGATGTTTCGACCGCGATTGCTCGCAAGATGATGGCGAGGCTGGAAGAGCAAATACCCCAATGCGACGCCGTGCTCTTTTCGGATTACAACAAAGGCGCTATCACATCAGAGTTAGTCGGAGAAGCAATATCCATATCCCGTAATCACGGCAGAGTTGTGACCTCTAACCCTAAGCCGATGAGTATTCTAAAGTTCAAGGGCGCGACCGTAGTCACGCTAAACCAATCCGAGGCGCAGGCGGCGGTGCAGAGAAAGTTGGAGAACGAGGACCAGGTGCGCGACGCCGGACTTACTCTTGTCGAATACCTATCAGCCGACGCCGTCATCATAACGAGAGGCGCGCATGGGCTTTGCGTCTGCGAGCGAAACGGCAAGACGAGCCTTATACCGGCAATGCCCATAGAGGTTTACGATGTTGCCGGAGCGGGCGACACGGTCATCAGCGCATTAACGCTTGCGTTAACGGCGGGCGCGGATTTCGTCGAGGCCGCTACAATCGCCAATTGGGCCGGAGCGGCGGCGGTCACAAAAGTCGGAGTCGCGGCGGTCACTAGAGATGAGATTGCTCAAGTTGCGAAGAGGCTTGCTCCCTAGACTACGGGAAGTTTATGTAAGGCAGAACACAGATGGCCCCAGACATCCATGTCTGGGGCCTAATCTCATCGGACATCCATGTCCGATACCTCCTAGACTACGGGAAGCTTATGTAAGGCAGAACACCCCGTTCGTGCAGCAGCGCCAGCAGTTCAAAAAGCGGAATTATTGCAAGGGCGGCCAGCGCATGCCCGACCTCTGATTTTAACGGCTTCAAGTTGATCGTCTCGGGCGCCGTTGTGTCCAGATTCGAGAGCTTGGGTAAAAAGCAGGGAGTTGTCCGCGCATATTCCAAATATTCTTGGCCGAACTTCTTCGTCAGCACAGCCTCCTCGTATAAAATGCTTGTGCGATACTGGAGCGCGAAGTACAGCATTACCAGCGCCAACACAATCGGGTTCTCCGACAACATCGACATTCCCAAACCAAGCAGAAAGCTGCTTACATACAGAGGATGCCGCACAATACTATATGGTCCTGTGCGCTGCAAAGCCTTGTTCTTTCTACCGCCGATGTAAAGCGTCGCCCATAGTCGTCCCAGCGCCCCAACCACCATAAGAGTGTAGCCCACGAGGTCCAAAGAAAAATCAATAAATGTCTCCTCCGGCCAACTGTGTTGGACAAAGAGCAAACATGGCAGAAGAGCAAGAAACAACGCCAGCCCGATTTTTGGCCTGTGCCGAATAAGAAATGATGTGTTCTGGTTAGGTTCTTCAGGCAGCGCAACAACGGACATTCAATATCTCCTCATAAGTGTTGGTAGACTGGCGCTCGTTCAGATAATAAGACGCTGGAGGGCGGTTTTCGTTCCCAAATTGCGAGCCAAGCAATCTTATACCAAGAATCGATCTGAAATATTACAAGCCTAATATATATTAATTATCAATTCCTTTTTTATTCTCCTTGGTTCCACGAAACGATTTACAGCCTCATGCGTTTAGTCTAATATAAATACTAGAAAGATATGTGGAGGCGCCAGGATGAAAAGAACATGCAAATGGTTTCTCATAGCAATTGTGTTGATGATGCTTATTGCCATCGCCGGATGTGGCGGCAGTGGCAGAGATCCGATTGACGTGAGCGGTGTCGCGACTATCTCCAGTGACGATCCGGTCAACAGTGATGGGTCTTATTTCGACCGGTATCGCTTCAGAGCGACCAGAGACGGTTATGTCCACATATTTATGGAAACGTATGGCGGAACCCCGGTGTCTGATCCTTATGTCATAGTATTCTTAGGAACATCTGAAGACACTATTATAGAATCGGATGATGACAGCGGCGGCGGCTCCAATGCATATCTAAGTTTTTACGCCGAAAAGGGACAAACCTATACAGTAAAGTGGACCACGTATGATGCGGACGATTTTGGAGACTACTGGTGGAGCGTTGAAGAAGTCGATACAAGCGTTCCTTTTGGAAGCCCGCAGCAGGTGGGCGACAACAAGCCGGAAAAAGCTCCTGTCGATCCGAAAGCAAAGCTCTCTCGCGACGGGAATTGAGTCGATAAAACCGTAGGGGCGAAGCATCTGCCCGCGACTCCGCACACTGCATCAGATACAAACGCAGATGCTTCGCCCCTACCACTCCCACCCCCAGAAATCAACTCTTAACAGCCGCGAAACCTCAGCGAAACATCTAAGTGGCACAATCTATACGAACGAACGACTGCAGGATTACGGCGCGAGAAGCCCGATGACGGGACGGCGCCACCCGCATTGATGCGCCCTGGCTGTTCG
>JAUSEB010000428.1 GCA_030650495.1 Armatimonadota bacterium | reverse complement strand
GCCTGACCGGGCCTGTGACCGTGAGTTACCGGGTCATGCTGGTTCGGACCTGCGAATCCGCAACCCGGCCGCCGACGACAGAAACGCTGCCGATTGAACGACCGCAGCGTTATGTACCGAAGTGGCTGGCGCTCGATTACGCAGGCGGTCAGTGGCGCGGCGAGTTTGGGTATTGTCCAGACCGGAACCATTGAGGAGGTGACCCATGAATACCGGCGTGAAAGTAAACGATAGAGTGGTTGATCAAGCCGAAATACAGGTCCAGCGGTTTTTTACTATCGCATTGTTTCTGACAGCATTTGTTTTGGATCGGTGGGAACTGGTTGCCGCGCAGAGCGTGATCTTTGGCCTCACGTTCCTGAACCCGGGATTCAGCCCGTACATCGCCTTGTACCGCCACGTCCTTCAGCCGGCCGGACTCATTCGTCCGGATCACCGGCTGGACAATCCGGAGCCACACCGTTTCGCCACCATGATTGGCGTGCTTGTGTCATCAACGGCTGCATATCTACTGGCAGCAGGATACGCATCTATTGGTTGGGGTTTGGTGTGGCTAATCGTCGTTCTGGCCGGCATTGCATTCGCCGGCTGGTGCGCCGGGTGTTTTATGTATTACATGCTCAATCGACTTGGTGTGAAAGGTTTCTTTAAAAATGCGCCAATAGGCAGGGCGTTTCCCGGGTCGCGGCCGCCAAGACCAAACGTTTAGGCTCGTGGCAGATCGAGGAATGATATGTACGAACGCCTGGCAATCATACTATTTGTCCTGATCGTTGCGGCAATAGGGATGGGGCTCGTACGGCGCAGGGGGATGCAGCGTGCTCAAAACGCAATACAAGGTTTGGGAATAACTCCCGGCATACCCACTATCGTGTACTTCTGGTCCCTCCGTTGCCACCAATGCCGAAACGCACAGAAACCGATCCTTGAACGCATGGTGGAAGAATACGGCGAAAAATACCTGCGGCTCATTTCTTATAACGTGGAAGAGTCTTCGGATATGGCGAAAGCATGGGGCGTGATGACGATCCCAACGACATTCATTATTGATCAGAGCGGCGAAGTATTGTTCGTTAACATCGGAGTAGCCACAGACGGGGTGCTTCACCGCCAACTGAAACTTCAACATATTTCACAAGGGCAAGTTCAATAAGCAATCAAAAGTAGCAAAAGTGGCCTGGCCCGAATGGCACTTACTTAAGCGGTTTCATAACCGATGTAGGGCGGGTTAGGCACGTCTTTTGTGCCGTAACCCGCCGGATGCGCCATGGGGTAATACGTAAAGAAGGCTATGGGTTGCTGCGCAACGGTTGGCGGGTTACGCAAACTACGCTAACCCGCCCTACAAATAGGCTTAAGCAAGTGCCATTCTGGCCTGGCCCCTTTGATTCCTTCGATTTCGTTCAGGGGCGCACCGTTTTCGGTGTGTCCCCTACAGTGCGCAGTTCGGCCTCACTGAACTTTGCCAGTGCACTTCGTATTTTCGCCAGAACTTCAGGTGAACGAACATTGCGTTCTCCTAGCACCAGAAGAGCGAAATTATCGGCTAGGATCTCCTCTGGGTGAATGATGTATTCCGTGTTTTGACCCACTTGCTCAAAGAACCCGGAAACCTGCTGTAGCCCGACCAGACGCGGGCCTCGCGTGTCGGATAAAACCCGCGGCGCACTCGCATCCGCGGGTCTTTCCACTAACAGGAGCGCTAGCTCCAGATACTGGAAGAATTCTCCTCCGCGAGAGGTATCGTATTTCAGGGCCCGCGAGAACAGAATTGGGACGGCCCAGGCCTTTTCTTTACCCAGTTCCAGTTGAATGCAGTAGTCGTTTTTGGGCGCATCGGGGTTGGTAATTTTGCGCGGCGCCAGATTCGCCGGGAACTCGATCTCGCCGCAGTATTTAAAACCAATCGATTCGTAGAGCAACTTAGCGAGTTTCGGATGGGTACGCGAAGAGATATGGAATAACTCGTGGGCTAGCAGCCTTTCGATCTCCCGCTCAGACGAAGCTAGAATGCTCTTCGGTAGGATAATCGCATTTTCGCGCGTATAGGCGGCGTTTCCTTCTTCCCTTCCGGTTGTCTTGATGACGTAGATTCGACCCGGTAACGGTAGCGACAGGCGAGCAACCGCCGTTCGGATTTTCCGAAAAGCAGACTCGACGACATCTTTCTCATGTTGCTCCCAATTCAGCGCTGCCGATGCGGCATATTCGAGAAATTGCGATTCTGAGATGTCGCGGTCGGTTTTCATTCGCGCTGCACGATCAAACGGGCTCATTCGTGCCACAAATGTGTCTTTGGCCGAGAGAATACGCCGTGAGTCTGTGGCAGGCGCAAATAAAAGTTCCTGCGCGTTGACTTGACCAGCGAGCCCCAAAAGAAGTACCACAGTAAGAACTGTATGCAGAAGTCGATCCACAATTACTCCTTGTAATTTTTCAAGCGGAAAAATGGACAGATTTCTTTCTGGCTACTTCGGACTTCGTCGGTGACAGAAAAGATTTCTATCCCGGTTTTTCTTTCTTATGGCATGCCTTTACTAGCATAAAAGTTCAACAGCGCTTCGATATCGTCTTTGGACAATTCCTTGATACGCCGCAGCATGGTTCGCGGCACCATGCGTTTGCCGCTGAGGAAATTGTCAAACTGGCGTCTTAGATACGGTGTCCATTGGCCTGCCAGGATGGCAGCATCTTCCACCGGATGGGCGCCATTGTCGGTGTGACATTTCTCGCACAACCTCTTGTGAATCACTTCGCCACGTCGGGCCAATTCAGTGTTGACACTCTGCTTGGGAGGCTTGAAGCCACGTTGCGAAAAATAATCCGCCAGGTTTCGGGCTTGCTCGTCGCTGAGACCCTTGGCGATATCGTTCATGACGGTTTCCGGTTCACCGGGTTTATGAAACTTCAACGCGATACGGTCACCTTCTCGAAATACATCAATCGTGTTGAGGAAACCCTCATGAGAGAAACCGGCGATGATCGGGACATCCGGTGTAGTACTGTTACCATCCTTGCCGTGACAGTTTTCACACGACTGAACAAGCTTTACAAAATCGTCCGCGGGCGCAACGGCAGTGGCCACTAACAACGGAAGAAAGACAGACAGCTTCAGCATCAATGATCGATTCATGATTCTTGGCGCCTCTGAGTCTTTTAAACGCCAGCACTCAGCGGCGTGCCGAGCGAGGTGAGGCACGTCCGCTGGAGCGCTTGGTCGGGCTTTTGCTGCTTGATCGTTTCACCCGACGCCTTGTCTTCTTTACCTTACAAGCGGAATTGAGGCAAACCAAAACCGGCACTTTCGAGGCCATAAGAAGATTCAATAGATGCGCTGCGTCTCTGTTGGCGTATCGGTCATGTGAATCTTTGACGTCAGACCTCCTGCCAAAGAGAGCGTCGGCTTCGTCAAAGAGCAGTATGGCATTCGATTGTTCGGCTCTATCGAACAGCTTTCTGAGATTCTTCTCGGTTTCACCGATATATTTCGAGACCACCTTGCTCAGGCATATACGATAAATGCCTACCGCGTTCATAAGGCCGGTCAAACGCTCAGTTGTTATAAGTTGCAGTCTGCGCATTTAAGGTTCTCCGTGCCAGGTTGAAAAAGCCCAACGTTTGAGCTCAGCCGCGTGCGAAGGCCGCAGGCCGTAGCACGTCGGCTGGAGCGAAGGGTTAGACCGCTGTTGGCACACGCAGCGACACATTGAACTCTTTCGCATAGATCTGACGCAAGTAGCGCGAGACTCTATTCGTTTGCTCCGAAAGAACTACATCGAGGTCAGACAGGCGCCCTTCATGAAGGATCTCACTTCTCAGTGAGTACAAGGAATCGATCTCATCGCGCGCTCGTTTGTCGCCTGGAAACCAGGCTGCACTCAGCCGGTGAAGTGCCTGGCGGACCGACTCTCCATGAAGTTGCAGAATTCTTCCGCGAAGAGATTGCCGCAGTTCAGCGGGAACGGCAGGATCGGCGTCGAGTAGGTCTGCCGCTCGGCCGACAAATGCTGACACCTCAGCGCCGAGCGCTTGCTGCTCGGCAAGTGGCTCTAGAGCTGAGACCGCCATAACGAATTTGGCGCGGTCGTTCGACTCCAGACTCGCTCCCGCGAACAGCTCCATGGATAACAGGAGTCGGCGGTTGCGCACAGTATGGATGAAGGAGTCCGTGAGTTCGCGAACGACAACATCCTGCGGCCAGGAGCTGAAGCCCTCCGCTACCATAGCAGCGCCAGTGCTAACCGTCCGGTCAAAGACTGTGGGTGGTTCGTGGCTTTGATAGTTAAGACGGATGCCAAAGTTGAGACTGATTGCAGCGAGAAGCAGGCCTTGTGCCGCTTGCATTCCTGCCTCTTCGGCGAGTGCAGCTGTCGGAAAGGCTTCGAGCTCAAGGTCGTAGCGGACTCCGGCCTCCCAACTGAGAGTCCTTCCTGGCCTCAGTGTGGCAATTGCGCCGCTCGGGAGCAGGAAGGTGACGTGCGTCAGGCTGCCCAGGTACTCAAGTCGAAGTACTTGGAACGTGAGCCTTGCGCCGTACTTGCGTCGGTGATCGCGGGCGATGATCAGGCTGCGCTCGACGTCTGGCGGCTTCGGTTGCATGTCAGTCATTCGCGTAGTGGTCTAACGAGGCTGTAGGAAAAGTCCTTCTTCGCATGCCAATGAATCTGACGCGATACAGAACGATAAAACTGCCGATGTGCTTGCTTCTTCTTTTGGCAGCGTGTTCAAATCCTTGCCACGCAGGCTCTGGCGCGCCTTCATTGGTATTTCCATTTCCATCTTGAATTTTGCCTCTGCCAATTTTTTAAGAAAATTCGCGCCGATTTGGGGTTTTTCTACACCCTCAACGCCGCCGCTAAGAGGCGCGCCGCTTGCGGCGCGTCCTGCTTGAGCGGCTTGTTCGGCTTCTTGCAGTTTGGGTCATGACTTGCAGCAACAAATGGTTTCAATCAGTAACGAAACATTCCGACATCGACGTGTCCATACGCGACAAGTTCACCGAAGCTCAATGTTGAGCCGCGACGCGATCTGGGTATCTGCTCATTCTCCCATGTAGTAGCAACTGGCCGCGCACAAGTTTCGTTCATCGACAGCAAGTACCCCAGAGGAATGACAGACGACAAATTATTGTTCTCATGTTCACCTCCTCGAAAGTCCCACCCGCGGCACGAAATAGCCGCAACTTCGCCCTTTGAATTGAATATTGGGCACCCGCTTGCACCGCTCCTAATCTCCAGCGTGGTTTCATAGTGTGGATATGGTACAAACGGATGCTGTGCAGGTGGAACCTGCCGCTCGAACACACCTTCGAAATAATCCCCGCTCAACGTTGGATGTTGGTCAGACATAGTGAAATCGAGAATTTCGTTTTCAGGATATGCATAAGTTGTGAGGCGCTCGCCTTCTGTAGGAGTTACGAAAGACAAACGAGCCCGTCGATTTGGTGTACCGGGCTTGTTTCCGATTGTGTTCTCAACTTGTCCAAGTGCAACATCCGCCACGTTCGAAATTGATGCGAACGTGATGCGGCGAATAACGAGCTCGTCTCCATCGCGATCCTCAAGCACGTAGCCTACACCGAGCTCCATGCGGTCCATTTCAGCAAGGTCGCTGAGGACATGGGCTGCTGTCGCGAATAGTCCGTATCGAGTGATGTAGAAGCCTGTCCCTACAACCTTTAGCTGGCCACGCTGGAGCTGCTTCAAAATGGGTACGACGCCTGATCCTGGCGCAATGGTGTTTCCGTCACCGCTTTGTGCTGCTGGGGTCACGTTGTAACCACCTCAATCCCTGGGAGCCGAACTAGAAGTAGACGACCTAAATGTCGCTTTATAAAGCGACATAATACTGTATATCCGTGCAATATAATCCTTGGACCCTTTATATTTCATGCGCTTGCGCATTATTAGCACCCCCTAAAAGAAAACCACAAACCCGGCAAGGATCGAGATAAAACCACTCAGGGTGTCAGTCGTTTCATTTCCGCCGCCGCGGCGTCCATGGCCTTGGTGTCGCCGACACCTTCGCTCACTGAATAGGCGCGCTGAAAGAAATCGGCCGCTTCAGTGCGTTTCCCCAGCCGTGCCAGACTGCGGCCGATACCCATGAGGTCCAGGGCGATCTTAGTGACGGAGCCAGCTTCCTTGTCCAACGATAAGGCGTCAGCGTAAAACTGCTGCGTGGAATTGAAGTCGTCACGCGCGAACGAGGCATCCGCCATCAGGCGCAGGGAATTCGCCTCTTCAATCTTGTCGCCGACTTTCCGGTTCAGGGCCAGCGCGCGCTGGGCGAGGCGCAGAGTATTTTCCGGATTGGCGGGCGCCGACATTCTGGCCAGGAGGTTGACCAAGCTGCCTTCCGTGCGGCAAGCCTGACAAAAACCAAGCGCCTTGTCCGCCCAGGACCGGGCCTCATTCGGGTTTCCATCCTCCAGATAAAAACTGGCTTTGCGATAGGCGGCTTCGGCGCGGCGCTCTGAAGTGAAACTCAGGCCGGAGGGGTTGATGATTTGATCGAGCGCGGTGTGCGCGGCGGTCGCGTCACCCAGCCGGCGATGCACCACGGCCAGATTCATCAGCTCGGTGGCGATGCCCTCGACGTTCTCGACCGATTGATGGATCGCCAGCGACTGCTGATAGGCCGCGAGCGCCGCGCGATAATCGCCCTGGCGGAATGCCGTCGCGCCACGCTGGTTGAACTGGATGGCGGCTTCCTGCTGGGGCGAAGGCGCGGGCGGATTGCTGCCGCAGCCGGTGACGGTCAGTGCCATCAGCACCACGAACATTAACAGACGTGATCGTTGCATATCGGCACGCGTGGATTATTTTTGTTTCTGATGGTTACCGTCGGCATAACTGTCCACCGGCAACATCTCAGACTGCGGTTCCTTGATGTTGCCCCGGATCGGCCAGGTGCGGCTGACCGAATCCACAACCTTGTTGGCCTTCTCCACCGTCTCGCGCCCGCGTTTCGTGATTGCCGGCAGATCCGAGGCCGTGATCTTTTCCAGATTCTCGAAATTCTTCTTGGCGCTGGTCAGCGTTTCGTCCAGTTTCTGTTGCGTCGCCGGCAGGCCGGCGAGCAGCGTGTCGGCACGGCGTGCCACGCGCTTCAGGTCCTCGATCAGCGGAATCACTTCCGCGTACAGCTGATCCACCACCTGCCCGAGACCGCGCTCGCGCTCGAAAGCGATCAAGGCATTGTGTTCCAGAGGTTTTTCCTTTTCGGACCCGAGGGTGATCTCGATGATGTTCGCGCCGATGACGCCTTCCTTGAGCAGGCGCGCCTTCGAATCGCTTTTCACCCACTGCATGTGGCTGCGCAAAATGGAAAGCGTCACCTTGACTCTGGCGTCATCGGTGAGTTCGAGTTTCTCTACCTTGCCGATGTTGAAACCTCTCAGCTTGACCGCCATTCCCTCGCTAATATCCTGCCCGCTGTCGGTGATGATAAAAAGCCGGGTCTTGGGCGAGAAGACGTCCTGCTGGATGCCGACGGCAATAATGGTCAGGACGATTCCGAGAATCGCCGCGATGACGAAGAGCCCGATTTTTTTCTCCAGGCCTTTGAAGCGTGCGTCTTCGTCTTGCAGTATCGCCATAACTTCTCCAAAACATCCAAATTCGTCATTCCGGCGAAAGCCGGAATCCAGCATATTACGGATTTATTTGCTTTTAATATTCTGGACCCCGGCTTCCGCCGGGGTGACGATGCGTTTTTTT
>JAUSEB010000426.1 GCA_030650495.1 Armatimonadota bacterium | reverse complement strand
CGGTGGACGGCACGACACGTCATTTCGAGCGAAGCGAGAAATCTGCTTTTAAGCACGATTCAGAGTCTCCGAAAAGCAGATTCCTCGTCGTTCCTCCTCGGAATGACGGTTTTTGAACACGCCCTCTTTGAAGCCGAAGATCTGTTGAATGTTGAAGGAGATTGTGTTGGCAGCAATACCTTAAACCTTCAGCTATCTCTCGACTCCCTTTTCCATCTGCGTTTATCCGTTTTATCGGCGTTAATCTGCGTTCTTTCCTGAATCAGACATTCTATGCTTCTGAACACGCGCGATGCTTTACTCATGCGTCCATTTGACTAGCCATGGGTCCTTAGTATTCTCCTGAAACGTCTTCAGCTTGGTTTTCAACTCGTTCAGCAGAGTCGCTTGCGCGGGATCGGCGGCAAGGTTCTTTGCCTCCCACGGATCGGTCTGCAGGTCGTATAACTCGAATTCGGGACGGTGTAGATAGGCGTCAACGGTGCGCTGGCCGTAGGTCTTCAGTTTGCGAGTCCTGACGGCGTTCCAGGTTCTGCATATCCAAAGGTCGGAAGCGGTCGGAAACTCAAGCTGGTGGGCGATGTTCCAAATCAGTTTGTAACGGCGGGTGCGTATCACGCGCATCGGATAGTACATCGTCACCTCATGGAAGGTGTGCGAAGCGTATATTTCATCCCAACCAGGCGGGTCGGTCTGATCAAGAATCGGACGCAGGGAACGACCGTGAAACGCGGCCTTGGCTGGCGTCGCTTCTGCGAAATCAAGAATCGTCGGAGTAATATCCGTCCATGAGATCAGCGCATTGTTCACGATCCCAGTCTTCTTTTGGCCCGGAGCGCGAACCACACAGGGCAGTCTCATACCGGGTTCGTAAAGAGTAGTCTTGGCGCCTGGGAAGGGCGAGCCGTTGTCGGAAATATAGATAATCAGCGTGTTGTCCAATTTTCCGGTCTGTTTCAGAATTTCCATCAAGCGTATGAGGCCCTTGTCCTCCCGCTCGATCGACATATAGTACCGCGCCAGGTCATCCCGGCTTGCTTCGATGTCCGGCAGCCACGGAGGAACAACCACGTCCTTAGGGTCAACCGGCGCCGATCCGTCGCGAATGAAAGGCCGGTGAGGCTCTATCGTGCAGAAGGAGAGGAAAAACGGGTTCGGATCATCCGCTGCTATTAGCGACCGGCATTGATCGGCAATCTCTTCAGGCGAGTCCTTGCGTTCGCCAATGTACTGTTGATAGTGGTAAATCTGTTCGGGTGTAGTATGGAACTTACCGGCGTTTGCAGTGCGATAGCCTGCCGACGCGAGCATGACCGGCAGGCTTTTGATATTGGCAAAACTCTGGAAATGATCCTTCCCTGGAGAAAGACCGTAAATGCCGTTGGCGTGGTTCTGGAGGCCGGTCAGAATAACGGAGCGGCTGGGGCTGCAGGACGCCGTAGTGCAGAAGGAATTGGTGAATCGCACCCCGTCGCGGGCCAGCGCGTCCATTCCCGGCGTCTTGATGACGGGATGGCCGTAGCAGCCCGCGTCATCCGTGCCGTGGTCGTCGGAGATAAAGAGCAATACGTTCGGTCGCTTGTTTGGTTTTACGTCGGCAAAGCCCATTTCCGGCAAAGCCATAGCCGCCGCGGTCAACGCGGCTGATTTCAGGAATTTCCGGCGCGACTCTCCAAATCCGTTCATTGATCGATACCTATCTTTCTTTTTCAATTGACCGGAAGATGAACCCCCGGTTGCGCTGGCTCTGAATCGCCGCTTTAGTGATACATTCCGGGTCAAATTCACGTAGCAATTCTTCCTTCATACTATGGGCAATCTCCGTGTGAAGATGGGTGGCGATTTCCGAATCGCCACCCTTGTCCGACAACAGATTCCGAAACTCATCCGGGTCATTTTCCAAATCGTACAACCGCTCTTCGTGACCGTGGACATAGATATACTTATAAGCGCCTCGGACCGCCATAAAGCACGGCGCGTGCACGCCTTCTCCGTGATACTCGGAGTAGATAGTTCGCCCCTCAGGCTCTTTGCCTTCCAGTAAGCATGGCGTCAGGCTGGTCCCCGGCAAATCGGACTGAACCGGCGTCCCGGCCATATCGGCAAATGTGGGAAGCATATCCAATAGTGACACCGGAGTGGATACCTTTACTCCCTTTTCCCACTGACCGGGGAAGCTGAATATCAACGGAACGCGAACAGATCTCTCATAAAGATACCGTTTCTGCGCCATCCCGCGGTGTCCCAGCATATCACCATGGTCAGCGGCGAAGACAATCGCCGTGTTCCCGGCCAGGCCCTGTGATCCAAGGAGTGAAAGGAGTTCGCCGACCCGCCGGTCGAGATCATAAAGCATACCGTAAAACGTCTCATACAACCAACGAAGGTTATCTTCCTTCAGCAGGCGCTCGCGAATATCGTCAATATAATGGAATTTGTTCAGCCACTTGTCCATCGGGCCATGGCATGTATCCACTCCATCCGGGATACTTGGAATCGGTAGGTCAGCGTTGCGGAAGCGGGCGCGGAACTCCTCTTGAATCCAATACGGATTATGCGGAGCGTGATATGAGACGCAGGCGAAAAATGGAGAAGACTCCGGCCCTTTCCCGCCGAGATAAGCGAGCGCTTCCCGATGTATTTGCTCGTCCCAGTCATAATGAAGCGTGTAATGATCCCACTTATCCAACTTGATGTAACTTGGCCCCATCCAATCGACGCCCACGGGATTTCCATGCGGCTCCGACTCCCAGCTATATGCGATTCCGTAATCTTCCGGCTTGTAGCCCTGCGTATAGTCCGCGTCATTGGCAATACGGTTAAAACCGTGGGATTGGTCGTGCCCGACGAAGTGCATCTTGCCTATAATATCGGTTTCATACCCCGCGCCGCGCATCACGTGCCCAATCGTGGGCCACTCTGAAGAGAACTCGTTCGCGTTATCGAACGCCCCGATTTGTGACACATACCGGCCTGTAGCCATCGAAGCTCTTGCAGGCGCGCATAGCGGACTGTTGCAATAGGCGCGCTCAAAGACCACGCCGTTCTCCGCAAGACGCTCCAGATTGGGCGTACTCCCCGCCGGGCCTCCGTGGAAAGAAAGAAGCTGCGGCGGAAGCGAATCACACATTATGTATAGTATATTCATAGTCTTATTAACTCATTCGACTGTATAGGCTTCAAGTCCTGCCGCCGCTGGTGTGGCTTATTCCATTTCCGACCGGCAGGCTTGGAGGAATATTGAGCGCGGCTTGTCGAACCGAGTCATAAATAAACAACCCCGCCGGGCGGCGGGGCAAAACCTAATCGTGAAGAGGGTTGGGGCGAGGATGGAGTCATGCCACCTTCACCCTCCGCGATTCTTCACGAGCCTTGTCCAACTCGGCAATCGGAAACGGGAACGGCCCTTCGTTTGGATGATCCGCTCCTTATCCTCATCAGAGCCGGCAAACATATTGCTGACCGTCTCCGCCGTTTTCTGCTAAAATAGCTGTAGTTGAGCTATCAGCTATCAGCCATCAGCCATCAGCTGATAGCTTTTAAGGAGTATGTTCCGTTGTATCGGGAAACCCTTTTCCCGATACTTCCGATGTTTTCAAAAGGAGTATCCAGTGAGTTTTTCTGACGATCTGAAGTATGACGACAATGGCCTTATCCCCGCCATAGTCCAGGACGCCGAAACCGGCGAACTCCTCATGGTGGCCTATATGAACAAAGAATCGGTGGACAAAACGCTCGAAAGCGGCAAGACGTGCTTCTGGAGCCGGTCGCGAAAAGAGTTCTGGGTAAAGGGCGGCTCCTCCGGGCATTTTCAGTTCGTCAAAGGGGTATACACCGATTGCGACAAGGACTGCCTGCTCATAAAAGTCGAGCAAAAAGGCGCGGCCTGCCACGACGGCTACCGAAGCTGCTTCTACCGCCGCGTGGCCGGCGACGGCTCGCTGGAAATAATCGCTGAAAAAGTCTTCAATCCCGACGAAGTATATAAGAAATAATGGAGGGGAGTCGAATGGCTAAATCCTTCCGGTATCTAATAATCGCCGCCGCAATCTCCATAGTCGTTTTCACCTCCGGCTGCGGAGATTCGCATGGCTGAGGGGCCAAACTAAGCTCGCCGGGTCCGGCGGGCATTGTGGAAGTTTTAGGTTGCAGGTAAACTATTAGAATGGATGTGAGTTATTATTAAGGATAGAACACAGATGATACAGCTAATGAAGCTGAGGGTAGTGTTCTAACCCAAGAAGAGAAGGATTGCTGAATGCTGATTAGTGACAGCCTTTATAAAAATAAGAGTGAAGTTTTAGCGTACTTCCGAAGTCGTGCTGAGGAATCGATTCAAGAAGACATTATCACATATGGAATAGCGCAGTACAAACAGCGAGCCTCTTTGGCCAACAAAGCCGCACAGGAAACGCGTGACCTTCTTGTGCTTAATCTTATCCAAGCTGCTAAACGGGACCATTGGAGTAATGAAGCTACTCAGAACAACCTTCTCATGCTGTACTATTGCGCCAACGTGGTTATGCTTGAATCCCGGCACAGTATCTGGCCATATGAATACATGACATTCTCTCGCCGCATTGGTGAGATATGGGAGCCATTCTGTAAACTCTGTTTCGAGTATCCCGTTGCTGGCGATGTCAACCTATATGTACCACCTCTTTTTGAAGATGTTAGAAGAAGATTATTACGAGATATTCGGGATTACATATCTCAACTGAGTATAACCAATGAGGAAAAGATGCAACTAGTCGGCTACTATGATAAGGTATGGAGCCTAGTAACATCTGGCGAGATCAAATTGGAGCTTGATTTACACTTCGAAAAAGCTGGCGTAAGGTACGCGATCGACATGAAGAGCGGCTTTAGCTCAAATGAAAAGGGAAATACGAATAGACTACTCCTTGTTGGGAGTGTTTATAAGAACCTCGAGAAGGAAGATTACCGCTGCCTCATTTTTGTAAGATCTGAAGAGGAGAGCAACAACCACTATTTACAAACACTCAAGAAGTCTGGCATATGGGAAGTATACTGTTGCGCGGAAGCTTATGACAAGATAAGCGAGTTCTCTGGTTTTGATTTGCGGAAGTGGATAGATAGTTATGTGAATTGGGCATCGGATCTTAATGCAGATACAGCGGACGATTTCAAGCAACAGGACTTAATGAAATATCTGGAGTGGTAAGATGAGCGCTGTGAAAAATGAGCTTCAGGCATTTTATACGAAGTCGGATAATATAGTTTGGTATATGACATCGCAGCTTGATGTACGTGATGGCAATTCCGTGCTGGATCCGTGCGCAGGAGACGGCGTGTTCGTGGACGGCATTCGCCAACAAAATCCGCGCGCCCACTTAACGGCGTGGGAGATTAACCCGAACGAGGTCGAGTTCATGTCCCAGAAATATGCTGGGCACAGCAATGTAGAGGTCAACTACAAGGATGCCTTGCTGGATTCTGTGCAAGACCTATTTAGCCAACCAAAAACGTATGATCGCATTATAGCCAACCCACCTTACGGAGCCTGGCAGGATTATAGCCGACGAAGTTTGCTGAGATCGCTATATTCTGGAATGTATGTACGCGAGACTTATGGTCTCTTTCTTTACCAGTGTATTAACTTGCTGAATCCTGATGGTCGTCTCGTATTCATTATCCCTGACACTTTCATGCATCTTCACTTGCACAGAAATCTACGCAAACATATTCTGCAGAAAACTGCAGTTGAACGCATAGTAGTGTTCCCTTCCAAATTCTTCCCCGGAGTTAATTTCGGTTACGCAAACTTGTGTATTATCACGTTGCGGCGCTTGAAGAGCACAGAAACCGTCCAATCGCAATTAGTAGAGATAATATCCGGTTTACAAGAAACAAGCGACCTTGCTGTTTTGCCTGACCGTAGTACCGTGCCTCGATCAATCAGCCGCTACCTAATACAGCAGACTGAGATAATGCGGGACCCAAATATGCAATTTCCTTTGGTCTCTAATTTACATTCGCACGGTATGCTTAATAAACTTACTATCGGAGATATCGCCGATGTTGTCACTGGTTTTTATTCCGGTGACGACAAGACCTACTTACGCCGTGCAAGTTGCATAGCTCGTGAACGGTATGCAGTAATTGATACGGCTCTGATAGCCAAAACAACTGGGCTGACTATTCGTCCCACGAGTGGGATTGAAGGCCCACGCCATTTTGTTCCTATCGTTAAGGGCGGCGCTGTTCAATACGTAAAACCGGATCATTGGTTCATGGATTGGAGTAAAGAAGCTGTCTACTTGTACAAGCACATTAGCAAGAAAGCGCGGTTCCAAAACTCACAGTTCTACTTTCGAGAAGGCATCGCTGTTCCGATGGTAACATCATCACGGATAACAGCTGCATTGATCGAGCATCGCTTATTTGATCAATCAATAGTTGGCGTGTTTCCACATGATACACACCTGATCTCGTATCTGCTTGCATTCTTTAACTCTCCGACTTGCGACAGACTAATAAAAGCAATCAATCCCACTGCAAACAACTCTGCCAACTACATCAAACGGATTCCCATCCGATTGCCTTCCTCCGAGCAGAAAACCTATATTGATTTGCTTGTGGATCGAATTGTAGCACAGATCAAGGTTGACAAACGTTACTGCAAAAAAGATGAGGAAGAACTCCACAGAGTTATTGAAGAGATTAACTGCTAGCTCATTCCTGAAATAGCGTATTACATTGCAAGCTGGTAACTGACATCCTAAAAACCATGCCCAAATAACCCAACCTACCTCTCCAAATCCCTCACTTCCAACTCCGCGACTTTGAAGGCCATCGCCACGTCTCCCAGCGCGTAGATTGCGCCGAGGAGCACAGCGACCATCCCGCCCATAAAAAGCGCAAGCCATACGCTGGGGCCAGGGCCAAGGCCGAAGACTAGCCGGGTTTTTATGCTGCGGGAACGGCGTTATTTCAAATTGGTAAGTATGCTGCTCAAGACAGTTCCCGCAGCATAGTAACCTACTTCGCCTGCGGCTCCGACACCAGGTTCTGTGGTTTGCCGCGCAGGAAACCTTCGATATTGTTGATAGTCGTGTCCAAAATCCGCTGCTCGGCCTCGACGCTGTAGAAGCCGATGTGCGGAGTAATGATGACGTTCTCCCGATGAAGCAGCGTGTAGCTCTGGACTATCGCCCTGAGCTTATCGACGGGAATATCCTGACCCAGCAACTGCGCCTCTTCCTTGATCGACTCCTCGCCTTCCAGCACGTCGAGTCCGGCTCCAGCTAAAATCCCTTCATTGAGCGCGGTCACGATGGCGCCGGTGTCGACGATCCCGCCTCTTGCCGTATTTATCAGAATCGCTCCCGGCTTGATAAGGTGAATAGTCTCGTCGTTAATCATATGGTAAGTTTCGGGAAGCAGCGGCACGTGGAGTGAGATCACGTCCGAGTTCGCCAGCAGTTCCGGCAAGGACGTGTAGCGGAACCCCAGGACTTCGGCAATCAGCGGCTGCTCTTTTGCGTCATAGGCCAGGACGTCCATCCCGAACCCCTTGGCGATGCGGATGACGTGAAGACCGATTGCGCCGGCTCCGACCACTCCCATCGTCTTGCCCTTCAGGTCGAAACCCCGCAGGCCCTGAAGGCTGAAATCCAGTTTGCTGGTGCGGAAATAGGCGTGGTAAATCTTGCGCGAAAGCGACAATATCAGCCCGAACGCATGCTCAGCGACCGTGTTCTCCCCGTAACGAGGGACATTTGCAACAGGTATGCCGCGCTTCTTGCAGGCCTTGAGATCGATATGATCGAAGCCGGTCGAGCGCGTCGCCATGAACTTCAGATTCGGCAATTTCTCCAACGTCTCCGCATTAACCTCGGAGTAGATGAATACCGACACTACTTCAGCCTCTTGGGCCAGCGACGCGGTTCCCGGCCTCAGATTCTCGCGGTATATCTGCAAATCCCAGGTATGAGGCGAGCGCTCGACCAGATACTGCTTGTGCCACTCCTCGGTTTCAAAAAACACTATCTTCGTGTTCTCCGCCAAAGATTTCCCTCCTATGAACCCGTTTGTCTCTGGTTTAAGTTCTTCCCCTTCCGACCGCCTTCCTCCGTGTTATCTTCAGAACGCAACTATTCACTCTTTTGTGAGACATTTTTAACCTCCCCCAGCCCCTCCTTCGTAAGGAGGGGAGCTATGGCGCTTCCCCCCTTTAGAAGGGGGGATTGAGGGGGGTTACTACTCACTGACTTTGAACAATCACTTCGCAACGCCTACTCGTAGTACCCTCGGCATTGCGGGCGCAAACGTTGCGATTTGGGATTGCGAAGCCGTGGGTATATTTGGCAGTGACGAAGGAGAGGAATTATGATTTTTGAGGACCGGGTTGACGCAGGTCGGCAATTAGCGCAGCGGCTGCGGAGCTTTTCGGATGTCGATTGTATCGTGTTGGCCATTCCGAGGGGCGGCGTGGTCGTCGGCTTTGAAGTTGCCTCGGCCATCGACGCTCCGCTGGATATTATTGCTCCAAGGAAGATACCCGCGCCGGGGGAACCGGAATTGGCAATTGGCGCCGTGACCGCTTGGGGAGATGGGTATATACTCGACGAGGAGACGGTGAGATACTTCCGGGTTTCGGAAGATTACATAGAGGGGGAAATGCAGGCGCAGATTCAGGAAGCCAGGAGGCGACTGCTGGCCTACCGTGGTTCAGTTGAGCCGCCCGATCTGGAAGGCAAGACGGCGCTGATCGTAGACGATGGAATCGCCACCGGATACACCATGCTGGCCGCGGTCAGAAGCGCTAAACAGCTTAACGCAGCCAAATTGGTTGTTGCGGCTCCCGTGGCGTCCGCTGAAGCGGCGCAGCGCATCCGCCGCGAAGTGGACGAGTTGATTTGCCTGGCTGTTCCAATGCCGTTTATGGCCGTCGGAAGCTGGTACCGCGAATTTACGCAGGTCACAGATGAGCAGGTTACAGAAATATTACGCCGTAGCAAGGAGTCGAGGGAGTCGCAAGAGTCGAGGGCGTTTCGGGATTCGGAAATCCCGCTTTAGTCTTGGGGTGGCGATTCGGAAATCGCCACCCAGTCCGGTTCTCTCAACTCTCAACTCTCAACCATGTTCAAAGACCGCACCGACGCCGGTAGGCAACTGGCGCAAGCATTACTTGAATATCGTTCGACCGGAGCCGTCGTCCTGGCGATACCAATGGGCGGCGTTCCGGTTGGCGCTGAAGTGGCGAGGAAACTCGGCGCGCCCCTTGACCTCGTCATCCCCCGCAAGCTCCCCATACCATGGAACCCCGAAGCCGGTTTCGGCGCAATGACCATAGACGGCGAAATCGTGCTGAACCGGCAGCTCATCGAGAGCATGCATATCACCAAACAGCAAATCGAAGTCGTATGTGAAATGGTCAAGACCGAGATAGAACGCAGAAACAAAGCTCTGCGCCATGACAAGCCCGCCCCGAATGTCAAAGGCCGGACTGCTATCATCGTTGACGATGGGCTTGCCTCCGGTTACACAATGTTGGCCGCTATCCGCTACGTGAGGTCACTTGGGCCGTCAAAGATAGTAGCGGCTGTTCCAGCCGCCTCCGCCCAGTCGGCGCTGCTGGTGGAAAAAGAAACGGACGAATTGGTGGTTTTAATCAAAAGCGCGCAAATCCCCTTCGCGGTCGCCGGCTTCTACCTCAGTTGGCATGACCTTTCCGATGAAGAAGTCAAAGCTTGCTTGGAAGAATACAAAACAGCGTGTTGATCGGTTTTACCGTTAGCGCAATTACCGGCATGGTCTAGCCTCCCCTTATCGAACGAACTCCGTTTGCGAGCATTATATTACAATGTGAGAGCTTGTCAAAGTGAGCGAGCTAAATTGAGTTCGAGGAGCTTCTGGAGCAGGTCTTCGTCCGTGATAGACGAATCCCAACCATACGCGATGAAAACAGCTTCATCAAGTTTTCGATGAGCTAGATCGAGCCATGTCGGACGCTGGTTGTAGAGGTTAGTAAGTGTCCTATTGGCAAGCATAGAAGCGCACTCCTCATCCTTCGGAACAATTCGCGGGTAGCGAACCGTACCTATTCCCCGGTCATTAGGATCGTGGACGTATCGCGCCCATGGTCCATCCGCAGAACCGGGGAACTCAAATATCTCCTCTCGTGTCCACTCCAGGGGGTTCAGCCAACTCTCCCGAAGCTCGTTCAACTCACGGGCAGCTTCAGATATGGAGGCTACCTGGTCGTTATCGGGCAACGGGAACGGGAACGTCTCAAAGCAGGTGGTAGGTGTGTAACGGAATCCGCTCTCGCGTTCGCGTACTTGTGTGCCCTGTGCGCGAGACCAGACTTCATGAACGCGAGAGTGAAGCATACCGAGGCTATAATCATCCGAGCGGGCAAAAACGAATAATGCATGATCTGGAAGCACTGGAGCCTGCATCCACACAAAAAGTCGGTGCTTTGACACTGCAACTGTAGCTACAAATCGTGTCAGGTTGCTAATTGATGCTCGCATACCTGGCCTTGCCTCAGCATGATGCCACCAGTTGAGGCGATACGCCTCACGCTTGTTGTTTCGTCTCTCAGGAAGAACGTACTCACGCAGGTACTCAAATGGTTTTTCAAATTTGCACGATTCTGCTTCTGATAACAAGCCAAAGTCCACAATAAACATCTGCGGCTCCCGACGTGTCACAGCGATTCCGTTAATCCAGGGAACCAAGACTTGTGAGTTCGGAAGCCCGTTGGGATTTGGGGATTGTAGCATCAATACCGCAGTGTCAAAGGGTATTTCAAATGAGCCACCTTTAGTATCGCCCATGAAGGCAACGCCTTGGTTTGCAGGAAGAACACGTGCAGCAGTTGTGTTTGCCGCAGATGTCAGGTTCGGGTTTATGATTGGAACCAGTGCGCCGTCCAACGTCCTCTCGCTTTCTGACCCACCGTCGAACCCAACCATGGATACATGGACGTTTGCGCCGTCGAGAACCCATGGCCTGTCGCTTTCCGCGAAGAAAATATCTCCAGTCTCCTTAATGCGTTTCAGGGTAGCGCGATTAGCTCCACCTCGGATGCCTTGTGTAGCCAAAAGTCCAGAGCGTTTGCACTTACCACTTTCTATGTGGCGTCGTGCCTTCTCAAACCAGTAGCAGCAAAGGTCAGCTTCAGGTCTAACCCGGTTTTTCCACAGTGAGAAGAGTGCATTAATATAATCATCCCCAAGTTCAGACCGCATCTTCTTTCCGCCCAGAAACGGCGGATTTCCCACGATGAAATCGACCTTCGGCCACTCAGGTTCCTTCGGATTATCGGGGTCGGATAGGTTAATAATAGCGTCCATTAGCTTGAAGTTATCCATCGAACGCAACACAGGCTTATCAGCGACAAGGTAGCCGTGGTCAGTCTTCCATTGTAGATAACCGATCCACACGGTCATCTGAGCCAGATCATGCGCGTATGGGTTGATCTCTATACCGTGAAGTTGCCATGGGCCGACGGGAGCAAGCAAATTGAATCCAAGACTGAAGGCGTAATCGGTTACTTCTTTCTCAAGGTCTTTCAGTTTTCGGAGTGTCACATACAGAAAATTTCCTGAGCCGCAGGCGGGGTCGAGAACCGTGACATTGCCTAAGCGAATAATAAAATCATTTAGGAGCGCCTCGGATTTTTTAGCGGCGTTTTTCTTACTTGATTGAATCAGAGAATCGGACTGTCTGCGGACTTCTTCCCATTCACGACGTAGTGGTTGCATCACTACAGGTTCTACGATGACCTCAATATCTTCTCTGCTTGTATAATGCGCTCCAAGTTGTGAGCGATTATTAGGGTCTAATCCGCGCTCAAATAATGTTCCGAAGATTGATGGGTCTACGGCTCCCCAGTCTAACATGGTAGCACGACGAATTTGCTCAATGTTCTTGATGCTCAACGGTAGAACCTCGGAGTCATTGAAAAGTCCGCCATTGAACCAGCGTATCTCATCTGCTCCAAAATAACCACCATCCTGCATAGCCTCAAAAAGTCGTTGCAAGAGATTGCTGAACATAGTTGGGTTGTTCTTTGACTTCTTAACTATCTGGCTGAATACATCTTCAGGCAAGAGTCGTACATCCTCCGCAAAAAGACAGAAGACGATACGATCAAGAAAGCGTGCTACTCTGTGCGCCTCAATTCCGCTACCCCTTAAAGTCTGAGCAATCTCGCCTATTTGTTTAGCTGCTTCGGTGGTGACATACTCGCGGATGGCGCCGGGCATCAGCTCCTGCGGCGCGTGGAAGACAGACCTCAAGATTTTGAGATTAACGGGGTTGTCGAATTGGGAAAGCGGTATCTCGTACTTTTGAACGGCAGTGTCCGTAAAGTTGGTGCGCACGATAATACGATCCATATCGCTTACGACGAGAAGGGGCGGGTTTTCCAGATCTTCTCGATAATCTTGAAGTTGGCGATAGGCAGCATCCAAGTCTTTATGTTTGCCTTTATACTCCCATCCGAAGTAATGGCGCTTCCACACATCAGCCCAGCCATGGCCTCCTCCAAGTTTTGTTGCGCCTCTCTCGAAAGTGAATTCCTCTCCTGTAGAGTCAACTTCCGCAGGCTTCGGATGGTCGAACATCTGGCACAAGTCAAGGAAGTGCTCATGAGAGGAAGAGCGCTCTTTCAGTTTTGACTTTTCCCATTTGATGACGAACCAATATGGCTTCATAGATTGAATTCACGAATCAAAAGTAGATTCAGCTCAAGATGCGGATGGGCGCGGACCTAAGCCGCATGATCAGTACCCACAGCCTTATACGCTCGTTTGCTAAAGTCCTTCCTGGTGAAACGTTGTACCGTGGTGACTCACCCTATAGAGCAATAGAATGCCACGATTGGATGTATATGCGCCGATGACTCTATGATAGTACATTCGTTGTTCGTTAATTCGGGGAACCCCTTCCCCGAAACCTTCGCCGTCCTTTCTATCCTTCGGGACACGCTTTTCGTCCCTAAGCTCTCGACCAACGCCCCTCCCTCCCCATCACC
>JAUSEB010000422.1 GCA_030650495.1 Armatimonadota bacterium | reverse complement strand
CATTGAGGTTCCGCGTCTCCGAATCCGAGCGCGATCAACTCCACGCAAAAACCGAAGCTGAGGGTATCACGCTCTCGCAGTACATCCGTAGCAGGATTCTCTGAGATTCCCCACCGGGCCTGCCCGGAGCCGATTTCAATCCGGGCATGGCGGTATGGCGATATAATGGCGGTATTTAATGGCGGCAATGGCGGCATAAATGGCGGCATATTTTGAGCGTGGATCGCTATTTTCCACGCTCAAAAAAAGTAGTGGCGATAAGCATGTGTAAACCGTTCAACCTTTCATTCTTCGTGTTACTATTCTATATATATAGAATATTTTCACTGAAGGTTAGTTTAGAGAGAAATACCGCCATGTCGCCACTAACCAGTAAACAGTAGAGCTATTTGAGCGTAAATCATCTTCTGAAGTAGTGGCGGTAAGCCAAAAATATGCCGCCATATGCCGCCACTTACCGCCACTAACCCCCTCGTGACAATTATTATTTGACATCAGCAGTAATCATATAGTATGCTATAGAGAATCATCTCTACAAAAACAGTAATGCAAAAAAGGGGGTTTATTTTGGGCAGAAGAGCAAAAAGGCCGATCCAAGTATTAACCGGGACCATCATCCGGGGGAAGAGGAAAATCAGAGAAGGGTTAACAATGGCGATTCTCGCCGAGCGGGTAGGTATTCAGCTTAACACCCTGGCGGACATTGAGAAAGAGCGGGTTATCGTAACTCAGGAAGAATACAAACGAATATGGAGAGCAATGGGAATGGTTGACCCGCTGTGGCACGATCTACCTGAAGATTAACCAATTATGGCCCGCCCGGATTGATGGGTCCGGGCATCTCTTCCTTCTTCCCCTGTATCCTCACAATCTCACATCCACGACCCCCACCGGCAGATTCGTATGCAGTTCCAGCGTCACTCCCTCCCGGTATCGCGCGTCAACCACGATCTTCGGGCAGACGAGCAGTAAGAACTCCCGCTTGTCCGCCGCCGGCCACTCGGCCCAAGTTGCAACCTCGGCCAGCATATCCGAGATGTTTATAGATTCGCGTTCTGTGGACGGAACCACTGTGCGAACCGACAGCCGCAGGATCTCCGAATCCACACCGGCAAGCAACTCGTCAAGTTCCTGCTCCTCGATTCTGCCCGATGTGAACAGGTGTAAAGCCCGATCGCGTTGACTCTTGGCCTTCGCCAGTCTACCCCTGCGGTCGGATTCCGTTTTGTCGGGAACAGAGGAGTTCGCCGCCTTGTTCAACGCTCGCTCCTCCGCCCGCAAAGCCTTGACGAGTCCCTGCGCCACCAGCTTATCGAGTTTGCGCTGACTGATGACGCTCATTCCGCAGCGTTGGCCACACGCCCAGCGCGGGCGGCCGTTCGCGGCCTGGATCGTCAAGCGGTGGTTACAGCGGGCGCAGTAGAGGACGCTGGTATACCCGTGGCAGTTCGTCCGCGGCCTGCATTTGCTGGTCGCCCAAAACAGCGATTGCGCGCGCCTGACAATCTCCAGCGGGATGATCAGCGGTATCGCGTCCGTTGGCGTCTTGATCTCTTGGTAGCAGACGACGCCGCCATAGAACTCGTGGACGATGGTTTGGC
>JAUSEB010000413.1 GCA_030650495.1 Armatimonadota bacterium | reverse complement strand
CACGGAGGTCGAACCTGATTCGCGAAAGGTTCTGGACCGCGCATGTCCCGATTTGAGCATTGCTTACACCGGTCAGCCATTTGTCGTCGACGAATATGGCGGAACCTGGTGGGCCGAGAAGTCCGAGCAGGATGAGAGTTGGGGCTATGGGCAAAGACCCACATCTATTGAAGAAGTATATAACAGGATAGGTGGTCTGACCAAGGCGTTGACAAGCCATCCTCATATCGCAGGCTTCTGTTACACCCAACTCACGGACGTTGAGCAGGAGCGGAATGGGATATACACTTACGACAGAAAGCCCAAGTTCGACGCTGAACGGCTGGAAAAGGCTTTTGGAGGGCCACTTGACAACCCTGTGAACGAATGCGATATTGTTGACTAGCATTCAATCATTGAAACAGCGTTCAGGAGGGAAATTATCGATATGAAGAACAAACTCGGCTGCAGCACTCATTCTTATTCCAAATATTCGCTTGAGCGCGCCCTGGACGGCATCGCCAAGTGCGGCCTGAAGTACGTCGAACTGGCCGCGATTGCGGGCCACACGGATCATGTTGTGCCTGAACAGATGTCGGAGGCCGATTACGCCGCATTGAATAAAGCGTTGGCCGGCCGTGGGCTGACTGCGATCAGCATTAGCGGTCATGTTGACCCGACCAAATCGGAGAACATCGAGAAACTGAAGAATAGGATTGTTTTAGCGAATAAGGTCGGAGCGAAGTTTGTAAATACACTATCAGGCCATCCTCACACGGAAGAGGAAACCAAAACACTATTTGCTGAGATGAGGAAACTTGGCGACTTCGCAAAAGAGCGTGACGTTACGATTTGCTTCGAGACTCACGGCGGAATTATGGGGAAAAGCGTGGATTGCAGGCGCACGATTGAAGCTATAAACCACCCGAACATCAGGATAAACTATGACCCTGCCAACATCATATACTTCATCGGCGACCGGCCTGAGGACGACATCCACGGGGTTATCGGCCTTATCAGCCATTTCCATATTAAAGATAAGATCGGCGGCCCGAACGAGTGGAATTTCCCCGCTATAGGAACCGGCACAATCGACTTCACCAAAGTCATCGGTCCCCTGATGGCGTCCGGCTACACCGGGCCATTCAGCTTCGAGTTAGAGTTTACACCGGAAGGACTGCCGACGGCGGAGGACGTTGACGCAGCATTGGCGCAATCCGTTGCTTATATAGAGAGACTTGCCGACGCAAACGGATGGAGTTAAGCGTCGTCCGTCGTTCGTAGTCTGTAGTCCGTGAATACATGTCGAGGTTCCCATGGAGGAAACGTGTGATTAGGAATTACAAGGACCTAAGAGTCTGGGGAATAGGAATGGAGCTTTCCGTAGCCATATACAAGGCTACGGAATCATTTCCCAAGGCAGAGATGTTTGGGCTTGTATCTCAGATGAGGAGAGCCGCGATAAGTGTGCCTTCTAATATCGCTGAAGGATTTTCACGGCAACATAAGAACGAGTTCATACAGTTCCTTTACATTGCTAAGGGTTCTGCTAGTGAACTCGATACTCACATAGACCTTAGTGAAAGGCTGGGATTCATAGATTCACAAACTACTTTGTCTCTGCAGGACCAGACTAATGCAATCGGTATGATGCTGCACGGACTTATTACTAAGCTGAAACGGGAAAATCGTAAAGTAGCGCCAACTGCTGGTTGATTACAACCTACGCACGACGTACGACGGACGACGCAATACGGAGGATATATTGGACAAACTCGCAATAAATGGCGGGCCGAAGGCTATTCCTTACGATCTGCCTGTAGTCGAAAACGCTTCCGGGCGGTTCTTTGGTGAAGAAGAACTTGCTCTTGTTACCGAAGTTATGAAGTCCGGGAGTCTCAACTACCTGTCCGGCGGTGGCAAAGTCAATCAGTTCGAGAATGACTTCGCGGCGGCGTATGGTGTGAAACATGCGGTCGCGACGAGTTCCGGCACGGCGGCTATACACGCGGCGGTGATAGCTCTCGACCTCGATCCCGGCAGCGAGGTAATCGTTGCGCCGGTCACCGATATGGGCACGATAATCCCTATTCTTATGCAGCAGCTTATTCCCGTATTTGCCGATGTTGACCCGGCTATATGCAATGTAACACCCGACAGCATAGCCAAAAAAATCACCGGCAGGACAAGAGCGATAATAGTAGTCCATATGTTCGGCCATCCGTGCGACATGGGCGGCATAGTAGAACTGGCGAAGAAACATAACCTGTATCTTATCGAAGACTGCTGCCAGGCGTTTTTGAGCAAATATAATGGTCGAACTTGCGGGACTTTCGGCGATTTGGGCTGTTTCTCATTCCAGCAGTCGAAGCATATGACCACCGGCGACGGCGGGATGACTATCACCAATGACGACGCGCTCGGCAGGCGAATGCGGCTTTCGGCGGATAAGGGTTGGCCGAGGGAAGGCGCGTTTCGCGACCATTTATTCCTCGCCCCGGCTTATCATATGACAGAGCTACAGGCTGCTGTTGGAATTGCGCAACTAAAGAAATTGGAGTCGATAGTCGAAGCGCGGCGAGCAAATGCCGAGACAATGCGGCCTCTCGTGAGCGCAATCCCAGGCGTTACGCCTCCGGCGGAG